>JAQBGW010000163.1:0-11907 GCA_032128415.1 Betaproteobacteria bacterium | reverse complement strand
TTTGAAAAACGGCAGCGCGCTGTCCAGCGCATTGGCATCCATCATGAACTGCGCATGGAGACCCGTGTCGGCCATCAGCGGCGTGAGTTTCTTGAACGACTGCATGCCCAGCGGGCTGAAGCCCACGCCGTGCGGCATGTGATGGAAGCGCAGCGCGCGCACGCCCGCTTCGGCCATGCTTTTGAGCGTGTCGCGCCCGGTGTCCGGCGTGACGATGGCGGTGCCGCGCAGGTGTTTGGGTTGGCGTTTCAGCGCATCGAGTACCACGCTGTTGTCGGTGGCATAGGGATGGCCCTGCACCACCACGCCGCGCGCCATGCCCAGTGTGTCGAGCATATTGAGCAGCTTCTCCAGCGGCGCATCGTCCGGCGTGTACGAGCGCTTCGCGGCGAACGGAAACTGCGCGGCCGGCCCGAAGATATGGAAATGCGTATCGCAGGCGCCGGCGGGCGTGGCGATTTTCGGCGGACGGGTGGCGGCGATCGGCGGCAGGCAGGGCAGGTCCATCGGCATTCCTTGAGCGGGGTGAGCCGCGATGGTAGTGCAATGCCGGGGCGTGCTCAATGGCAGCGGGGCGTCGCTATAATCCGAAGTGAACTGTACTTCAATCCGGAGCCGCCATGATCCCCTCGAAACGCCTGCCCTATGTCCCGATCATCGATCGTCCGCCGCTGAAACTGCCCGCCGGCGTGCGGCTGGTGGTGTGGCCGGTGATCAACGTCGAAGTGTGGGACATCGCGCGCCCGATGCCGCGGCAGGTGCTGCCGCCGCCCACGCATATCGCGCGATTGCCGGACTTTGCGCACTGGGCGTGGCACGAATACGGCATGCGCGTCGGCTACTGGCGGCTGCAAAAGATGTTTGATGAACTCGATATCAAGGGTTCGCTGTTCACCAATGGCCGCGTGTGCAAGGACTATGCGCGCGTCGCCGAGGCGGCGCTGAAGTCGGGCTGGGAATTCGTCGGCCATTCCTGGGACCAGCAGCCCACCCATGTCGAAAAAGACCAGCGGGCGATGATCCGGCGCACGGTGAAGCAGATCAAGTCATTCACCGGCAAGGCGCCGGTGGGCTGGCTGTCGCCGGGACTGACCGAGACGCTGTACACCCCGGACTACCTCGCCGAAGCAGGCATCAAATATATCGCGGACTGGCTGGTTGACGACGAGCCGGTCACGGTGAAGACCGCGCACGGCGACGTGCTCGGCATGCCGTATTCGCTGGAACTCAATGACATCGCGATGATGATGGTGCAGCACCACGCCGCCGCTGAATTTGAATCACGCTGCGCTGACCAGTTCGAACGGCTCTACGAAGAAGGCAAGACACGCGCCAAGATCATGGCCATCGCGCTGCATCCGTACATCTCCGGCGTGCCGCACCGGATCAACACCGTCGAACGCGTGTTCCGCAAACTGCGCAAGGAAAAGGGCGTGGTGTTCTGGAACGGCGAGCAGATCATGAAGTGGTACGGGAAGGCGAACAAGACGGGGCCAAGGCGCGGGTGATGCAGGTGCAGTCGCTGGCGAGCGCTTTCACAAAATAGCAATAAAAACAACACGTTATGAAAACGCCTGTAATGAATTATTTAATTAAATCAACAGGTTACAGTGGCTCACGGCGGATTTTCTGGTTTTGTTATTTGTCCATAATCGAGGCTGCTGATTTCGCAACCAAATGAATAGGCAGAGAAAATTGTTTGCCTTGAATAAGTGTTCGATGATTGGGCGCCCATGTTATCCGACACTTTTGCGGTCTAAATCACCTTAGCCCGCCACCTCTGTTCACTGATCAGCTACGGACACAATGCCCGATAGAACCAAACTTCTGGTTCACCTTAGACGGATAAGCGGATTGTTCGGGAGAGCTTTTCGCGACGGGCCTGATGGTGCGCTTAGGGGAAAGTTCGCAGCCGAACAGCCAGTCCTGATTCATCATGGCTGCGCGTTCTACCTTGCTGGTTGCCTGGCCTATCTTGAGGGGGAGGACGGCGCCTATTCTTGGAACAAGCCGGGTGCGAATAGTGCGGACTTTGACACCTTTGTCGTCGGCCATCCCGCGCCTCCAAAAACTAGTTACGGTGCCCGAGGAATTAACAGAGCAAGCATGGATGCACTCGCTCAAGTTCGAAACGCAGTCATCCACCACGACGGGGACCTCGCTAAGAACATCAATCAACAAAGCATGGCGATGGCGACAGCAGCGAATCTGCCCGGAATAACGCTGCAGGGATGTGTGGTGAGCCTCGAAGCTCCGTTCCTTGGTTTCGTGCGTGTCGCGACGCTGGCGGTGCGTAACTACCACGGCGAGTTCTAGCATGACGAGCGGCGGGCTAACAACGCCTTGCAGCGGACGCCCGCAAGCGGGCGCCGCTGTAGGCGAACGTTAATCCGTCAACAACCCAAACCACTCATCCCCAAGCTCTTTCCGGTATTTGTCCGTCACCGGCTTCACCGCGGCGACAAAGGCCTGATGCTCTGCAGCAGTGAGCGTCACCACCTCGTTCTCCGCAGGATCCAGCCGTTTCAGCATTGCCTCATCTTCCGCAGCGGCCAGCCGCCGCTGCAGTATGGTCGCATCGGCTGCGGCGGTTTCCACCGCTTTCTGCACGTCAGCCGGCCATGAATCGTATTCGGCGCGGTTGCACATCAGGCAGGCGACGCCGAAAACATGGCCGGACAGGGTGATGTAGCGGTGGTGCTTATGCACGTCGAAGTTGACGATGTTGGTCAACGGGTTGTCCTGTCCGTCGAAACGGTCACTGGCGATTTGCTCAATAAAGATCTTGATGTCCTCGGCGATGGGTTCGAAGCCCATCAGGCGCAGTGATTCGCCCTGCAGTGCGCTCATCTGGTGGCGGATGCGGAGGCTGTTGCAGTCGGCGGGGGTGTGGATGGGCCGCACTTTGTTGCTGAAATGGCGGAAGCCGTTGTCCCAGTAGGCGAGCAGCCGGTAGGGTGATTTCGCCAGCAGTTGCTCACGCAGCCGCTTGCCCAGTGTGCCGTCGAGCGCGCGATAGGCGGTGGCGCGGTCGCGCATCAGGAACGGCAGATCAAAAATTTTCAGCGGCGGCACCCATTGCGCGAAGCGCAATGATGAGATGTAGCACATTGTCAATTCGCCGCTCTCGACCATTTTCGGCAGATCGCCGGATTTGCGGCCCAGCGCAATGATGTCTGGCACGAACTGAAAATCGATGCGGTCACCTAGTTTCTCGCGCAGCACCTCGCCAAAGCGCACGCAGGCTTGGGTGTGGATGGAGGCGGGCTTCTGGTAGCCGCCGAGGCGGATGATGATGGGTTTCATAAAACGGGGTTCATAAAGCGGGTTTCACGGTATGGAGTGCGGGCTGAGTCGGATGGGCCAATGCTATATGATTGAAAGCATCAGGAGAAAGATCACAGGAGAAGTGTGCCATGCAAATCAAGGGTATTCACCATATCAACATCGGTTGTCGCAGCAGTGATCTGCCGGCCATCGAAAAATTCTACTGCGAAGGTCTGGGATTGAAAGTCGGCCCGAGGCCGGCTTTCCCGAATGAGGGATTGTGGTTGTACTGCGGCGATCATCCGCTGGTGCATGTGGTGTCCCGCTTCAAGTCCGATTGGTCCGGACTCGATGAAACTCGCAGTAGTTATGACCATACCGCGTATGACGTCAAGGGTGTACAGGATTTCCGTGCGCGCCTGAATGAACTGGGTATCAAGTTCGATGAACAGAACGTGCCCAATGCCGGATTCCAGATGTTCCTGCGTGACCCGGTGGGCAACAAGGTTGAGCTTAATTTTCCCAACGATGAAGCGCCGGCGGAAGTGGCCCGCGGCACATTGTCAGCGACACAGTTTCCGGAGCATGCGGGCAAGCGCTGAGGCGCCGGTGTGAGCGCAGCGAATCGCATCACTTGCGTGATCACGAGCCGCGCGATGCAACTGGGTTAAACTGACGCGGGTGATATGGGACGGGAACCGCCATAGCCTGCCTCATCTAATGCTGCTGCCCACACTAAATTCAGGAGAAGGACGCAATGCAAACGTTCGATACGATTCGCGAGATGATTATTGAGCAGTTTCAGTTGGACCCAACCCTCATCACGCCCGAAGCGACGCTGGAATCGCTGAATATCGATTCGCTCTCGACGGTTGAATTTATATTCCTGCTGGAAGAAAAATACAAAATCGAGGCGTCAGATCGCGTTGAATTGCGCACAGTGCAGGATCTCGTCAACGAAATCGACCGACTCGTGGCCGCGAAGCAAGGGGGCCTGCCAGCCAAAACGGACACCGCATGAAACGGGTAGTCGTGACCGGCTTGGGCATCATGTCCCCCTGCGGGAACGATCCGGTAACCTTTTTCGCCAACTTGGTCGCGGCCCGTTCGGGCATCGGCCGCCACTCTAGAGTATTCCCGGAAGACACAACCTGCTGGTTGACCGGGGAGATTCCGCCGTTTTCAACTGCGGGATTCACGCCGATGCGTCTCGGTACCCTGGATCGCACCACCCTGATCGCACTGCTCGCGGCGCGGCAGGCGATCGCCGACGCCAAACTCGTGGTGAACGACAAAGCGCGCGCCGCCGTGTACTGGGGCACCGGCCTGGGCGGCGCGGGCACCATGGAAGAATCGTATCGACGTTCGCTCGGCCACGTGGCGAAGGCGCGCCTCAAACCCTCGACCGTGGTGATGACCATGAACAACGCCGCAGCCTCGGAAATTTCACTCGACACCGGCTTCACCGGTCCGGCATACACCTATTCCGTCGCCTGCGCCTCGGCCGCCATCGCCATCGGCGAAGCGCTGCGCGCCATCCGCAACGGCTACTGCGACTGCGCCATTGCCGGTGGCGCCGATTCACTGCTCACGCTGGGTTCGCTTAAAGCTTGGCAGGCATTGCAAACGCTGGCGCGGGAAGACGCTGCCAACCCGGGTTCGTCCTGCCGCCCGTTTGCTGCGGATCGGTCCGGTTTTGTACTGAGTGAAGGCGCAGGCGCGCTGGTGCTGGAAGAAGCTGAATCGGCGGTCGCGCGCGGTGCAACCATTTACGCCGAACTCGCCGGCTTCGGTTCCACCAGCGATGCGTCCCACATCACCAAACCATCCGCCGAAGGACAAGCCCGCGCCCTGGGCATGGCGCTGGATGACGCTGCGCTCAAGCCCGATGACATCGGTTACATCAACGCCCACGGCACGGCGACGGCCGCTGGCGACCTCACCGAATCCGACGCCATTAAAGCGGCCTTCGGCGCGGCGGCCATGCGTGTTCCGGTGAGTTCGACCAAGGCGCTGCACGGTCACGTGATGGGCGCCACCGGCGCCGTTGAATTCATCGCTGCGCTGATGGCGCTGCGGGAAAATGTCATACCGCCGACCGCGCACCTGCACAAGCCGGATCCGGCATGCGATCTGGATTACGTGCCGAACAAGGCGCGGCGCGCGGACAATCTGCACGCCGTGATGTCCAATTCATTCGCCTTCGGCGGCAATAACGCGGTGTTGATCGCCACCCGCTTTACCTGTTGACGCGCTGTCGCTGATAGTCCTGCCAACTGACTGCTTTGCGGCACCACAGCGAAGGCAGCGCAAATGCCGTGCCAAAGGCAAGTCCCGCCGCCACATCCAGGAACACATGCTGTTTGGTGGCCATGGTCGAATAAGCAATCGCGACAAACCACAGCAAGTTAAAGGCGCGCCCCGGGACACCGGCATTCATCTCCTTAAGCACGCGGTCCAACCAGTAAAATGAAAACGCCGCCGTCGCCACATGCAGCGACGGACAGGCATTCCCCGCCGCGTCGACGCCGTGCAAAATATCGAAGCCCCAGAATTGAGCGCGATCGATGCCATGGGACGCCAGTGCGGTCGGCCAAAAATAGAAAATCAGCAAACCGCTGAAGCAAAGTCCGACGATCCACAAGCCGTAGTTGAGCAGTTCGCGCAGGCCCAGCAACAGCGCCGGTGCCAGCGGCACGTAAATCCACAACGATGCATAGATCAACAGCGAAGGCGGATAAAACGGCACCAGCGCGTCAATTGCGGTTACCGGCATGATGGCCGGCACATAGGCCGGGTGTCTCAGCACGTGAAAATAGGCGGCAAAAAACAAAAACATGATGAGCGTCGTGCCGCTGCTTTTGAGCCAGAACAGCCGGAAAAAGCGCGGCCATAGCTGGCGATACCACGCCGTGTCTGATAGCTCATTCAAAACATTG
Organism: Betaproteobacteria bacterium; assembly: GCA_032128415.1. Taxonomy (GTDB): domain Bacteria; phylum Pseudomonadota; class Gammaproteobacteria; order Burkholderiales; family SG8-41. The sequence goes on along the minus strand of JAQBGW010000163.1, from coordinate 5,701 downwards.
CTTGACAGGCGTTCTGGGGAAACCATCTGGATCAGGGCATATTTAGCAGCAAGAAGGCGGGAACATCGCGTAGCAAAACTGCGGCGCGTTCACTGGCTCGCCAGCCGCAGATAAAACAACGCCAAACCGCCCGTTTCGCGAACGCGCAATGTATCCTTTAGCCGCAGTACGGTCAACCGCGCGCCGGTGTTCCATGAAGCCACGGCCCCCAGCCAAGCACAGCTGCAAATCCTGCTCGACAACATCATCAAACGAATCTTGAGATTACTGGCCAGGCAAGGGCATCTGATCGAGGAGGAAGGCGTCACCTACCTGGCGTGTACTGAGAGCATCGACCCGGACAACGTGTTGGCGCTGCTGCAAGCGAGCAGCTATTTCTTCATGCATAATAAGCAGTAGCAGAGGGGCGCTATTTCAGAGTTGAAAATAGTGGCGCATTCCATCATCAGTGCGTGAGCATGGAGTCGAAAGGCCGGGCGACCGGCCGAGCCATATGAAAGCTTTCGAGTTTTTTTCCGCTGCCAATACCAAGGAAGCCGTAGCGCTGCTTGTGCAGCATGGGGCCACGGCCAAAGTGCTGGCCGGCGGCACTGATCTGCTGGCGGATCTCAAGTCGTCGTCGCATACGCCGTCCGTAGTTGTGGATATCACCCGTGCTGCGGATCTCAAAGGTATTGCTGTTACTAAACAGGGACTCGTCATCGGCACGCTGGCGACGCACGCAGAAATCATGCGCTCGGCAGTGATCCAGGAAATGTTTCCTGCGCTGATCGATGCGGCGCACAGTATCGGCGCCTTGCAGACCCGCAGCCTTGGCACGCTCGGCGGCAATCTTGTGACCGCCGTGCCTTCACTTGACAGTGGCCCGGCGCTTGTCGCGCTTGAGGCTACCGTCACCATTGCCGGCCCCGCAGGTGAGCGGCAACTGCCCCTCTTGGAGTTTTTTGTGGGCCCACGCAAGACGGCACTCCGTTCCGGCGAACTGCTTGTTGCAATTGTCATCCCCAAGAAGAATCTGGACAAACCCACCGCTTTCCGCAAATTCGGGCTGCGCAAGGGGCAGGCGCTGGCGCTGGTTAATGCTGCGGCAAGCTGCTGGGTTGATCAGAAGACTCACGTATTTGTCGACCCGTGTATTGCGCTTGGTGCTGTTGCGCCGACAATTATTCGCGCACCACAGGCGGAAGCATATCTATCGGGAAGGGCGGTGACGCCTGAAGCCATGGCCGAGGCTGGGCGGATCGCAGCCAGCGAGGCCAAGCCGATCAGTGATTTCCGTGCATCGGCCGACTATCGGCGTGATTTGATCGCCGTGCTCGTCAAGCGTTCACTGGAAGGTGCATGTATGCTGGCAGAGACTAGACACAAAGGTGGTGCCAATTGATTAATGTGACCCTGCGCATCAATGGCGAGACGCGATCGGCGTCGGTGCCTCCGGAAACGACGCTGCTACTGATGCTGCGCGAGTATTTAAACCTGACCGGTGCCAAACTCGGTTGCGATGTGGGAGATTGCGGGGCCTGCACCGTCATCGTGGACGGTCTGGCAGTCAACGCCTGCCTGATGCTCGCAGGCCAGGTCGAAGGTCGCGACGTGCTGACGATTGAAGGGCTTGCGACGCGCGAGCGGCTGCATCCGCTCCAGCAGGCTTTCGAGAAGCACGCTGCGCTGCAGTGCGGCTTCTGTGGACCGGGCGTGATCCTCGCGGCGAAGGCGTTGCTTGACGAAAATCTGCAACCCACGGTGCCGGAAATTCGCGATGCGCTTGCAGGAAACCTGTGCCGGTGTACGGGTTATACCAAGATGATAGAGGCGGTGAGTGAGGCTGCACAGGTCATGCGCGCGGAGCAAGCGAAGTAAACATGACTTGCCTTCACGAATGTGCCCGGCATCAGTTACGAAATCATTATCGAGCGAGGAACGGATGACAATTCGCAAAACGAAGACAGCAGAACGGCAAAAGCAGCCTGCACCGCAGACGCTGCATCCGGCAGATGTGTCATCGCGGCTGCCTGCGGTCGTGCCGCTGGCGCCATACCCAATCGAAGTGCTGATTCCCGAGGCGCGGCAGCAGACGCCCGCGGTCGGCCAGCGCGCCACGCGCCCGGATGGTCGCCTGCACGGGCTCGGCCAGACTCGCTATACCGGCGACCTTTCCTTCCCCGGCATGCTGCATGCACGGATCAAGCGTGCTGGTATTGCCTCGGCGCGCATTATTAGCATCGACACCAGCGCGGCTGAAGCCATGCCGGGCGTGATGGCGGTGTTGACGGGGCGTGATATTCCGGTCAATTCTTTCGGCCCGTCGTTGCAGGATCAACCGGTGTTGGCCGCAGAGCGGGTCTTCCACGCCGGTGATGGCGTTGCGGCAGTGGCTGCAGTCACCGAGCAGATCGCCAACGAGGCGTTGGAGAAGATCACGGTTGAGTATGAGGCGCTACCCGCGGTATTCGATCCGCTGGAGGCGATGCTGGATGGCGCGATCCAGGTACACCCGCCTGCGAGCAACATCTATGCATCCAAAGTAATCCGCAGAGGTGACATGGAGAAGGGCTTTGCCGCTTCCGACCACATATTCGAAGGGCGCTTCCGCACCCAGATGGTCGAACATGTGCCACTGGAACCGCATGCGGCGATTGCTGATTGGGATCCCAATGGCCGCGTAACGATCTGGTGCTCGGTCGGCCGGATTACGCTGGCACGTAGCGATATTTCGCGCACACTGCAGATGCCGATCAACCGCATCCGCATGATCAGCACCATCGTTGGCGGCAATTTCGGCGGCAAGAACGAGATTACGCAAGAGCCGGTGCTGGCACTGCTGTCGAAGAAGACCGGCCGTCCGGTCAAGGGCATTTATACCCGGGTTGAGGAATTCACAGCGACGACAACGCGCCATCCGTTTGTCATGGATTACAAAACCGGTGTGACGAAAGAAGGGAAGATCGTCGCCCGCAAGGTGCGTCTGGTGCTGGACGGCGGTGCCTACTGCTCGTGGAGCGAAACGACGCTCGGCAAGGCGGCGATCCTGTCTGTTGGTCCATACAACATCGAGAATCTGCACGTGGAGGCCTTTGTGGTCTATACCAACAAGACGATGACTGGCGCCATGCGCGGTTTCGGTGCCCCGCAAGTGTGCTTTGCCTACGAATCGCACATGGACGATATCGCCGCGGCGCTGAAGATCGATCCGCTCGACATTCGCATGATGAACGTGTTCAGAGAAGGCTCGCTGAGTCCCACCGGTCAGGTGTTGCACAGCGTTGTCGTCAAGGAGTCGCTCGACAAGGCGGTGGCGCGATTTGGCTGGCTGGAGGAGCGGTCGTGAAGCGACGCGGACGTGGCATCGCCTGCATGTGGTACCCGATCGGTTTCACGGTCGCAGCCAATCCCAGCGCTGCGATGATCAAGGTCAACGAGGATGGCACCGCGACCGTGCTCACCGGCACGGTGGAAACCGGGCAGGGCTCGCTCACGGTGCTGGGCCAGATCGCTGCGGAAGAACTCGGGATCGCCACTGACGATGTGCATGTCGTATCGGGCGACACTGATACGACGCCTATGGATACCGGTGCGATCGCGAGCCGCACCACTTATGTCACCGGCAACGCGGTCCGGCTTGCTGCGGAGAAGGCGAAGGGAATTCTGTTTGAGGTTGCGGCGCCGCTGCTTGGAGTTCGAGCTGACCAGTTGGAAGCGCGCGACCGCAAAATCCAGGTGAAGGGCTTCCCGCAGCGCAGCCTACCGATCAGCGAGGTGGCGCGCCATGCGCAGGTGGTGATGGGGCAGCCGGCAATCGGCAGCGCCTCGTGGAATCCGCCCACCGTGGCGATGGATCCCGAAACCGGGCAGGGCAAACCTTTCAGCACCTATGTTTACGCGACCCAGATCGCGGAAGTGGACGTGGACGACGAGACCGGCGAAGTGGAAGTGTTGCGCATCGTTGCCGCGCATGACTGCGGCACGGCCATCAACCCGATGCTGGTGGAAGGACAGGTCGAAGGCGGTATTTCGATGGGTATCGGTTTTGCGTTGCAGGAGGAAATGCTGTTTGACGCGGCGGGCCGGCAACTCAATCCCAACCTCACTAACTACATCATGCCGACCAGTCTCGACATGCCGGAGATCGAGGTGGACATCGTGGAAAATTACGACCCAACCGGCCCGTTCGGCGCGAAGGGCGTGGGTGAACCTACTTCAGTGCCCACAGCCGCTGCGATCATGAACGCGATTCACAACGCAGTCGGCGTACGCATCACTTCGCTGCCTGCGACTGCCGAGAAAGTGCTGGCCGCGATCCGGGCTAAAGGCCGGAGCGAAACTCCTCGCCTGGTGCCGTGAGCGGAGCGGCAAGGCCTCGGCTTTTTCACTGATATATGACCCGGATCAAAGTCTGACGGGCCTGATCAGGGAAAGATGCCGGAAAACAGGATCGTTGCTGGCAGGCGGTCATGAATCCAGAGGAGAACATTATGGGTAAGGCCGATTCCGCGGGTATAGGCAGCAGAACGCCCCGGGATGTACGGGGGTTGGAAGTGCTGCGCGATCCGTTGCTGAACAGGGGTACCGGGTTCACGGAGCGGGAGCGCGATGCACTCGGGCTGCGCGGGCTGCTGCCGCCGCATGTGCACAGCCAGACCGAGCAGGCCGAGCGCTTTCTGGTGACTTTTCGCAAGCTGTCTGATCCGTTGGACAAGTTTGTCGCGCTGAATGCACTCCACGACCGTAACGAAGACCTGTTTTTCAGGATATTGGTCGATCACATCGATGAGATGCAGCCGCTGGTCTATACCCCGGTGGTAGGGCTGGCCTGTCAAAGGTTCGGGCAGATTTTTCAGCGGCCGCGCGGCATGTTCATCGGCATCAATGATCGCGGGCATATCGCCCGGATACTGCGCAACTGGCCCTACGAGGCGGGGATCATTGTGGTGACCGATGGTGAACGTATCCTGGGCCTGGGCGATCTCGGTGCCCATGGCATGGGCATTCCCGTGGGCAAGCTGTCGCTGTACACCGCCTGCGCCGGCATCCATCCGCGGTTGTGTCTGCCGGTGACGCTGGATGTGGGCTGCAACAACGATGCGGTGCGCAATGATCTGTTTTATGTCGGTCTGCGCCAGAAGCGCGTGACTGGCGCAGCCTACGACGAGTTTGTCGAGGAATTCATTGTTGCGGCACAGGAGGTGTTCCCCGGTGTGGTGATCCAGTTCGAGGATTTCGCCAACCATAATGCGTTCCGGTTGCTCGAAAAATATCGGAATCGTGTCAGCAGCTTCAACGATGACATCCAGGGCACTGCCGCCGTGGCACTGGCCGGCATTTTTTCGGCATTGCGCATTACGGGTGCGAAGTTGACTGACCAGAAGGTGCTGTTTCTCGGCGCAGGGGAGGCGGCGACTGGCATCGCGGACCTGATTGCTTCGGCGATGGTGGCGCAGGGTATGACGCTCGAGACGGCACGGCGTTCATGCTGGCTGGTCGATTCGAAAGGGCTGGTAGTGCAGAGCCGGACCGACCTGGCCCACCACAAGCTCAACTATGCGCATGAACACGCGCCGGTGGTTGATCTGCTGGGCGCGATCAAGGCGCTCCAACCGTCGGCGATCATCGGGGTTTCTGCGGTCGGTGGAACCTTTACGCGGGCAGTGCTGGAGGAAATGGCAAAAATCAACGACCGGCCGATCATCTTCGCGCTGTCCAA
>JAQBGW010000162.1:0-17636 GCA_032128415.1 Betaproteobacteria bacterium | reverse complement strand
CCGTCGTGCCGCTGCCGAAGGTGACTGCCCCGGCGTCGATCGCCGCCCCGTTATCCCAGACCAAGCTGGTCACAACGTAGTTGCCGTTCGTAAGCGCCGTGACGCCACCGCCGCCAAAAATGCCGCCGCTTCCGATCTGATCATTCGCCGTCGTGCCCACCAGACTGTTCAAAGCCGACACCGCGCCAGAGATGCCTGTCGTGCCACTGCCAAACGTCACCGCCCCGGCGGCAGTCGCCGCACCGTTTTTCCAGGCCGGGCTGTTAACCACATAGTTGCCGTTAGTAAGCGCAGTGACGCCGCCGAAGCCGACCAGATCATTCGCCGTCGTGCCTACCAGGCTGTTTGCAGAAGAAACCGCGCCGGAGACTCCGACCGTGCCGCTGCCGAAGGTGACCGCACCCACATTGGCTGTCGCACCGTTGTCCCATTGGTAACTGTTCACCACGTAGTTGCCGTTGCTGAGCAGCGTGATTCCGCTGTCGCCTACCAGGTTACCCGCCGTGGCGCCCACCAGACTGTTGGCCGCCGTGATCGCCCCGCTGACCCCGGTTGTGCCCGAACCCCAGGTGACGGCCCCTGCCAGCGTTGCCGCTCCGTTGTTCCACCATTTACTGTTTACTACATAATTGCCATTGCTGAGCGCCGTGATCCCGCCAATGCCTACGCTGTCGTTCAACGTCGTGCCCACCAGGCTATTGGCGGATGAGACTGCTCCGCTGACCCCGATCGTGCCCGAACCCCATGTGACTGCCCCGGCATCTGCCGCCGCGCCGTTGTTCCAGACATTGCTATGCACCACGTAGTTACCGTTACTGAGCGCCGTGATTCCACCACTGCCCACAAGATCGTCCGCCGATGAGCCAATCAGACTCGAAATCAGCGCGCCTGTTGTGCCGTTGAAGAGGTATACGGCGCCAGTATTCGACCCCGGCCCAATGAAATCGTCTTGAGAATTGGTCACAACGACATTGTCGTTGGGCAACACGACAACTTGATCCGCAAACCCGTCGCCACCGCCTGGATTGGGATCGGCGAGAAGGAAGCTCGCCAAGCCTCCACCACCCGCCGCATCGATTACAATAAATTTCGGATCAAGCAGCAGCGTTCCCGGTTTGCCGTTCGGCGCGCCCGCCTCAGCGAAGCCGCCCATGGTGAGCGTCTCCTTGCCGGATATCTCCATGAATCCGCCGTTGCCGGACTGCGTGCCGCCCCGCGCGGAAACCGTGCCGTAAAACTTGGTATCGTTGTCCGACCAGACGATGACCTTGCCGCCGTCGCCCGTGGTCCTCGCGTCCGCGTTGATCGTGGTCGAAAAATTGATCCCGTTGGTGGTGGCGTTCTGGACGGCGGGGTTGTTGCCCTGGAAATCGCCGCCGACGAGCACCGTGCCGCCACCGGCATCGCCGGATGCATCGATTCTCGCGCCGAGCAGCACAATGTCGTTGGCAAGCACCTTGATCTCGCCACCTGTCGAGCCCGCGCCCTGCCCGATTGCTGTCAACGCACCCGAACCGAATACGCGGTCGGCAGCCTGCAGCGTCACCTTGCCGCCACCCGCTGCGCCATCGGCAGACAGATGCGCGGCAGCCGTTTGCAGGATACGGCCGGTAGCCTGGACATTGACCTCGCCCCCTACGCCCTGCGCACCATCGGCGCTGATGCGCCCGGCGCTCAAGACATTGCGTGCCTGAACGACGACGCTGCCGCCCTGTGCGCCATCGGCGTTGATGCTGCCGGCGTTGATCAGCACGTCGGACTGTATGTCCACTACACCGCCAGTCGTACCTGAGACCGATGTCACACTGCCCGCATCGAGGTTCGCAAGTTTCGTCGCCTTCAAAACGATACGCCCGCCTTCAGCCACTGCGCTGCTGGCGTTCAGCGTGCCGGCGTTGGTGATCAACCCGGCATAGATGCCGATGCGTCCGGCTTCAGCGGTGATGGCGCCGAGGTTGCGCGCTGCGTTATCCGGTGCGACGACTTCCACCCGCAGGTTGGGCGTGCCCGGATTGACCAGTTCCACGCTGTTGCCCGCGGCCAGGATGACTTCGCCCTGCGGGCTGGTGATGATGCCGTTGTTGGTGACGGCATTGCCGACCAGATACACACTGCCGCCGGTAATGCTGCCCTGATTGACGACACTGCCCGCACCCGCGCCGTCGGTGAAGTTCATGCGGTTGGCAAGGAAGTCCGCGTTGGACAGATTCAGTGTGGAGGCCACCAGCCCGGCGACATCGACCTGCGATCCGGCGCCGAAGACAATGCCGTTGGGGTTGATCAGGAACACGCGGCCGTTTGACTGCAATGCCCCGAGGATCGCCGAGGGATCCTGGCCGATCACGCGGTTCAGTACCGCAGAACTGGCCGACTGCTGCAGGAAGCGGGTCAGTTCATTGACGCCAATCGAAAAAGAGCCCCAATTGATGATGGCATTGGGGCTGTTGGTGATGTTGAGGATGTTGCCGGCGGTGGCGAAGCTCGCCGTGCCGTTGACCACGGTGGGAGCCGTCGGATTAGCCAGCGCGATGCTGCCGGAAAAACAAGCCGCGACTGCAGTTGCAGCGGTGCGGTAGCGCAATGCGGTCAGTGGTCGGTTCAGTTTATTCTTGGTATTCGACTTGCGCATGACTGGCTCTCCCATGTCGCCGTTGCTTCCGATCTCTGTCGGAAGGCTTCGGCCAGCGGGGGTATTAAACAGTTATTTAACGCCAAGCGTAAGGGCTGTTTGAACTATGTCTCCCTCCGCAAAAATTCCCATGCGTCATGTTGCCCCGCCGGCATGACCTGCGCAGGGAAATAAATCTTTTATTATTATTTAAAAACAATAACTTATGAAAATCCTTATTGAGCCAGCCGCCACGGCTTCAGATAAGACAGCCGGTCGCCCGTCTGCACGATCAGATGCTTGACCACCTTATCGCGCACGATGTGCAGCGTGACGTCACCGCCCGCCGCACCACTGCCCCATAGCCGTTCGTAGAATTCACTCTGGCTGCCGATGGAATTACCGCCGACGCCGAGGATGATGTCGCCGCGCCGAAGTCCGGCATGATTCGCCGGTGATTCATGCAGCACGCGCGTCACACGACGTGCCCGTCAATCTGTTCTGTATTCATGCCCAGCCACGGCCGCGCCTTGCCGCTGCGCCGGCCGTCGCGCACCAGATCACCGAGTACATCTTTCAACAGATTGATCGGCACGAACATATTGCCGGGAAACGCCACGCCGGCATTCAGCGTGTCGCTGACCCACAGCGAAGCGATGCCCACCAACCGGCCCTCGCCGTCGAACAGCGCGGCGCCACTGTGTTCGTAACGCGGCGGCGCGGTAAACAAAGCATCATCGATCATGTATTCCCACCAGCCAGTGAAGCGGCGGCGTGATACCAGCGCCACGCCGGAAACGCCGCCCGCCGACAGATGCCCTGCGACCACCAGGCCTTGCAATTCGCCCAGACGGGTGGAATCGCCGAGCACCACCGGCGCGCAGGGCGGCGCCGGGCTCGCCCGCAACAGTCCAAAACCGGTGGCGTGATCAAAACCGACGATGCTCGCCGGATATATTTTGTTGTCGCCCGTCATCACCAGCACCGACGCCGCCTCCAGCACCAGATAACCGATGGTCAGGATCAATCCCTGATCGTCGATGACGATGCCGGTGCCTTCGCGCTCGGCGCCCAGCGTGTCGGCGGTGCGCGCGCCTTCGACTGCGCGTATCGATAGCTTGACCACGGCATCCAGCGGCGGCTCCGCGGGACGCGGGATGCCGTTGGTGGCGCGCCAGGCCGCGAGCGACGCGGCAAACAGGGAAACCGTCACGCAGCACCTCCTTCTACAGCAAGCGCGGTGTAGCGCACGTCGGCGATTTCGATATCTTCGACGCCGCCGGGTGTTACCAGCTTGAAGGTGTCGCCAACGCGACGCTTGAGCAGCGCTTTGGCGATCGGTGAAATCCAGCTGACATGGCCCCGCGGCAGATCGACTTCATCCATGCCGACGATGGTCACGGTATGCGTGGCACCGCTGCCATCGACATAATCGACCGTCGCGCCGAAGAAAATCTGGTCGGTGTCGTCGCGCGCTGCCGGATCGACGACCACCGAATGATCCAGTCGCTTGCCGAGGTAATGGATGCGGCGGTCGATTTCGCGCAGACGTTTTTTGCCGTAGATGTAATCGCCGTTCTCGGAACGGTCGCCGTTGGATGCCGCCCAGGAGATGACTTTCACCAGTTCCGGCCGCTCGATGTTGAGCAACTGCGTCAATTCCTGTTTCAGGCGCGCGTAGCCGCCGGGCGTCACGTAATTCCTGGGCGGCGCGGGCGTGGGTTCGGATGCAGGGCGGGATGGAGTGCGTACGGCCATAACCCGGGCAGTTTAACCAAGTGCGCCTGACAATATGCAACGAAGCACGCCACGGTGTTGGCGAAGGAGGATTTCATATTGTAAAATTCGTCCACCGGCCCACTTTTCATCCCATTCAAGGCTCACCGTGGCACAAAAATCCGCCAAACCATCGATTCAAGTGATCGAACGCATGATGCAGCTGATCGACGTGCTGTCGCAGCACACCCTGCCCGCCACTTTAAAACAACTGGCAACAACGACCCAACTGCATCCCTCCACCGCGCACCGCATTCTCGGCGTAATGGTCGACAGCCGGCTGGTGGATCGCATCGAGCCGGGCATGTACCGGCTGGGCATCCGCCTGGTCGAGCTCGGCAGCCTGGTCAAATCACGTATCAGCGTGCGCCAGGAAGCGCTGCCGCACATGCAAGAGCTGCATCGCGAATTGGGTGAGACGGTCAATCTGTCGGTGCGTCGCAATGATGAAGTGGTTTACATCGAACGCACGGCCGAAGGCAACACCATGATGCGCGTGGTCCAGATCATCGGCGCGCACGCCCCGCTGCACATCACCGCAGTGGGAAAAATATTTCTCTCTACCGATACGCCGCAGCGCATTGCCGATTACGCCAAGCGCACGGGGCTGCCGCGCTACACCGACAGCACACTGACCGACCTCACCAAACTGACGAGCGAACTCGAGGAAATCCGCAATCGCCAGTATGCATTCGACAATGAAGAAGCCGAGCGCGGCGTGTGCTGCGTCGGCGCCGGCATCTTCAACGACGAGGGCCAGCTTGCCGCCGGTCTGTCGGTCTCGGCGCCTACCGAGCGCTTCCGCAAAGCCTGGGCCGAACCGGTGCGTCAAACAGCGGAACGCATCTCCCGCGCCATCGGCTACCAGTCGCCGCGATAACCGGAACATTGCGCAGTAGCTGATTCGAGCAACTCGACCGCATCACCGTCACCATGAAATCCCCGACATCCGAGCAACAAGCCCGTATCGATCTCGCCTGCGCACTGCGCAGCGCCGCACGCATGGGCCTCGGCGAAGGTATTTGCAACCATTTCAGCGTCGAGGTGCCGGAGCAACCGGGGCTTTTTCTGATCAATCCGCAAGGACTGCACTGGTCGGAGGTCACCCCTGCCGATCTGGTGACGGTCAACGCGCAGGGGCAGAAGGTCGCGGGCAAACACGAAGTCGAGCCGACGGCTTTTTTCATTCACGGCGCGGCGCATCGCAGCAAGCCGAGTGCCAAATGCGTGCTGCACACCCACATGCCGTATGCAACTTCGTTGACCGTTGTGCAGAGCGGAAAACTGGAAGCTGCGAGCCAGGTCGCGCTGAAGTTTTACGGACGCACCGCGTACGACGAAGCCTACAACGGACTGGCGCTGGACGACGCCGAGGGCGAGCGGATTGTTGCAGGACTGAAAAACGCCGACGTGCTGTTCCTTGCCAACCACGGCATCATCGTCACCGGGCCGAGGATTGATGTCGCGTTCGATGACCTCTATTACCTGGAACGCGCGTGCATGTTGCAGGTGCTGGGCATGAGTACCGGCAAACCGCTGCGCATTGTGCCGGAAGAAATCGCCCGCGTGACTGCCCAACAGATGACTGACGAAACACAAGCGCGTTTGCACTTCATCGCGTTAAAGCGCTTGCTTGACCGCGACGAGCCGGGGTGGCGATGAGTGCCAGTGCAAAATGCAAAGTGCGGAGTGCGGAGCGGAGAAACCCACGGGATAAACTTTTCCCATGCGTCTTTTCCCGTCACTCCGGCGCGCCCCGAAGGAAGTCCCCTTGGGGGGAAGCCGGGGTCCAGGATGTTTGCCTGACGAAATCAACGCCCTCTGGATTCCGGCTTCCGCCGGAATGACGATGCGCTTTACCTCGACTTGTTAGTGATACACCACCGGCGAATTCAGCAGCACGCTGAACCCGTCGAGGAATTCATCGACCTGTTCGATCGAAGCTTTCTCGCCGACCGCGGCATTCAGTGCATCAACGAAATTCTTCGCCACATCGCCCTGAAAATAGGTGCCGCGCGCGCTGCGCTTGTCCACCAGTTCCAGACCTTCCTGGCCGGGATACTCGGCGACGTAATACTGTTCGCTGTTATAGACAATGCGCATGGTGATCTCCGGTGACTACGGTAAGACATTGATTGCTATTGATAATTCAAACAGAAAAACTCAATAAAAACAACGGCATACACCCAATATGCGGGAGGATTCTCGTTTTTCAAGTGGCAGCGGTGCGGCGGCGCTGCGTCACCGCAATGCCCGTGAGTATCAGGGCGAGCCCGACATAGGCATAAACGTGCGGCTGTTCACCCATCACCCACAGTCCCAGCAGCAGCGCGACGCCGGGGCTGAGGTAATTCACCAACGACATGAAAGACGGACCTGCGGAACGGATCAGCATGAAATACAAAATGGTGGCCAACGCCGTCGGCGCGATACCCAGCCAGAGTACTGCTGCTACCGAGGCGCCGCTCGGCGCCAATGTCCATGGCCGATCCACCCACAGCGCCACCGGCACCACCGTGATGCTGGCGACGAGCAGCGTCGCCGCGGCAGCCACGATCAAGTCGCCCTTGAGGATCAGCCGGGTCAGCACGCTTTGCAGTGCGTAACACAGCGCGCCGCCCAGCACGGCAAGTTGCGAGATGATGCGGAAAGTTTCCCCGCCGAGGCCGGCCAGCGCCGCCGGCCCCATCAGCAGCACGATGCCCATGAAGCCGAGCGCGAAACCCGTCGCGCGCTCACGCGTCATGCGTTCACCGGACACCAGGAAATGGGCGAGCACTACGGTTGCCAGCGGCATCACTGCCATCAAGATACCAGCCAACGCACTCTCAACGATCAGCTGACCCCACGTAATCAGATAGAACGGAATCGCGTTGCCGATCAGCGCAATGACCACGTACGGCACCCACACCCGACCCAACGGCGGCAGACGCTTGCCGACCGCATACACAATGACCGTCAATATCAGGGCCGCTACGCCGATGCGGCCGGCGACCACGGTCCACGGCGGCAGACTTGCCACCGCGATTCGGTTAAACATGAACGAGGAGCCCCACATGGCCGCCAGCGCCAGCAGGAACATCCAGTCTTTCAAGGTGCGTTGCGTGGACATCGGAGAAGAGACCCGTGCTTCGGGTCAGGTCATTCATGTTGTTCTGATGGCGGCAGAGCATACACGAACATGCAAAACCAACTGCACCGGGAACAGCCCGGCAACTCAGGTAATGCGGATCGTCGTCATCATGCCACCCTGCTGATGACTGAGGATGTGGCAATGAAACATCCAGTCGCCGGGATTGTCTGCGACGAAAGCGATTTCCACTTTCTCGCGCGGCGCCATCAGCGTGGTGTCCGCCCATTCACGATAACGCGTCGGCTTGCCGTTGCGGGTGATCACGCGAAATGCGATGCCGTGAATGTGAATCGGGTGATGCCAGGCGGTATCGTTATGCATGGCAAACACATAATGTCCGCCGCGCTTCAGCGTCAACATCGGCTCATGCATATGATCAGTGCGCGCCACGCCGTTGATGGTCCATGCAACACCATGATCACGCACCAGTTGCTGGATGCCCTGTCGCACGCCGTTGAATTCAGCTTCGCGCAGGCGACCCATCGCGCCGCCTTCGAAAATGATTTCCTGGCGTTGCGCACGGGCAACGTCCGGATCGGCCAGCGGATTCGGTGACAGCGCGATGGCCGCGTCCATGGACTTGACGCGCAGCGGCGACTCATCGCGATAGACCAACTCCATGACCCGCAACTCGCGCGGATAGAAAACGTCCGCTACCACAAAACGCTCCCCCGGCTGGTTCATGCAATCAATAATCAGGTCGGCGCGCATGCCCGGCCCCAGCGTCACGCCCTCCGCTGCTGCATGCGGTGCCACCGGATGGCCGTCGAGCGCAATGACCTGCTGCAGATGGCCGTCAAATTTCAGCTGGAAAATCCGCGCGCTGGCGGCATTGATCAGCCGCAGCCGCAGGCGTTCGCCGGCACGTACCGGAAACTCGCCGCCGATCGGTGTGAATTTGCCGTTGATGGTGACGGTATTGCCGATACGTCCGGCGTGGGTCAGATCAAACAGGTTGCTGTCGTAATCCGCCACCGGCGCGGCGTTCGAGTTCAATCGCCAGTCGGACAGCACCCAGGCCACGTCGCGATCCACCGGCAGCGGCTCGCGCTCCCCGACAATCAGTGCGCCGTAGAGTCCGCGCGCCACCTGCTCATGCGAACGTTCGTGCGGGTGGTACCAGTAGGTACCGGCGTCGGGCACTGCAAACTCATAGTGAAACTCACCGCCCGTAGCAATCGGTGGCTGGGTCAGATGCGGCACGCCGTCCATCGCATTGGGCAGCCGGATGCCATGCCAGTGCACTGTCGTGGGTTGCGGCAGCGTGTTTTTCACCGTTACACGCAGTGTATCGCCCTGGCGCACGCGTAATTCAGGGCCGGGAGTGACGCCATTGAAGCTCCAGATCTCGGAGTCAGGATAATTCTCCGGCACCAGTTGCTGGCGACCGGCGCGGGCTTCGAACACATGGCTTTGCACCGCGGCACTGGCGCCCGTAGTCACGCCCAGCCAGGGCAAAGCTGTGGCTGCAGTCAAAAATTCACGGCGGGTCAGCGTCATGCCATTAACTCCAGTGGGTATCCGTCATGGGAACACGACCGCGCACGCCAGTTCAACCTGAATTTCGCAATAGGCAAGGTACGTCGCACTGGTGAGGATATGATAAAATTCAAGCACTTACCGATACGATACCAGCCCATGACCCTGACGCCCCTGACCGCGCTCTCGCCGCTCGACGGCCGCTACCACGCCAGACTCGGTGGGCTGCGCGACTGCTTTAGCGAGCAGGCGCTGATCCACCAACGGGTGTACGTCGAAATCGAATGGCTGAAAGCGCTGGCCGCAGAAGCTGCACTGAAAGAAGTCCCGGCTTTCTCGGCTGCGACCGTCGCGGAATTGAATCAACTGGTCGAAAAATTCTCCGTGGCCGACGGCGAGCGGGTCAAGGCCATCGAAGCCACCACCAATCATGATGTCAAAGCCGTCGAGTATTTCCTCAAGGAACGACTGGCGAAAAATGCTGAAGTCACCGCGGTTGCGGAATTCATCCATTTCGCCTGCACTTCAGAAGACATCAACAATCTGTGCCATGCGCTGATGCTGCAGCATGCACGATCGGCGGTGCTGCTGCCGCTACTGGATGCGCTCATTGAAAAGCTGAAAAATATGGCGCACGACCTCGCCGACGCAGCGATGCTGTCGCGCACCCACGGCCAGCCGGCGTCACCGACCACGCTGGGTAAGGAAATGGCCAATGTGGCAGCACGTCTTTCTCGCGCCCGCGCGCGCATTGCCGCTGTATCGCTGCTGGGCAAGATCAACGGCGCAGTAGGCAACTACAACGCACACCTTGCAGCGTATCCCGCCATCGACTGGGAAAGTTTCGCGAAACGTTTCGTTGAGTCACTGCAGCTGGAGTTCAACCCGTACACCATCCAGATCGAGCCGCACGATGCGATGGCCGAGCTATTCGATGCCGTGGCGCGCGCCAATACCATCCTGCTCGACCTCGACCGCGACATCTGGGGCTATGTCTCCGTCGGTTATTTCAAGCAGATAACCAAGGCCGGCGAAATCGGCTCTTCCACCATGCCGCACAAGGTCAATCCCATCGACTTCGAGAATTCCGAGGGCAATCTCGGCCTCGCCAACGCCCTGCTCCGTCATCTGTCGGAGAAACTGCCGGTCTCTCGCTGGCAACGCGATCTGACCGATTCCACGGTGCTGCGCAACATGGGTGTGGCGCTGGGTTACGCGCTACTGGCGTGGGATTCGTGCCTGAAGGGGCTCAACAAACTCGAAGCGAATCGCGAGAAACTCGCGGCGGATCTCGATGCCAACTGGGAAGTGCTGGCCGAACCGATCCAGACGGTGATGCGCCGCTACGGTGTTGCCGGCGCGTATGAAAAACTGAAGGAGCTGACGCGCGGCAAGAACGGCATCAACCGCGCGACGCTGCATGTATTCATCAAAGGTCTGCAGGGTGTACCCGAATCCGAAAAACAGCGCCTGCTGGCGTTGACCCCGGCCAGCTATATCGGCAAGGCTGCTGAGTTGGCGAAGCGAATTTAAGTCGCAGGGTTATATTTTGTAACATGTTGTTTTAATTAACTATTTTAACTGTCGCGCTTGGCATCGGTCATCTCGGCCCAGCGTTTGAGCGCCCCGGTCATCGTTGGCGGCGCAGCGTCAAAACCGATGGTCTTTACGATCTCCGCGTTGGGCACGCGTTCACCGCGGCACAGAAACAACCCCTTGACGAAAGCATGGGCGCACAGCTTGCCGTCGCGTTCGAAGGTCTGCTCCATATACACATACTTGTCATCCCAGGTCACGATGCGCGTGATCAACTCGAAACGATGGAATGGTGCCAGCGAACGGATATAGGTAATTTCCGCCGCCGCCAGTACCGGCATCCAGCGCCGTCGCAACACCTCGCGCATCAATCCGGCCTGCGCCACCAGGTGCACGCGGCCCAGATCCATGATCGTGAGATAGCGCCCGTTGTTCATGTGCAAGTTGATGTCGCAATCGTTGGGCCATACGCGGAATGCAATGCGTGAGGCTGCAAACAGATCGCGCCGCTCGACGCCGAGCAACAACCTGCAAATCAGCCACAATAATCGCAGATAGAGATTCATGCATCGCTACTTGCGGTGACGCAAATACTCGAACACACCGGGCAGGATCGACAGGATGATGATGCCGATGATCACCAGCGTCAGGTTGTTTTTCACCACGGGAACGTTGCCGAAAAAATATCCGGCGTAACCCAGAGACACCACCCACAGCGCCGCGCCCGTCACGTTGTAGAGCGCAAAACGCGCATAGGTCATGCGTGCCGCGCCGGCAACAAAGGGGGCGTAGGTGCGGATGATGGGGATGAAGCGCGCGATGATAATGGTCTTGCCGCCGTGCCGCTCGTAAAAAGCATGGGCACGTTCCAGATGCCGCGGATTCAGCCAGCGCGAACCGCTGGATTTGAACACCCGCGGCCCGAGGTAATGGCCGATGGCATAGTTGACGGCGTCGCCCAGCACCGCAGCAATAATCAACAGCACGACCAGTAAATGAATGTCCATGCCGCCGGCAGCGGCAACGGTACCGGAGACGAACAACAGGGAATCCCCGGGCAAGAACGGCGTCACCACCAGCCCGGTTTCACAGAACACAATCAGGAACAGGATGGCGTAAACCCAGGCGCCGTACGCAGCAACCAGTGCCTGCAGGTGCCGATCCAGGTGCAGCGCGATGTCAAACAGCGTGGCCAGCAGTTCCACGCCCGTGCCCTCAGCTTATACGACCGCGCCGGAATCGTTATCCGGCTTTATCTCGGGCTTCAACAGGTCTTTGCGAGCCACGCCGAGGTACATCACGAGCGGGCTCGCCACCAGCACGGAAGAATAGATACCAAACAGTATGCCGATGGTCAGCGCCAGCGCGAAATAGAACAAGGTCTCGCCGCCGAAAAACAGCATCGCCAGCACCATCATCTGGGTCGATCCGTGGGTGATGATCGTGCGCGACATGGTCTGGGTAATCGCCGCATCCAGCACCTGCGGCACCGTCGAATGGCGGTATAAGCGGCTGCGGAAGACCTCGCGCACCCGGTCGAATACCACCACCGACTCATTGACCGAATAACCGAGTATGGCCAGCACCGCCGCCAGTACCGGCAACGAAAATTCCCACTGGAAGATCGAGAACAAGCCGACGATGATGATCACGTCGTGAAGGTTGGCAATGATCGCCGCCAGACCGAATTTCCACTCAAAACGCAAAGCGAGATAGGCGACGATGCCGAGACTGACGAACAGCAGCGCCAGCGCGCCGCTCTCAAACAATTCCTTGCCGACCTGTGGCCCGACGAATTCGACGCGACGCATCACAACCTTGGCTTCGTCCTTGCGCAGTTCAACGAGCACTTGCTCGGACAATTTGGCACTGGTGAGCCCCTCCTTCACCGGCAGGCGAATCAGCACGTCGCGCGCGGTACCGAAGTTTTGCACCGACGCTTCGCTGAAACCGACCTTGGCCAGTATGCCGCGGATGCGATCGAGTTCCGGCGGCTGCTCGTAGGACACCTCCATTACCGTGCCGCCGGTGAAATCGACGCCGAGGTTCAACCCCTTGATGGACAGCGAACCCACGGCAATCAGGAACGTGATCAGTGAAATGATGTTGAACAGGCGCGCATGGCGCATGAACGGGATGTCTTTTTTGATGCGGAAAAATTCCATGGCTGAATGCTGTCCCGTTATCCGATGCTGATACCGTCGAGCTTGCGCCGCCCGCCGTAATAGAGATTCATAATGCCGCGCGATACCACCACCGCACTGAAGATCGAGGTCAATATGCCCAGACACAACACCACCGCGAAGCCCTTGACCGGGCCGGAGCCGAATGCGAACAGCGCAAGTCCCGCGATCAGCGTGGTGATGTTTGAATCCAGGATCGTGCCCCAGGCGCGGTCGTAGCCGGCGAAGATCGCGGCATGCGGGGTAT
Source organism: Betaproteobacteria bacterium (assembly GCA_032128415.1). Lineage (GTDB taxonomy): Bacteria > Pseudomonadota > Gammaproteobacteria > Burkholderiales > SG8-41. The sequence continues at coordinate 4,674 of JAQBGW010000162.1, read as the reverse complement.
TCCCGTTGCGCAATTCCTCACGGATGCGTTCATTGATCAACACGTTGGCGTCGATCGCCATACCAATCGTCAGCGCGATGCCGGCCATACCGGGCAGCGTCAGCGTCGCCTGCAGCATCGACAGTAGCGCCACCAGGAACAACAAATTGGCTGCGAGTGCCGTCACGGAAAAAATACCGACGACTGTGTAATACGCGATCATGAATATCGCGATCGCCGCAAAACCGTACATCGTGGAATTGAATCCAATACGGATATTATCGGCACCGAGCGACGGACCCACGGTGCGCTCCTCGACGATTTCCATCGGTGCCGCCAGCGCACCCGCGCGCAACAGCAGCGACACGTCCCTGGCTTCCTGCGAACTCATGCGACCGCTGATCTGCACCCGCCCACCGCCGATTTCGGTACGGATCACCGGCGCTGTCACTACTTCACCCTTGCCACGCTCAAACAGCAGGATGGCCATGCGTTTACCGACATTTTCACGGGTGACTAGCTGGAAAATGCGCGCGCCGGCGCCATCGAGATTGATATGCACCGCCGGCTCACCCGTCTGATTGTCGAAACCGGGTTGAGCGTCGTTGATGCGCTCACCGGTCAGCACCACCTGTTTCTTTACCAGCACCGGCTGGCCGCCGCGCTCGTAAAAGAGTTCAGTGTTAAACGGCAATTGGCCAGTCTTGGCCTGCTGCAACGATGCCGGATCCATATGCTCGTCATCGACCATGCGCACTTCCAGCGTCGCGGTACGGCCGAGAATGTCCTTGGCCTTGGCCGTGTCCTGCACGCCGGGCAACTGCACTACCACACGGTCAGCGCCCTGCTGCTGAATGATCGGCTCGGCTACGCCCAGTTCGTTCACGCGTTTCCTGAGCGTATTGATGTTCTGCACCAACGCGTCTGTCTGGGTGCGACGCTGTGCTTCTATTTTCAGACTGCCGCTGATGCGAAACTCGCCGGCATCGTCCGCGGCGCTCAGTTCGAGATCCGGCATATTCTTGGCTATGCTCACCAGCGCTTTCTCGCGCGTCGCCGCATCACGAAAGCGCACCGTTAACCGCTGACCATCGCGCGCGATTCCGGAATATTGGATGCGTTGCTCGCGCAGGGAGCCGCGTATGTCGTTGGTAAAGGTTTCCATTTTCTTGGTCAATGCAGCCTTCATATCGACCTGCATCAGAAAATGCACGCCCCCGCGCAAATCGAGGCCCAGATACATCGGCAGCGCGCCAATTGAAGTCAGCCACTGTGGACTGCGCGACAACAGATTCAGCGCCACCACATAGTCGTCGCCCAGCGCTGCCTGCACGGCGTCCTTGCCTTTCAATTGCTCGTCGGTCGTGGCGAAGCGCGCTTTGACGCTGGTGGCATCGAGCGCGATACCTTCGGGTTTCAGTGCGGCCTCTTTCAGGGCCAATTCGACCCGTGACATCAGCGCGGTATCCACTTTCAGGTTGCTGCGCAGCGGAGATACCTGTATCGCCGGCACCTCGCCGTAAAGGTTCGGCAGCGCATAGAGCAGGCCACCCACCAGGGCAGCGGCGATCAGCAGATACTTCCAGAGCGGGTAGCGATTCATTTCAAGGTCGTGAACAAGTGAATGTTGAATGTTTTAATGGGTAACAGCGATCCGGCGAACATGCTCGTTCGCTTGATCATCTCTCACCAGCGTACTAAATATTCTTGATGGTGCCCTTGGGCAACACAATTTGTACCGCCGCCCGCTGCACCTGAACCTCAACATTGGCGGCAATGACAACGCCAATATATTGTTCATCGACCTTGCTGACGCGCCCGACGACACCGCCTGCGGTGATCACTTCATCACCCTTTTGCAAACCCTCAATCATGATCTTGTGTTCTTTCGCGCGCTTCATCTGCGGACGGATCATCAGGAAATACAGCACTGCAAACATCGCGACGATGAGCAGTATGTTTTCGATGCCGCCGCCTGTCGAGGCTGCGGCGGGCGCCTGCGCCCATGCTGGACTGATCAACAAGGTAGACCTCCGTTGTTTTGAATAAGCGCCCCGATACTTGGATCAGGCGCGCGCAAAGCGCTGTATTTTAACATGATTCGTCTTCGGCACCGCTCACTTCGGCGGCAAATTCAGCCAGCCGCCCCGCGCTAATGGCCGTGCGCAGCCCGCTCATCAATTCCTGGTAATAGTGCAGGTTGTGCAGGGTATTGAGTCGCGCCCCCAGCATTTCGTTCACCCGCTGCAAGTGATGCAGATAGGCCCGGGTATAACCGCGGCAGGTCGGGCAGGCACAATCCGCATCCACCGGCGACAGATCGTCGCGATAGCGGGCATTGCGCAGTTTGATGACGCCGTGGCGGGTGTAGAGCCAGCCGTTGCGGGCATTGCGGGTCGGCAACACGCAGTCGAACATGTCGATGCCGGCTGTCACCGCGGCGACGATGTCGGCCGGTGTCCCCACCCCCATCAGGTAGCGCGGCCGATCCACCGGCAATTGCGGCGCGATGTGGCGCAGGATGCGCAGCATGTCGGCCTTGGGCTCCCCCACCGATAAGCCGCCGATGGCATAACCATCGAAGCCGATCTGCATCAGCGCGGCCAGCGATTCATCGCGCAGGCTTTCATGCATGCCGCCCTGCACGATGCCGAACAGCGCATTGGCATTGCCCGCATGCGCCTGCCTGCTGCGCGCCGCCCAGCGCATTGACAACTGCATCGAGTCCCGCGTCTGCTCAAAGGTCGCCGGGTGCGGCGTGCATTCATCAAACGCCATCACGATGTCGGCATCCAGCACGCGCTGAATGCGCATCGATTCCTCGGGCGTCAGGAAACAGGCGTCGCCGTTGACCGGCGACTGGAATTTCACGCCCTCTTCGCTGATCTTGCGCAGTTCGCCGAGACTGAATACCTGAAAACCGCCGGAATCCGTAAGCAGCGGCCCGCTCCAGTTCATGAAGCGATGCAGCCCGCCGTGCGCGGCGATGACTTCCAGACCGGGACGCAGCCACAAGTGAAACGTGTTGCCAAGCACGATTTGCGCGCCGAGCGCACGCAGATCGTCGGGCGCTACGCCTTTCACCGCGCCGTAGGTGCCGACCGGCATGAACACCGGCGTATCGATCGCGCCGTGCGCTGTTTCCAGCACGCCGCAGCGCGCCGCGCCATCAGTGGCAGTAACTTTGAATTGCATGGTGTTCATCAATGAGATGCGGAGGGCGCGCGGTCGATCAGCATGGCGTCACCATAACTGAAAAACCGGTAACGCTGCGCAATCGCATGGCGATAAGCCTGCCGGATAGGCTCCATGCCGCCGAAGGCCGAGACCAGCATCAGCAGTGTCGATTTGGGCAGATGAAAATTGGTGATCAGGCAATCAACGATACGGAAACGGTAACCCGGCATCACGAACAGTTTGGTTTCGCCTGCGCCGGCCACCGGCTCCCCGGCAGCAGCAGCCGTTTCCAGCGCGCGCAGACTGGTGGTGCCGACGGCGACGATGCGCCCGCCGGCGGCGCGCGTAGCTTGCAAGGCCTCCACCGTAGCCTGCGGCAGGCTGTACCACTCGCCGTGCATGCGGTGCTCGGCGAGGTTCTGCTCGCGCACCGGCTGGAAGGTGCCGGCGCCGACATGCAACGTCAGCATCGCCGTGGCAATGCCGCGTGCGCGCAGCGCATCCAGCATTGCGGCATCGAAATGCAGTCCCGCGGTGGGCGCCGCAACCGCACCCGGGGCGGCCGCGTACACCGTCTGATAGCGGATTTCGTCACCAGCATCCGGCGGGTGGGTGATGTACGGCGGCAGCGGCAATGCGCCATGGCGTTCAAGCATGTCGAACACGCTGGTGCTGCCGGAAAAACGCAGCTCGTAGAGATCATCGTGGCGCCCGATCACCGTTGCCTCCACAACATTACCGGGAGCATTTCCGAGATACAGCACGCTGCCCGGTTGCGGCGCATGGCTCGCCCGCACCTGCGCATAAACCTGATCGCCGGCGAGCACGCGCTCAATCAGCACTTCGATCTTCCCGCCGGACGCTTTGCGCCCGGTCAGCCGTGCCTTGATCACCCGCGTATCGTTGAGCACCAGCAGATCGCCCGGATGCAGCAGCTCGAGAATGTCGGTGAAGCGGCGATCCTCCAGTTGCCCGGTAATGCCGTTGAGATGCAGCAGCCGGCTGGCGCTGCGCGCAGCCGCAGGCGCCTGCGCAATCAGTTCCGGCGGCAAATCATAGTCAAAGTCGTCCAGACGCATCGCGCGGATTATAAGGGCTCGGTTGCCGTGCGCCGGAGATTCAGGGGATAATCCGCCTCCCCGTGCCGGGACTCTTCACAGCACCCCCTTGAGGGGTGTGGCGGAAAGAGTGCCGCGCACAGTCAGCGCCGGAACTCAACTCCGGACTGGCCCATCCAGCCGGGATGGCGGAATTGGTAGACGCACGGGACTCAAAATCCCGCGCTGGCAACAGCGTGCCGGTTCGATTCCGGCTCCCGGCACCAGGAACACTTCCCGAAGTATTCTGGCAAGGCCAGGATTTACTGGTTATAGCTCACACCGCCCACTCCGCGCTCAACACCTCGGCCTGTTCCAGCACCGTTTGTGTTGCCTTCTCCTGCTTGTCAGGCGGATAGCCGTACTTGCGCAGAATTCGTTTCACAATCACGCGCAACTGCGCGCGCACGTTCTCGCGCAG
>JAQBGW010000161.1:0-12501 GCA_032128415.1 Betaproteobacteria bacterium | reverse complement strand
GCGTCCGGCGTCAGATCCGGGACTACCGCCTTGGCCTCCCACTTTTCGGTGGCCCAGCGGCTCTCCAGGCTCCTCCGCTCCATGACTACAGCAGCCGCCCAGTGTTGAATTTCAGTATCGGTGGTCTCGCCCATGGCAGGCATTTTGCGCCAGCAGCACTGCTAATTCAACCAGCCACACGCGTAAATACTTGATTTACAAGTGTTGGCTTCCTTGCGTCAGCCGAATCTACTTTGCCATAATCAACCTCTGACTCAAGCCCGGCCATGAACAAACTTCGATCCGAACCACCTCTCGCCGCAACCCGTGACCGCCTGGACCGGCCGTTGCGCGACCTGCGTATCTCAGTCACGGATCGCTGCAACTTCCGCTGCGTGTATTGCATGCCCAAGGAAAAATTCGGCAAAGATCACCAATTTCTCGAACGCAAAGCGCTGCTGTCCTTTGAGGAAATCACCCGCCTCGCCCGGATTTTTACGCACCACGGCGTCGAAAAAATCCGCCTCACCGGCGGCGAACCGCTGGTGCGGCGCAATGTCGAGCAATTGATCAGCATGCTCGCCGGCATACCCGGACTGGATCTGACACTCACCACTAACGGTTCGATGCTGACCAAAAAAGCCGAAGCACTGCGCAAGGCCGGATTGCAACGCATTACGATCAGTCTGGATTCGCTGGACGATGCGGTTTTCAAAATGATGAACGATGTCGATTTTCCGGTCGCCAAAGTCATCGAAGGCATTGACGCCGCAGCGGCTGCCGGATTCGCGCCGATCAAGGTCAATATGGTCGTCAAGCGCGGCCTGAACGAGCACAGCGTAGTGCCCATGGCGCGGTTTTTCCGCGAACGCGGCCACATTCTTCGCTTTATCGAATACATGGATGTCGGCGTCACCAACGGCTGGCGTATGGACGATGTGGTCAGTGCCGGCGAAATCGTCAGCATGATTTCCAGGGAAATGCCGCTGGAGCCCGCAGATCCGAATTACACCGGCGAGGTCGCGGAGCGTTGGCGTTATCGCGATGGATCGGGTGAGATCGGCGTCATTGCTTCCGTCACCCAGGCCTTCTGTCGCGATTGCACGCGGGCGCGTGTGTCCACCGAAGGCCAGCTCTATACCTGTCTGTTCGCGACGTCGGGTCATGATCTGCGCACATTGCTGCGCGGGGGTGCCAGCGATGACGATATCCATGCCGCCATCGGCGGCATCTGGACCAAACGCGAGGATCGTTATTCCGAAATCCGCGGCAAACAGACCGTACCACTGAAAAAAATCGAAATGTCATACATCGGCGGTTAACCGGTATGCCGAAGATGCGCAAACCGGAAATCACCAAGGCGACCCGCGCGCTGACCGTCGAAGTCGACGCCATCAACGAGCACGGTGTAGCGCAAGCCACGCCCATCGCCGGCGAACATCCGCTGACGATCTACATCGACAAGCGCGAAATTGTCACGCTGATGACGCTGGGCCAGGCACCGGAAGCGCTGGTGCTGGGCTACCTGCGCAACCAGCGCCTCGTACCTTCGGTTGATCACATCGCCGCAGTACAGGTCGACTGGGAAACTGACTCCGCTGCAGTCACCACCCGCCGAGGCATCCGCGGTCTCACCAAAAAAATGAGCAAGCGCACCGTCACCACCGGCTGCGGCCAGGGCACGGTGTTCGGCGACCTGATGGAAGAAATCGACAGCATCCAACTACGCGACGACGTGCAGCTCAGCGAAGCCGGCCTCCACGCCCTGCTCGACGCGGTGCGTCGTCATGAAACCATCTACAAAAGCGCCGGCGCAGTGCACGGCTGCGCGCTCGCCGCAGTGAACGCCGACAGCGCCGAAATACTGCACTTCGTCGAAGACGTCGGCCGCCACAACGCGGTGGACGCGATCGCCGGCCTGATGTGGCTGGAAGACATCGACGGTTCGGACAAGGTGTTCTACACCACCGGGCGGCTGACTTCGGAAATGGTGATCAAGGCCGCGCAGATGCGCATCCCCTTCCTCGTCTCGCGATCAGGACTCACGCAGATGGGCCACGACGTCGCGCAGCGCACTGGCATCACCATGCTTGGCCGCGCCGTCAACAAGCACTACCTGCTGTTCACCGGCCGCGAGCGTTTCGTCAAACCGATCACGCGCACCGAATTCGCATGACTGTAATGACATGAACGACAGGATCACCGGAATATTGTTAGCCGGTGGCCAGGGCCGGCGCATGGGCGGCGTCGACAAAGGCCTGCAATTGCTGCGCGGCAAACCGATGGCGCAATGGGTCATCGAACGCTTTGCACCGCAGGTCGACGAACTGTTGATCAACGCCAATCAAAATATTGAACAATATCAAGTACTTGGATATCGCGTGATCCCTGATGCGATCGGCGGCTTCGCCGGCCCTCTCGCTGGATTGCATCGGGGCTTGAGCGAAGCGACGCACCCGCTGGTGGTCACCGCGCCCTGCGATTCACCCTTCCTGCCGCTGGACCTGGTGGCGCAATTGAGAACTGCGCTCGAAAAAAACCACGCCGACCTCGCCGTCGCCAAGACCGGCGACCAGCCGCATCCGGTGTTCAGCCTGTGCCGCAAATCGGTACTGCCCAGCCTCACCGCGTTTCTCGAATCGGGTGGACGCAAGATCGATGCGTGGTATGCGCAACTGAAAGTGGTGGAAGTGCCTTTTGCTGATGAGGCGTCTTTCCGGAACATCAATACGCGCGAAGAGCTGGCCGCCAACAGCGGCGATTAACGCCTGTGGTCGGGCGCGCTGTCAGTCCTTCGAGAATCGACTCGCCAGCAGATTGTATAGCCAGCCAAACACCACACCACCGAATCCTGCGTCCACCATCCCGTACAGCGTTCCTGTAATAACCGACCCGACGCCAGAGCCGGGATGGAAGCCGGGGTAAATCGACGCAAAGAGATCGAGAAAGACACGCCCGTAAGGCGGCCAGATCAGGTTTGCGGCAGCAACGACAAGAATTGCAACGCCCCAGATGAGCGCGGCAGCAGCCCCTAAAGCAATGACGTTAAGTCGCATGTGAATTCCTAGAATGTGTAATTGACGAAGTATGCATCACGTCCATGTTTAGAGTGCATCTTAACGTCTGCGTCCAGATGTGAGTTCAATACATAAGATTGCCGTTCTTTGTATCCGTAGCATTGAGGACGGAGCCCCATTGTTTGGTAGAAAAAGATATCGGGCTCCGTTCCCATATCACGGTGGTAGCGAAATAGTTACTGATCAGGCAGATCAGAGCCGTGCGACATACACCGTATTCGTCGCCTTGCGATCCTGCAAAGGATTATCAAACTCGACTACATGCGCCTCAGCTGAAGAAAACACACCGGCAAGGGTCTTGGTAAACGTTTCGTCTGGCGGATCATTCGACCACAGCGCAAAAACGCCCTGCGGTTGAAGGTGACCGGCGAGGCGGCGTAACCCTTCGGGCAAATAAAAAGAGGCGTGATCCGGATGCAGAACGTGACTTGGCGAGTGATCAATATCGAGCAAGATTGCATGAAAACGACGATCTGATGCCTTGGGGTCCATGCCCGGTGCTTTAACCTGGGTATAAAAATCGCCCAACAAGAATTTACAACGTGCATCGGCACTGAGCCCCGCCCCCAGCGGTACCAGTCCGCGCCGGTGCCAGTCAATGACGGACTCCAGCGCATCGATCACCAATAACGAACGAACCGAGGAATGATCCAGCGCTGCGCGTGCGGTGTACCCCAGGCCCAGGCCGCCGACAACGACATCCAGCGGGCCGGCAGCGCATGCGGTCAGGCCCAGATTGGCCAGCGCAACCTCGCCATCCGTAAATAGACTCGACATCAGATATTCGTCGCCGAGCTTGACCTCGAATACCTCGATACCGAGTCTGGGCTCCATGCGCCGCCGCAGGCTGATTTCGCCCATGGGCGTGTTGCGGAAATCCAGTTCTTCAAAATCAATGTTCATCAGGGTTCACGAGTTTGGTTCCGGAGCGATTCACGCGCTGTCGCACAATCCCCGCAAAAAACCGCGGCAGGCTCTCCCCGCAGCCTCTCCACATCCAATTCGACCTCACACGCGCAGCACAATCCATAAGTTCCTGCCGCAATTCGGTCCAGTGCTGATTTGATCTTCAGCTTTTGCGATGCAAGACGTCCCCGGATTTCTGCGGCCATCGCCTGCTGCTGCATCGCGTCCATCCGTGACAACCGGCCAACACTCGACTGATCCAGCATCACGGTTCCAGCTGCCGCATCAGCCTGCGCCATTGCTGATTCAACTTCGCGCAGATTCGCATCAAGTAATTGCCGGAATTTGAGAAATTTTTCCATATACGGATTCTATATGGCAGCGCACGCGCTCAGCGCAGTAAAAGGGTGGGTTTCTTGGCTGAACGCAGCGAGTCCGTAGTTTTGCTGCCGAAAAACCGGCTGTGCAGCGGGCGCTTCAAACCCCGCCGTTTCCAGGACCTACTGCTAGTAAGGATCGGGTGCGGCGCACATCCCGAATATTCAGAACCTCGATGTATTCGACGTCTACATGCGCGCGTTCTTCGGTCAATCGGAATAGCCGGGGCGCACGCGAACGTCCAACACGTAGCGGCCACCGTTGGCAACCACCTTCGCTGCTTCTTCGAAGCCTACTCTCAAATCCGCGGCGTCCGCGACCGTGCTCGCCTCAAATCCGTAGCTCTTGGAAAGCCCGACCAGATCCACCTCGGGACCACGGATCTGCAGGCCAATCCACTTGTTTTCCACCGGACGCTTGCGGGTGACCGCCAGCCGTTCCTGATGCGCCTCGTCGTTATAGTACGACCGGTTGTTGGCAATCACGATCATTAGCGGCAACTCGAAGTGAGACGCGCTCCAGATCGCGCTCGCGCCCATCAGGAAGTCACCGTCCCCGACCAGCGCCACTGGTATCCGCCCGGTGCCCGCAAGCGCAAGTGCCACACCAACTGCAATTCCCGGCCCGGCGCCGATGCCCGCACCACCGTTGTTACCGAAATAATCCATCGGCGTAAAAATATCGACGCAATCGCCCGGCCAGCCGAGCGGGATCGAGATCATGCTGATGTCGTCGCGCGTGTTGCGGAACGCTTTCCAGATCAGCGCCATGTCGCGCAGGCCCATTTCGCCCGATGCTGCGGGTTCGGCTTGTTCCGGTGCGCCGCGCGCAATGTTCAGTTTGACGCCGCCGGCCTTGCGCACACCGCGTTTGGCAAACTCCTCCAGCAATGCGGCGGTCACCATTTCAGGCGTTGCCTGGATGCGGAGATCGGCTGCGGGCAGGATGTGATGGTCCTTGCTCCAACCGCGGTGGCTGTAGGAGTCGACCGAGGCGTGAATGATCTTGCCAGTCACGTTGCCGAGACCGCCGGCGCGCTTGATGTGACCACCCAGATCGATCCAGTCCAGACTGAGTACCACGTCTGCTTCCTTGAAGGCCTGGATGTGCGGATCGGTCGGGCGGACGCGGAAGCGCGGTTCGAGCACATGCAGCGGGTGGTCTGAGGGAAAGGATGCCGACCAGTGCAGATCGGTTTGCACCAGCGCACCCAGGGCTTCCGCCAGCGCAATGCGCTGATCCCAACCGGCCTGATCCCGGCTGGTGCGTCCGGCAAGGATCAATGGGCGTTTTGCCGCGAGCAGTAGATCGGCCGCCTCGGCGATGTCGGCCGGTGCCGGTGCCGCCGGTTTCGGATGCTGGTAGCGCGTCACGTCGGGGAGTTTGGTTTCGCTTTTCAGCGGCTCCTGCTGGAGTTCACAATCGAGGCATACATAGGTCGGACCATAGGGCGGCGTGCGCGCGATCTGATCGGCCCTGATTACGGATTCCAGCGCAGCGGGGACCGAAAACGGCGAGTCGTCCCATTTGGTGTAGTCGCGGATGATCGCGGCCTGATCGGCCGTGGAGTGGATCCAGTCGATCCATGGGCGCCGCTTGTCTGCATCCTGCGGCCCGTTGGCGCCGAAAATCACGATCGGTTTGCGGTCACACCAGGCATTGTGGATCGCCATGCAGGCGTGCATCAGCCCCACATTCGTATGCAGTGCCACCGCCATCGGTTCATCAGTCACCTTGGCATAGCCGTGCGCAATGGCCACGCAATGCTCCTCATGCAGCGTCAGCAGCATTTTGGGATTGTCGTTACCGAGATAATTGACGATCGAGTCATGCAAGCCGCGAAAGCTGGACCCGGGCACCATGGCAACAAACTTGTAATCGAGACTGCGGATCACCTCCGCAATGGGGTCGGATGACCAGCCTAGCTTCGGTTCGCCCAGGTTCTTCGGCTGGCCGAATTTGCTGAAGTCCGCTTTTTTGACGTTCGCCTTTTTGACACCGGCTTTTTTGACACCGGTATTTTTCACTTTCGTATCCACCGTGATCTCCCCAATGGTTCTAATCGCTGCAATTGTCAGTCGGTATGCCCCGAATCTTAACGTTTTGCAGTGCCCGCGCAAAACGGATTAGTCCAGATCCTGCGCCGATCCAGCAATTTAGAGTGCGTAACAAATTAATCAGGGCCGCCGTTTATGGTTCGACAGGCTCACCACGAACGGCTTTCAAAATATCCGTTCGCCCTGAGCTTGTCGAAGGGTGAATGCTCATTTTGATACGCGCTCTTAATCGCGATAGACAATCGGGATATACTTGAAGCGCGCGCGGCACACCATCGTGGCACGCGCGCAAAAAATAAGATTCGATAACGATCATTTTACGAGGAGAACATCACGATGCGCATTCACTTAAAGCGGATGGCCATTGCGGCGCTGTGCGGACTGACGGCGATCACCAGCCATGTATGGGCCGAGACCCCGGCAGAATTCTACAAAGACAAGACGGTGACCATGCTGGTGGGCGCCGCTCCCGGGGGTGGTTATGCCACCTTCGCAGGGCTGCTATCCCGCCATATGGCGCGTCATATCCCCGGCAAGCCGAACCTGGTCGCAAAGAGCATGCCCGGCGCCGGCAGCATCAAGGCGCTGACCGTGCTCTACAACCGCTCTGCGAGGGACGGCACCGTGTTCGCCGCCATTTACAAGGGCGCGCTGATCGAGCCGCTTGTCGGTAAGGTCGCTGTCGAGTATGACACGATGAAATTAAACTTCGTGGGCTCGATTAACACCGAACCGAAGGTGTGTTTCGCCTGGCATACGACGGGAATAACCAAATTCGAGGAGTTGCAAACCAAGGAAATGGTCACCGGCGGGTCCGGGGCCACGTCAGCGATCTTCCAATACGCCACGGTGGTCAAGAACCTGCTCGGCGTAAAACTCAAGGTCATTGGCGGCTACAAGGGATCGGCGGACGCACTGCTGGCCTTGGAGCGTGGAGAGGTGACGGGTATGTGCGGCCTCAGCTGGTCGAGCCTGCAAACCCAGCGCGCGCATTGGATTACGGAGAATAAGATCAAGCTACTGGCTCAGTTCGGTAACCAGCCTGAAAAAGGGCTGGCGGCAATGAACGTCCCCGAGATCTGGCAATTCGTCAAGGATGAAGACAAGAAAAAGGCCATGCGGCTGATCTTCCTGCCACCCGACCGGCCCTATGTTCTGCCTCCGGATGTTCCCGCCGACCGGGTCAAAGCCATACAGGACGCGTTCATGGCGACCATGAGCGATCCGCAGTTCCTCGCCGATGCTGAGAAGTCCAAGCTGTTGATTGCGCCGACCTCGGGCACCGAGATGAGGGCGCTGCTCGCGGATCTGTATACAAGCAGTCCAAAGGTCGTCGACATCGCCAAGGCCGCCCTCTCCAGAAAAGGTACGGTCAAGTGCACGGCAATCGCCGATCCCAAATACTGCCAGCCCGATCGGAATAAGAAGAAGAAAGCTTCCTAAAAACGCAACCCGCGTTCCAGTAGACACGGTTCGCGGCACCGTCTCCGTGACGGCGACTGTACCGCGCGTCTGATTCCCTATTCTCGGGCGATATTATGGAACACGAGATTCTATCGAAGGCCTACGAAGCCGCGCTGATCCTGCTGGATTTCCAGCGGCTTGGTTTTTTGGCCTTTGGCGTGCTGATCGGGCTCGCGATCGGCGTGATACCCGGTCTGGGTGGCATCGTCGGTATGGCGCTGTTGCTGCCGTTCACTTTCGAGATGGATACCTACTCCGCGTTCGCGCTGCTACTAGGTATGGGTTCCGTCGTCACCACATCCGACACCATTCCCGCCGTGCTGTTCGGTGTGCCGGGCACGGCGGGCTCCGCCGCGACCATCCTCGACGGGCACCCCATGGCGCGCAAGGGTCAGGCCGGCCGGGCGTTCGGCGCCGCCTACACCGCGTCAATGATCGGGGGGCTCATCGGGGCTCTCCTGCTCGCGGTCAGCATTCCGGCCCTGAGACCGTTCCTTCTTTATCTCGGCTCGCCGGAACTATTGGCGTTCGCCATTTTCGGGCTGTGCATGGTTTCGGTTCTCAGTAGCGGCTCGCCGCTACGGGGACTGGCCGCAGCCGCCTTCGGCGTCATGATCGCCATGATCGGCACGGATCCGACCACGGGTACGCTGCGCTGGACCCTGGACCTCGTTTATCTGTGGGACGGAATGCCGCTGGTGCCGATTGTGCTGGGACTTTTTGCACTCCCCGAACTCGCCGACATGGCGATCGAGCGGCGCAGCATCACAGCCGAATCCAATGTCAACTCGCGGTCCGGTCAGTGGGAAGGCATCAAGGATGCGTTCCGCCACTGGTTTCTGGTGGTCCGGGTTGGTCTGATCGGTGCCATATTGGGCGCGATTCCCGGCATTGGCGCGTCGGTCATCGACTGGATTGCCTACGGGCATGCGGCGCGCACGGAGAAGGGCGCAGAAGAAACCTTCGGCACTGGTGACGTGCGCGGCGTGCTCGCCTCGGAGGGATCAAACAACGCCAAGGAAGGCGGCGCGCTGGTGCCCACCATCGCGTTCGGCGTACCCGGGAGCGCATCCATGGCGATTCTGCTGGGCGCCTTCCTCATCCACGGTCTGGTACCGGGACCGGAAATGCTGGGCGCGAAGCTGGACGTCACCTACGTGATGATCTGGAGCGTGGCACTCGCCAACGTGCTCGGCACCGGCATCTGCTTTGCCTTTTCCAACCAGTTCGCCAAGATTGCCACCATCCGGCAATCGGTCATCATGCCCCTGATACTGTCTGTGCTCGTCATCGGCGCTTTCCAGGCGACTCGAAGCTGGGGCGATCTCCTCGCGCTGTTGCTATTCGGCTTGCTGGGCTGGACCATGAAACGACTCCGCTGGCCGCGCCCGCCGGTCATATTGGGGGTTGTGCTCGGCGGCATCGTTGAGCGCTATCTGTTCATTTCGGTGGAAGTCTACGGCGCCGATTGGTTATTCAGACCAGTGGTCATCGTGATTCTGGGATTGTCGGTACTGGGTTTGCTCAGACCGCTGCTGAAGGAAGTCAAAGCCTCGGGCGGCGTCAACGGCATGATGTCGGGCTATTCGACGCCACGCTTCGACAGCAATAGCATCTTCTACATCTTGTTCATCGCGATTGTGGGTGTCATGGTGATCGACGTACTTGATCTCAACTTCACGGCCAGACTGGTACCGCTCACAGTGAGCGTGTTCGCAATCGCAATTGCGACGGCGAGCTTTGTCAATCACACGTTCCGTCACGGTATAGGCGCTTTGGGCACGGAGGAGGATCAACGGGCCAAAGTCGCACGACGACTGCACATGGATCTGACCGCAGACAGCACGATTTCCAGCGCCTTGGTTGCCCGCCGCGGCGGAATCTATCTCACCTGGATCCTGGGATTCTTTCTTTGCATCCTGGCGATTGGCATGCTGCCAACGGTTGCGGTTTTCGTCATCGCGTACATGCGGGCAGAAGGACAGGAACGCTGGAGACTGGTGCTGCCAAGCGCGATTGGAATGACACTGTTTTCCTATGTGGTGTTCGATCAGCTATTGGCGCTGCCCTGGCCAATGTCGTTGCTCGGTGACTGGTTCCCCGCCTTGCGGCAGATCATCCCGTCGGTCTGACGTCTGTCCGAAACGTCCTTTGGATCGCAGTACGCGCGACTGCTGGAAAGGGTCGGGTTGGCAATTCTTTTAGAATCCAAACTCAATCTGCTCACCATCCGGTCCGCCACGACCCGATTTGCGTCGCCCTGTCTTACCCCGTCCACGCCGCGCTCCCAACGCCGACTCGATTTCCGCTCTGAACCGCTCCCCTCCGATATTCGAAAGAATGGCCTACCCGACTCCTTCAGTCGGTTTTGTGCGCGCGCCCTAACGGCTTGCCATGCTGCGCGCCGGCGTCACCAGAATGATGCGGTTGGTGCTGCTCTGGTGGATGATCAGGTTGCCGTCGGGCGTGCCGCGCATGTGCCGGATGATGCCGGCGTGGACGCCACCAGACGGGATCGCCCAGCTCTGGAAGGTCTCGGTACCGGGGTCGAATCGCACGAGCGCATCCGGCCGCTGGCGCGACTCGTTATACCAGACGATGCCGTCGATGACGGCGATCGCGTAGGGGTGCGACTTGGGCCCGCTGGGCGAGGCCCACTCCTTGATCTTGCCCGTCTTCGGATCGTAGCGGCCGAGCCGGCCCATGCCCGAGTTGACGTACCAGATGTTTCCCTCGCGGTCGAAGTCGAGGCGGCGGACGGTCGCCTTCTCGCCCGGCACCTTGATCTCGGTCAGCGCCATCGTCGCGGGGTCGACACGCACCAAGCACCCGCGGCCGTTGCAGGAGAACCAGGGCGTGCCGTCAGGGGCAAGCTTGATGCCGTACGGCCGTGACTTCGGCGACGGCGCCTCGACGATCTTGATGTCGCCGGTCGCCGGATCGAGTCGGCCGACGCGGTTGCTCAGTTGCATGGTGAACCAGAGAATCCCGTTCTTATCGAAGATCGCCGAGTGTGGATCCTTCGCCGCCGGGTCGGGCATTTTGAACTCGGTGATCTTCTCCGTCTTCGGATCGAGGTAACCGATCGTCGCGTTCTTGTTGCCGGTGTACCAGATGTTGCCCTTGGCATCGAGCGTGACCGTGTGGGGCATCGCGTTGGCCGGCAGCGGGTATTCCTTCATCTCGCCCGTCACGGGATTGATCTTGCCTATCACGTTGGCCCACTGGCCGGCCCACCAGATGGTCCCGTCGGGCGCCTGGATCGGATCGCGCGAGCGTGCGCCGAGCGTCGGGGTCTGCCATTCCTTGAACGTGATGCGCTCGGCGCCGGCGATGAGCTTCGGTGCGCGCTTTGTGTTGGGCGGGAAATGGGTCGCGAGGTACTGCGTAATCTCGTTCTGCGCCTCCGGCGCCGCACCGAGATTGATCATCGTGTTCGTGAGCTCCGCCCAGCCCTCACGCGTGTAGCCTGAGCTGTTCAGGATCTCGCGAGTCTTGTGGCACGCCGTGCACACCGCCTCAACGCGCTCCTTGCCTGCGCCCTCGGGCAGGCTCGCGGGCTTGCCCTGCGCCGCGGCGAGGAACGGAACCAATGCAAGTACTGCTGAGACTGCCAGCGGTGCGATCAATGATCGATACATGTGCGCTCTCCTGACATCGTTGTCGAACTGACTCGTGCGCCTTCCCGGACACGCGGCGGTCGAATGACCACCCGGCCGCTGCGCAGTGGAAACCGCACGCAAGCGGCAGCCGCGGCAGTCTCCCGAATTCGCTCGAGACCGTCAAGCAAAACTCGACCCGGAACGCAGAAACGACGCCCGGAAAAATCAGACCCAGGTTTTTGTAAGGCTGGCGAAAGGATGTGGATCGCCCGGCTCGCCATTAGCGCCTTGGACCTGGCGCGTGCCGGGGGTCGGATTGGCAATTTTTTTGGAACTCGAATTTATTCCGCTCGCATCGCGATGACGTTTAAAAAGAATGGCCAACCCGACCCCTTCTGTCGACGCCAAAGGAATCGATAAGTAGTCCCGCCAAATGGGGACGGAATCCAAGTCCTGGTCGACCTAGATTCGCGCCGCTATGGCATCCCCCATTTGACTCGTCGACGCCTTGCCGCCAAGGTCGCCGGTGAGTGTCTTGCCTTCCTTGATCACCGCTTCCACCGCGCGCTCGATCAGCGCCGCCGCCTCCACGGCCTTGGGCTCGTTATGCTTGTGGCCCAGCCACTCATACAGCATCTGCCCGGACATGATCATCGCGTACGGGTTGGCAATACCCTTGCCGGCGATGTCCGGCGCCGAGCCGTGAGTCGCCTGCGCCATCGCGCGCTCGGGCCCGGCTGAGAGACCGGGGGCGAGCCCCAGCCCGCCCACCAGCCCGGCGGCCACATCGGACAGGATGTCGCCGAAGGTATTGGTGGTGACGACGACATCGAACTGCTGCGGCTTCATCACCAGCTTCATGCCGAAGGTATCGACCAGCACTTCGTCATACGCCACGTCCGGATATTCCTTCGCCAGTGCCCGGCATTCCTCGGCATACATGCCGCAGGCGAGCTTGAACACGGTGTCCTTGTGCACCGAGGTCAGTTTCTTGCGCGGACGGGTGCGCGCGAGCTCGAACGCTGCGCGCGCCACCTT
>JAQBGW010000160.1:0-45659 GCA_032128415.1 Betaproteobacteria bacterium | reverse complement strand
CGTCCGGGAATGCAGCAGTGATCGAGGCCGATAGCTCATGTGGCGCGGGCAGCGCTGCTCCCGGCAGGAAGGGATCGTTGCGCGCATTGATGATCAATGTCGGAACCGTAATGCGCGAGAGCCACGGTTTACTGCTGGCACGGGTGTAGTAATCATCGACGCCGCGAAACCCATGCAGTGGTGCCGTCACCCGGTCGTCGAATTCGCGGAGCGTGCGCGCGAGCAGCATTTGTTGCACATCAAACAATCCCGGACGCATTTGTAATCTGGCGAGAGAGGTGCGCTTCAGCGACGTCAGAAAATTTTTCGTGTACAACATGTTGAAACCGCGTTCCAGCGCGTCGCCGGCCGCGTGCAGATCAACGGGTGCGGATATCGCTGCAGCGCGGTGCGCGACGCCATGCGCTGCATCACCTTGTTCGCCCAGCCATTTCAGCAACGCATTGCCGCCGAGCGACACACCGGCAACGTATCGAAGGCGGTCCGGGTGCTGTAACTGCATCCGCCGCAGCACCCAATCGATCTCAGCGCTGTCGCCGGAGTGGTAGGCGCGCGGCAACCGATTGAGTTCGCCGCCGCATCCGCGGAAATGCACCACAACGCCCTGCCAGCTGCGTTGTGCCGCGGCGTGCATCAGGGCGCGGGCGTAATGGCTGCGCGAGCTGCCTTCGAGTCCGTGAAACAGTATGAACAGCGGCGCATCGGCTGCGACCGGCGTTGTGGTCCAGTCGAGATCAATAAAGTCGCCGTCCGGGGTGTCCCAGCGCTCACGGCGCCAGACGATCTGCGGGCGCGGCGCAAGCAGCGCCGGATACAGCGTCTGCAGGTTGCCGCCGGGCAGCCAGGACGGTGCCCGGTAGGTGGGTGTGATCATATACTCGATGGTACCCGGTTTGGATACTGATTTACCGGTGCCGGATGTTCATGCCACAATCCATGAGGGCACTGTCATTCAACAACCGGCAAGGGAGGAAATCTCATGAACGATCCAGTCGCGCAAACCCCCAGCAACGACGACCGCAACATGGCGATGCTGGCGCACCTGCTGGGCATCGTTTCAGGCTTTGTCGGGGCGCTGATCATCTGGCTGATCAAGAAGGACCAGTCGCCATTCGTTGATGAACAGGGCAAGGAGGCGCTGAATTTTCAGATCACCGTAATGATCGGGTTTGTCGGCTCGTGGATACTGATGTTCGTGCTGATCGGCATGTTGCTGATCCCACTGCTGCTGATTGCCAACCTGGTGTTTTGCATTCTGGCCGCTGTCGCGGTATCCAAGGGCGATCACTACAAATATCCGTTTGCGATCCGGTTGCTGAAATAACCGTTTTGACGGAAAGAAAAAAGAGCCCCGCAGGGCTCTTTTTTTGTGTCATCGGAACTAATCAGTCCCGGTACGACGTATCGCTGCGGTCGAGCTTGCGCAGCAACGCCGGCCACTCGAGCAGGCCGAAGCGGCGACGCACGCCGGGCAGCATCAGGTTATTGGTGTATTTGGTGACTTCTCCCGGCGGCATCTGCAGCTCGGTGTTGCACGACAGCGTCATCACCTGCAACTGGCAGGCGCGTTCCAGGCGGAACATATTGTTGAAGCATTCGGCAATGCTGGCGCCGGTGGTCAGCAGACCGTGGTTGCGCAGTACCATGGCTTCGCGGTTGCCGAGGTTTTTAACCAGGTGCTCGCGTTCTTCGAGACGCAGCGCCACACCTTCGTAATCGTGGTAGGCGATGTCGAGGAAACGCATCGACGATTGCGCGATGGGCATGATGCCGCACTTCATGGCGGATACCGCCATGCCGGCCAGCGTATGGGTATGGATAATGCAATCGACGTCATGGCGCGCGGCATGGATTGCGCTGTGGATGACGAAGCCCGCCTGATTAACACCGTAGTCGGTGGCGTTGAAGATGACATTGCCCTCGAGATCAATTTTCAGCATGGATGAGGCGGTCATTTCCTCGTAGAGCATGCCGTAGGGGTTGATCAGGAACTGGTCCTCGGTGCCGGGCACGCGTACTGAAATATGATTGGCCACCATTTCGACCATGCCGAATTCCGCCATCAGCCGGTAGCAGGCGGCAAGATTGACGCGGGCTTCCCATTCTTCCTTGCTGACCTGTTCGCGGACGGGTTTGTTGAGATTGATCGCAGGCGCATTCATGGCGGACTCCTTCTGACTGGGCTAGCGCGGAATTCTACGCCCGGAACGGTCTAACGCAAGGGCTGGTTTTCACAGTCTGGACATGTGATGGCAGGATCATGCTTTAGCGTGAGCACCGGCGCTGCTGCCGGCGAGCTTGCCGAACACTGCCCCGGAGGTAAGACCGGTGCCGCCGGGATAGTTGTGATAGAACAGCCCGCCGACCATTTCCCCTGCGGCATAAAGACCGGGAATCGGTTTGCCGGCCGTATCTTCGACATTGCCTTCTTTGTTGATCTTGACGCCGCCGAAAGTAAAAGTAACGCCACAAGTGACGGCATAGGCTTCAAATGGCGGCTGGTCGATGGTCAGCGCCCAGTTGGATTTGTTGATCTTGAGCCCCTCGGTGCGGCGGCCATCCTTGACTGCCAGATTGAACGGCACATCAAGGCGCACTGCCTTGTTGTAGGCGCGGATTTCGCGCAGGCAGGGCTCGGCATCGACCCCATCGAGTTTTTTTACCAGTTCTTCGAGCGTGTCGGCGCGCACCTTGGTGACCTGCTTGATGCGGTATTCGTCGCGCAGCAGCGGGATCGACTGCGCGTCGTACACTTGCCACGCAAACATGCCGGGCTGATTCAGTACCACGGCGCCATATTTCGCATAAGTGTAGTTGCGGATATCCGCGCCTTCATCGACGAAACGTTCGCCGCGGGCGTTGACCATGATGCCTATGGGATAACTGTGTTTCTGGAAGTTGTCGCCCACAGCGAGGTCACCGAAGGCCGGAGCATTCATGTCCCAGCCGACGGCGTGGCAGCCCGACCAGTGGCCGTAGGGCAGTGCCCCGGCCTCCAGCGCCATGCGGATGCCGGCGCCAGTATTGAAGCGGGTGCCGCGCACCTTGGCGAGATCCCAGCCGGCGCCAAGATAACGCGTGCGCATCTCGGCGTTGGATTCGAAGCCGCCGCAGGCCAGTACTACCGCTTTGCACGGGATATCAACGTGCCTGCCTTGATGCCGTGCTTTGACACCGACGACACGGCCATAGCTATCCGTGAGCAATCCTGTCGCGGGGGTTTCGTAGAAAATGTCGATGCCTGCACCGGCGCAGGCTTGGTGTTCGTTGTCGACCAGACCAGGTCCGCCGCCCCAGGTTTCTGCAGCGAGGCCGCCGAAGAATTTGAATTTGCCGTCGATCTTCATTGCCTGGCGGCCGAAGCTGGCCTGAAACTTGACGCCCTTGTTGCGCATCCACGTCAGCGTCTCCAGGCTGCGCGTCACCAGGATTTCGCAGAGATCAGGATCAGTGCGGTACTGGGTGATACGGCCCATGTCGTCGTAGAACTGCTCGGCGGTATAAGTGCCGAAGTCGGTGTTTTTCTTTTCATCTTCAGTCAGATCCGGAATGATGCGGGAAAGATCTTCGACGTCATTGAACACCACGCGCATCGCGCCCGCGGTATAGCGGCTGTTGCCGCCGCATTCTTCAAGCGGTGCGGCTTCCAGCATGATCACGGTGCCGCCGCTTTCGCGTGCGGCCAGCGCGGCACAGGCTGCGGCGTTGCCGGCGCCGACGACGACGACATCAGGATTGCCGAACAGGGATGCACTCATTGGAATTATAAAATATCAATAAAAACAACAGGTTATATATTCACTTGGCACTACCGGCAGGGCGTGAATCATCACCCGACAGCAGAGAATAATTGACCGCGCGACCGATGCCCTGACGAAAACCTTCCAGCCGCAGGATCTGTCCCGGCGCAATGTTGGCGAGATTCACATCGCGGCCAAAGTCGCGCAGCATTTGTACGTGCTGCTGTGGAAAGCAGTACGGGTCGGCTTCGATGACCACGTGCTCAAACCAGTCCTGAGCTGACAGCTCCCGCAGCCGTTGGGGAGAGTCCCGCGCGAGCAGATCCATTTCGCATTGCTCGACAGTCACGTGATGGATACCCTGCGCAGCGACTGCACGCACGATGCCTTCAAGAAAATCGAGACTCATCGGCTGGTCTGGATTCTTGCGGCCGAATTCATAGACTACCTGCAATCCGGCCTGCTGGAAGCGCGCGATCATGCGCTGGCGTTCGTCAGCAGACAGCGTTACATAGTTCTCGGAAATTTCGAGTCCGGGGATGCCGAGTTGCGACAGCAATGCGATCAGTCCGTCGATTTCATTGCGGCGCCAGGCATATTCAAACAGGATGCCGCCGGTGAACGGCGCAACACCGGCGTCGCGATAGAGTTTGGTAGTGCGCTTGACGACGTCACGCGGGATCAGCAACGTGTTCATCGCGTAGATTTTGGCGTAGTCGATGTATTCGGCGGCGACATCCAGCAGATCGCTGATGCCGCGCTCACCTCCGCACCAGCCGAAGGTATCCGGGCCAAAGTCGATCATCGAGGTGATGCCGCGGTTGCGCGGCTTGGGGCTGCGTGGCGGCAACGATAATCCGGTTTTAATGGGCGATACAGACATGGAGTAGGTCATTCAATCGGCGCGTATCAAATCGGCGCGCATCCATTCAAGCGCAGGAGCCTTCTCTGCGGACGGCAGGAGTATAGCGAATGCGTATACCGTTGCGCTCCGCAGATTCACATCGCGGACGGCACTTGCGGCAAGTGTAAGTGCGTCAGTGCAGCGTTTTGGCACTGCGCTCAGCTGGAACTTCCTGCTGTACGGATATCGGTGCCGGGGCTGCATGATGGGCGACCATGCGCCAGCCACGCTCACTGCGCTGATAGACATTGGTGGCAATCATGGCCTGGCGCGCCCGTGCCTGCCCGGCAACGGCGATATGCTCATACACGCTGTGTACCGCGAGCATCATGGTATGGATCAGTTGCCGGTCGTGGAGATTGAAGCGCAGGTTTTGTCCGGCGGCGAAAATCCGTCGCCACGAGTCGCGTACGCGTTCGACCCCGGAGATGCGTGCCCCGCCCGGATGCACACAGTAGATGTCATCATCATCGCCCCAGACCTCCATCATGGCTTCGAGATCGGCTTTGGCGAAGGCATCGTAGAAGGCGGCTTCGGCGTCTTGCGGTGTCGCGAATAGCGTTTTTTTCACATCAGTATTCCGGTCTGCCCGATTCGAGTGCTGATGATTCAGGCGCTGATTCTAGCAAAATCAATTTCGGCAAGAACGCGTTCCGGCGCCAGATCGTTGAGGCATTTGAAATGCCCCAGCGGGCAGTTGCGTGCGAAACAGGGGCTGCATTCGACGCCGAGCGACACGATGCGCGCCTGTGTGCTCAGCGGCGGTGTGAACTGCGGCGAACTGGACCCAAACAGGGCGACCAGTGGACGGCCAACTGCAGCAGCGACGTGCATCAACCCGGAGTCGTTGGTGATGGTGAGACGCGCTGCTGCCAGCAGATCGACGGCTTCGGCGATGCTGGTTTTTCCGCAGAGGTTGAAACAGGCGTCATTGCTCGCCTGCGCGATGGCGTCAGCAACTGCATGATCCTTGGGGGATCCGATCAACCATACCGCATAACCGCGGGTGGCGAGATCCCGGGCGAGTGCCGCAAAATGTGCGACCGGCCAGCGTTTGGCAGGACCATATTCAGCGCCGGGGCAGAAGGCGATCGCCGGTTTGCTGCGATCCAGTTGCAATCGGGCCAGCAACGCGTCCTGATTCGCAGTTGATGATGTCAGTGCGGGAGTCTGCAGGTCGGGCAACGCTGTGCCGGCGGACAGCGCCAGCGCAGCGAAGCGCTGCGCCATTTGCGGCAAAGCCTGCGCATCGAGCCGGCGCAGGTCGTTGAGCAGTCCCCAGCGTGCTTCGCCGCGAAATCCGCTGCGCACGGGAATGTCGGCAAACCACGGAATCAGCGCTGACTTGAAGGAATTGGGCAACACTATGGCTTGGTCATAGCCTCCGGCGCGTAGCGAGCGGCCAAACTTGCGACGCGCGGCAAACTGCAGGGCGCCATGACCAAATGGATTTTCGATGCCGGCGCGCACTTCGGGCATGCGCGCGAGCAACGGCAGCGTCCACGGCGGAGCGAGGTAGTCGATTTGCGCGCCGGGATGGCGGTCTTTGAACAACCGCAGCAGCGGTTGCGAGAGGACGGTATCGCCGACCCAGGAGGGACCGACAACGAGAACATTCATGGACGGCGCGCGCGTATCAGTGATGCGCGGCGACAGCGCCGCCTTTCAGGGTGTAGCGCGTGCCGCAATACGGACACAATGCCTCGCCAGTTTGTTCAACTGGCAGAAACACGCGGGGATGCGCGTTCCACAACAGCATTGAAGGCATTGGACAGTGCAGCGGCAGATCGTCGGCCGTGACCTCGACCAGCTGTGCTGTGTTGGCGGTCGGTTCGCTCATGATAATCAGGGCGTCACCGGCGACAGCCAGTCGCGATGGGCGGCCGCTTTGCCGCTGACGCAGTCAAAAAACATTTTCTGCAGACGCTCGGTGATCGGACCGCGCTTGCCGTCGCCGATCATCCGGCCATCGACTTCGCGGATGGGCGTAACCTCGGCGGCGGTGCCGGTGAAAAAGGCCTCGTCGGCGATGTACAGGTCGTCGCGGGTAATGCGCCGCGACGCCACGGTGTATCCCATCTCCTCGGCGAGCGTGATGATCGATTCACGGGTGATGCCGATCAGCGCGCTGGTCAGCTCGGGCTCGTAGAGCTTGCCGTTTTTGACCATAAACAGGTTTTCGCCGGAACCTTCTGCAACGAAACCATCGACGTCGAGCAACAAGCCTTCGTCGTAACCATGTTCCGTGGCTTCAAGATTGGCGAGGATCGAGTTGGCGTAGGTACCCGAGTATTTGGCGCGGCACATCGACACGTTGACGTGATGGCGTGCGTAGGACGAAGTTTTCACGCGGATGCCTTTTTCGATGGCTTCCGTGCCGAGATAGGCACCCCACGGCCAGGCGGCGATGGCCACATGCACGCGGACACCCTTGGGTGACACCCCCATTTTTTCCGAGCCGTAAAAGGCGATCGGCCGGACGTAACAGGATTCCAGCTTGTTGGCGCGCACGACTTCCTTCTGCGCTGCCATCAGTTCTTCCCGCGTGTAGGGGATTTTCATCATGTAGATGTGCGCGGAATTGAACAACCGGGTGGTATGGTCCTGCAAACGAAAAATCGCCGTGCCGATCTCGGTCTTGTAGGCGCGCAAACCCTCAAAAACGGCAAGACCATAGTGCAGGGAATGGGTCAGGACGTGGGTCGTAGCGTCGCGCCAGGGCACCAGCTTCCCGTCTTGCCAGATGTACCCGTCGCGATCTGCCATGGACATGCCGATGTTCTCCCGGTAATTACTTTAAATACTCTGAAAAATGCAACGAACCGGCATTTTAGCTGATTTGCCCGGCACTGCCTTGGCATGTGCTGGATCGAAAATAGCAGTGCATATCGAAGTCCCTGCCGTTACCGGATACAATGCGCGGGTAGGGTGCGAACTGATAACAAGTCCGGAGCGGCAGCCACCGGTGTCCGGCGAAACAGGAGTAGAGGAAGATGTTGGGAAACCTGCGCACGCGGCTGAACAGTTTGAGCGAACGCGTTATCAATGCCCAAGATAGCGAGGAGGAAAAGCTCAACAAGACGCTGCTCATTTTCGCCTGCGGCCTGATGGGTTTTGGTTCGGTGCTGTGGCTGGCGCTGTACTGGGCGATGGGCATCAAGTTTTCCTCGACGGTGCCGATTTCGTATCTGGCCGTGTCAGCGGTATCACTGGCTTATTACGTTTACTCGCTGAATTTTGCGGTATTCCGGACGCTGCAAGTCACCCTGTTCCTGTTCATGCCGTTCATCATGCAGTGGAGCATCGGCAGTTTTGTCAGCGCTTCGGGCGTTGCGCTGTGGGCGTTGCTGGCACCGATCGGTGTAATGGTTTTTCAGGGCGCGCGCGAGTCGCTGCCGTGGTTCGCCGCATACATCATTTTAACTGCATTGTCGGGGTTTTTTGACTTCTGGCTGACTGCGGATGTGGAGTCGGGCGTCACCATGCAGGGTATCGCGGTTTTTTTTACGCTCAACTTCGCCGCGATGTCCACCATCATGTACCTGCTGATCAGTTACTTCGTAAGACAGCGCGACAAACTGCAGACCTCCGTCACCGAGCAGAATAGGCTGTTGACTATTGAGCAGGGTAAATCGGAGGGCCTGCTGCTGAACATCCTGCCGGAGCCGATTGCGCGGCGCCTGAAGGATCAGCAGGGCATCATTGCCGATGGCTTTGCCGATGTCACGGTGATGTTCGCCGACATCATCAATTTTACCAGCCTTAGCGAAGAGGCGCCGCCCAAGGCCATGGTCGAGCTGCTGAATGAAGTATTTTCGAAATTCGATGCCATGGCGGATTTTCATCATATCGAGAAAATCAAAACCATCGGTGATGCTTACATGGCGGCTGGCGGTTTGATTGAGCATGACGGCATCGATTTTGCGGTTGATGCCCGCGATTACACATCGGCCATGCTGCGTCTGGCGCTGGATATGCAGAAATACATGGAAAAACTATCGGTAATAAAAGATATGCCGCTCGGCATCCATGTCGGTATCTGTTCGGGGCCGGTGGTTGCCGGCGTGATCGGTAAGCGGAAGTTCATCTATGATTTGTGGGGCGATACGGTTAATACTGCAAGCCGTGTCACCAGCGAGGCGAAGTCAGGCATGATTTTTGTCGACGCCATGACCTACCGGCGCACAAAAAACATGTTTGAGTTTGAAGGCCCGATTTCCATTGTGGCCAAGGGCAAAGGCAAATTTGATGTTTACCGGCTGATTGATCTCGTGCCCAATCTCCGCGAAATTACCGTCTAGCAACCAGTCGCCCGCGACTGTCCCGCTGATCAAGCGGCGGCGCCAAACAGCGAAAACCACAGTGTTTTCACCGTATTAACCTCTCGCGCCACGCTGAGCAGTTCTACTCGCGCATATTGTTCGCCCGCGAGTCGCTGTTGGTGTTGCAATTCGCGGAATCGGCGATAGGCGGCATGCACAGCATGGGCTTGATCCTGCGTAATCAGGTCCAGACCGGCGGCGGTTTTCAGTAAAGCGAGGTTGCCGGAATTGGCGGTGAGTTCCTGATGCGCATGGGCATGTCCAAGAACCAGATACTGCACCATGAACTCGACATCGATGATGCCGCCCGGGTCATGCTTGATGTCGAACAGGGTGCCTGCATTGGGGTGGGCTTCCAGCATTTTGCGGCGCATGACGAGGATTTCCTCGCGCAGGGCGGTGGACTCGCGTGGTGCGCGCAGCACACGGATACGCAGTTCGTCGAAGGCGAGCCCAATCTGCTGGTCACCTGCGACGCTGCGCGCACGGGTGAGCGCCTGATGTTCCCACAGCCATGCCTGGGTCAACTGATACTGCTGCAGGCTCGCCAGCGGTGTGACCAGCAGCCCGCTGACGCCGTCCGGACGCAGTCGCAGATCTGTTTCGTACAGCACGCCGGCTGAGGTAACACTGGTGAGCCAATTGTTGATGCGTTGCGCGAGTCGCACATAATTCTCGGTGGCCTCCGGCGCCGGGTCGTCGTATACGAAGACGATATCGAGGTCTGATGCATACCCCAGTTCTCTCCCGCCCAGCTTGCCGTAACCAACGACGGCAAATCTGGGTGTGTCGCAGTGGCGCAGGCGCATGCTTTGCCAGCTTAGTCGCAACACCTCCTCAAGGATGGACGCAGCGAGATCGGACAAGTAGTCGCTGAGTGTTTCCAGCGGCAGCGTACCGGCCAGATCCTGCGCCACCAAATGCAGAGTCTGTGTGTTTTTGAAATGGCGCAGCATGTCCATTTGCTGCTCGACATCACCGGTAGCAGCGTCCAAATTCTTGCGCAGCGCCGTAAGCAGTGTCGTCCAGTCCGGCGCGGCGAGCAGCGTGCGCGTATCCAGCAATTCATCGAGCAGAATCGGATGCAGCGTTATGTATTGCGCGACCCACGGGCTCGCGCCCAGCAGGTCGGTCAGGCGCTCCAGTGCGTGCGGATATTCGTGCAGCAGCGCAAGATAGGCCTCGCGGCGGCTGATGTTTTCAAATAGCGCCAGCAGACGTTCCAGCGTAGCGTCAGGGTTGCGGCGAGTGGCGGCTGCAGCGATTGCTGCCGGCACCAGGCGGTCCAGGCGTCGCTGGCTCGCGGCGGGCAACTGCCGGTAACGGCTGCCGGCACGCAGTAACGCCAATCGTCTTGCAAGTTCGACGCCGCTGGCATAGCCCAGATTGGCGAGCTGCCGGGCAGTGCTGTCAGGGTCGATCGGGTCCTGCCACAAGCCGGCGAGCGGATGCTGATCCGTGGTGCTTTCGGCAAAAATGGTTTCGAATTGCGCGGATACTGCGTTGCGATGCCGGGCCAGTTCTGCGGCGAATGCCGTTGCGTCCGGAAAACCCATAACTGCCGCCAGCAGCGTGCGCTCGGCAGGATCGGCGGGCAGCGCCTGCGTCTGCTGGTCGTCGCGGTATTGCAAACGGTGTTCCAGATTGCGCAGGAAAACATAGGCGTTGCGCAATTCTTCAGCGGCCGCGGGGTCGATGATTCGGCGTTCGCCGAGTATCTTCAGCACCGGCAGCGTCGATTGTTGTTGCAGCGCGGGTTCGCGTCCGCCGCGAATCAACTGGAACACTTGTACGATGAATTCGATCTCACGGATGCCGCCGGGACCGAGTTTGATGTCATCGCTGCGTTCCCGGCGCTCGACTTCGTGGCGCACCTGGCTGTGCAGGCTGCGCATGGAGGCAAATGCGCCGTAGTCGAGATGGCGGCGGAACACGAATGGTGTGACCACGGCCAGCAGTGCTGTGCGCTGATCGCCGGTTAACGGCCGGCCCTTGATCCACGCATAACGCTCCCACGCCCGGCCCTGGGTGATCAGGTAGTTTTCCAGCATGTCGAAACTGACCGCCAGCGGACCGCTGTCGCCATAGGGCCGTAGCCGGGTATCAACGCGAAACACAAATCCGTCTTCTGTCCATTCGTTGAGTGCTGTAATCAGGCGGCGTGCCAGGCGGGTGAAAAACTCATGATTACTGAGCGGACGCGCGCCGTCGGTCTCGCCTTCTTCGGGGTAGATCAGCACCAGATCGATATCGGATGAGGCATTGAGTTCTGCACCACCGAGTTTGCCCATGCCGACGACGTGCAGTTGTTGGGGGGTGCGCGCCGTTTCGCCGCGCGGTTCGCCATGTGTCGCGGCCAGATCGGCGTGCAGGCAGGTCAGTGCGGTCGTAATGCTGGTTTCGGCAAGCTGCGTGACGGTGGTGACGACTTCATCCAGAGTGGCGCGACCACTGAGGTCGCGCACGATCAGACGGGCCATGACCCGCTGGCGCAACCGGCGCAGCCCCCGTGCGAGGCCAGCGTCGTTGCGCATGTCCTCTGCGGCGAGAGCCGCGCGCATGTCCGCTACCGAGAACGCTTGTTCCACTTCCGCCGTCGGAATAATTGCAGGATGCGCCGAGAGCAGACGCTGCAGATAGCGGCTGTACTGGGCGGCAGCGGCGATGGCGCCGTCGGCGGCTACCGGTGGTCGCGCGTTATTCGATTCCATGGCCGGTTCGCGCTAGAATGGGTAAGCCTTTGTTTCACTTCTGCATTTTACATTTCTTTTTTTATACATTATCGGTTAAACATGATTTCTGAGGCAGCACACCGCTGGATCCGTAACAGTCCGCTGTGGATCTACCGGCTGCTGACCTGGGCCGTCCTTGCCGCCGGACTGTTATTTGCTGCGGTTATATTGGTGCTGCGCTACTGGATCTTGCCCGACATTGCGGCTTATCGCGAAGACATCGCGCAACGGCTGAGCCAGGCGACGCAGCAGCGCATCACCATCGGCAGTATCAGCGCCAACTGGGACGGCCTGCGACCGCAACTGGGTCTCACGCAGGTGGTTGTACATGATGCAGCGGGCCGTCCGGCATTGGAGTTGCCGCGCGTCGATGCCACGCTGTCCTGGCGTTCTGCCGCGTTGTTGCAGGTCAACTTCCACTCACTCGACATTTTCAGGCCGGTGCTGACGGTACGCCGCGATTCCCAAGGTGACATTACCGTGGCCGGCATTGCCATGAATATGAATCGCCAGGACAGCGGCGGTTTCTCGCGCTGGATTCTCGGTCAGCGTGACATTGAAATTCACGGTGCCCGTCTGATCTGGACCGATGAGCTGCGTGCTGCGCCGGATCTTGTGCTCGAGCAACTGCAGTTGCGCATAGTAAACAGCGGCCGGCGGCACCGGGTCGGTCTGCGCGCGACGCCGCCGGCAGCGCTGGCTTCGCCGCTGGACGTCCGCGGCGATTTGAGGGGCGAGGATTTCCAGGAATTGGCGGAGTCGCTGACCGGTCAGTTGTTCGTGCAGCTCGATCATGTCGACATCGCCGCGTGGCGACAGTGGGTTGATTTTCCGGTGCATTTTCCCCACGGTACAGGGGCGCTGCGCGCATGGTTGACCTTTGCCCGGAACGAATTGAGCGCGATTACTGCAGATGTCCAATTGCAGGATGTGCGCGCGAAGCTGGGGGCAGAGCTGCCTGAACTCGACATGCTGCAACTGGGCGGACGTTTTTCGTGGAAGCAGGCGGGCGACGGTTTTGAGGTTGCAACGCGCAAACTCTCTTTTACGACCGGGATGGCCTGACGCTGCAGCCGGTCGATGTTACGGCGCGGCTCTTTGCCGGCAGATCCGGCGCCTATGCGCGCGGAGAAGTCCATGCCAATGCTCTTGAACTGGTGCCACTGGCCAAGCTGGCCGACCGGTTGCCGCTCGACGCGGCCTTCCGCAAGTTGCTGACAGATCATGCACCCAGCGGCAGTGTGTACGACGTTTCGGTGCGCTGGGCCGATGCCGGAGCGCCAGCGATGACGTACGCGGTGCGCGGCCGTTTCCAGGAATTGGCGCTCCGGGCCCACGGCGCGTTTCCCGGATTTTCGGGTTTCAGCGGCAACATCGACGGCACCGAAAAAGGCGGCACATTGCACGTCGTCACGCAAAAAGCCCAGCTCGATATGCAGGGATTGTTCCGTGAACGCCTTAAATTTGATTCGCTGTCCGGTCAGATGGCCTGGACCCGTGCTGCGGTTGAAACTGAGCTCCGATTCAGTAATTTTGCGTTTGCAAACGCCGATCTGGCCGGCACATTGTTCGGCAGTTACCGCGTCACTGCGAATGGACCAGGGATAGCTGATCTGACGGGTAAGCTGACCCATGGCGTTGCACGGCGCACTACAGACTACCTGCCGCTGACGGTTGCCGCGGGCGCGCGACCCTGGCTGGAGCAGGCCTTTCTTGGCGGGTATTCCAAGGATGTACGATTCCGTCTCAAGGGAGATTTGCAGAAATTTCCGTATACCGATGAGCGTGACGGCCTTTTTGAGGTGGCTGTAAAGGTGAATGGCGCGACAGTGAATTACGGTGAGGGTTGGCCACGGATCACCGACATTGATGGCGATGTGCAGTTTCGCGGCAAGCGCATGGACATTCATGCGCGACAGGCGAGAATCGGCGAGGCACGGCTGGTCAATGTGCGTGCGCAGATTGCCGACTTGACCGACAGCAACCGGGTGCTGCAGATTAACGGGGAAGCCGCAGGGGATACCTCGGCATTTCTCGGTTTTATTGCGCAAAGTCCGGTGAGCCAGATGATCGACGGATTCACCGAAGGCATGCAGGCGCAGGGGCAAGGGAGACTGAGCCTGCGATTGACGCTGCCGCTGAGCACCGTGGACAAGAGCAAGGTTGAGGGCAATTACCAGTTCATCAATAACCGGCTGATAGCGGATGCCGCGATGCCGGCGATCGAGAGCATCAACGGGCGGCTGGAATTCAACGAAAGTTCGGTGCAGGTGCCCAATGCAACTGCTGTGTTTCTCGGCGGTCCGCTGACAGTATCGGCCGGCAGCCAGCGCGATGCAGCGGTCAGCATCCGGTTCAATGGCAAGATCAATGCCGACGCAGTGCGCCGCGCCGGTGGCGTCGAATGGATTCGTCATATGCGCGGCACCACCGACTGGCGCGGATCGCTGACGCTGCGCCAGAAAAGTTTTGATTTCGTTGTGGATTCGTCGCTGCAAGGTCTGGCTGTCAATTTGCCTGCGCCGTTTATCAAAACGGCTGGAGAAACGCTGCCGCTGCGCATCGAACGGCGATCCAGTGGGCCGCAGCAGGAGCGCCTGACCGCTACTGTCGGCAGCGTGGTCAACGCGGTGTTGTATCGCCGGAGTACGGCGCAGGGCAGTGTAGTCGAGCGCGGTGCAATTCGCTTTGGCGAGGGGGCTGCGCCGGAACCGGAACGCACCGGTGTTGCCATCAGCGGGGCGATACGGATCCTGGATCTTGACGAGTGGCTGACGGTGCTCGGCGGGGGAGGAAGTGCGTCGGGAATCAGTGTATCGACTGTGGATTTGCGCATCGGCGAGGTCGATTTTTTCGACCGCCGTTTTGCCAAGGTTGCGGTGAAAGCCGCAATGCGGGACGGAGCACTGCAGGCGAACGTGCAAGGGCGCGATATCGACGGCGTCGTGACCTGGCGCGGGCAAGGCAAGGGGCAGCTGACTGCACGGTTGCGTAAGCTGGCGTTGCCGGTCAAGGAGGCGCGTGGGTCGCTACCGCCTCCGGAAACCGCCAGTCCCGATTTGCCTGCGCTGGATATCATCATCGATGAATTCCACCTGGTTGACCGACTGCTGGGTAAACTGGAAGTGCAGGCGACGCCGCAGCAACGCGATTGGCGTATCGAACGATTGCGGTTGATCACAGGTGAGGCTGTGCTGAATGTCGATGGCATCTGGCAAAGCTGGCTGACGCAACCGCGCACCGACGTCAACGTGCGTCTGGATGTGAATGATGTCGGAAAATTCCTGACCCGCTTCGGTTACCCCGAAGGCGTGCGCCGGGGCACCGCAAAACTGGAAGGCACACTGGCATGGGCAGGCAGTCCGCAGCGCATAGACTATCCGACGTTGACCGGAAACTTTGCGCTCGACGCAGCCAAGGGGCAATTCGTGAAGTTGGAGCCTGGCATGGGCAAGTTGTTGGGCATGCTCAGTCTGCAGTCGCTGCCGCGGCGAATCACTCTTGATTTCCGCGATATCTTCAGCGAGGGCTTCGCGTTCGATGAAATCCTGGCGGCGATCAAGGTAGCCAAGGGTGTGGCATCGTCCGACAATTTGCGCATTGTCGGACCGGCTGCACGCATCAATATGAGCGGGCAGGTTGATCTGGCACGGGAGACGCAGGTATTGCGCGTCAAGGTGAATCCGCAAATATCCGATACCGTATCGGTGGCTGGCGCGCTGATTGGCGGCCCTATCGCGGGTTTGGCCGCGTTCATAGCGCAGAAACTGTTGAAGGATCCTTTTGATCAGATCACGGCCTATGAATATGATGTGACGGGCACCTGGACTGATCCGGTGGTGGTCAAGGTTAAGCATCAACCGGTCGCGTCGCAGGAGCCAAAGCTATGATGCGCGTGTGGATCGCTGCCGTCGCAATGAGTGTGCTGGCTTTGCCGGTGGCCGCCTCCGAAGTCGCTGCCGAGTTGTGGGATCGCCCGCGATCCGCGCAGACGGTGATGGCGCAGCCCGCAGTGCAGCAGGCGATGACTGCCTATCTGGCGAAGGGCAGTGTGCGTATTCGCGTGGTACACGGTACACGGCAGGACGCGCAGTTGCAGGCCGAGGAATTGCGCGCGTGGCTGATTGCGCTGGCAGTGGAAGGTGGAAGAGTGCAGTTGCAGGCGAATGCCGCAGTGACGGGATTGCGACTGGAGCTGGTGGAATGATCGCGGACGAGGACACGGGCGAGAGCACGGGCGAGATCACGGGCGAAGGCGCATGAGTACCAGACTCCGATCAACCAGATCACAGCAGGTCAGCGTCGGCACGGTTGACGCCGGCGCTACGCGCATTGCCGCGGTGCAGATGGCGTCGGGCCCGCGCGTGGACGCGAACCTGAAGGAGGCGGCGCGTCTGATCGAAATCGCAGTGAAACAGGGTGCGCAACTGGTGGCGTTGCCGGAATACTTCGGCATCATGGGCATGAAGGACACTGACAAGGTGGCGGTGCGCGAAGAATTCGGCCGCGGACCGATCCAGGATTTTCTGGCTGACACTGCCCGCCGGCATGGCGTCTGGATTGTCGGCGGATCGGTGCCGCTGGTGGCGTCAGTCGACGGCAAGGTGCTCAATACCAGTCTTGTATTTGACGATCAGGGTCGTTGCGTGGCGCGTTACGACAAGATTCACCTGTTCGGTTTCGAGATGGGCGCCGAGCAGTATTCCGAAGAGCGCACCATTGAGCATGGCCGGCAGGTGGTGGCGATCGACACCCCGTTTGGTCGCGTCGGCCTGTCGATCTGCTACGACCTGCGATTCCCGGAGCTTTACCGGGCGATGGGCGAAGTCGATTTGATACTGGTACCCTCGGCTTTTACCGAGACCACCGGCAAGGCGCACTGGGAAACGCTGATCCGCGCGCGCGCCATCGAGAATCTGGCCTATGTGCTGGCGCCGGCCCAGGGCGGTTATCATGTCAACGGGCGCGAGACTCACGGTGACTCGATGATTGTTGATCCGTGGGGCGTTATCCTTGACCGTCTGCCGCGTGGTTCCGGCGTGGTTGTCGCCAGCATGAACCGTGCCCATATACAACGTCTGCGCCAGAGCCTGCCCGCGCTGCAGCACCGCACCCTGGGTCGTTGAGCGGTTGTTTTGAAATCAGTGATACCGCACGAAATTACTTAACTATTTGTTTTTATTTAACAATTTAAATCGCCTTGAAATGAAAATTGCAAATATTTTTGAAACCGCCAGTGCCGTACTACTGGCGCCGTATGCGCTCGATGAAGGCCGTCTGCAAGCCGTGTTCGGCCAGATGCTCGCGCACCGCGTGGATTATGCCGACCTCTATTTTCAGTATTCACGCAGTGAGTCGTGGAGTCTGGAGGAAGGCATCGTCAAATCCGGCAGCTTCAACATTGATCAGGGCGTGGGTGTGCGCGCGGTCAGTGGTGAAAAAACGGCGTTCGCGTATTCCGATGACATCAGCTTCGATGCGCTGCAGTCTGCCGCGCAGGCGACACGCGCCATTGCCAGTCAGGGCACAGGTGGCAGTACGGCAGTGGCACGGCAGGGCGCGTTGCGCGCGCTTTATGCGCCGCAGGATCCGCTGGCCAGTCTTGAAGCGCAGGCCAAAGTATCGCTGCTGGAGCGTCTTGAACAATCCGCACGGCGTATAGACCCGCGCGTGACCCAGGTCATGGCGTCCCTCGCCGGCGAATACGAGGTGATCATGGTGGCGCGCAGTGACGGCATGCAGGCCGCAGACGTGCGGCCGTTGGTGCGTTTGTCGCTGCAGGTGATCGTCGAGGCTGATGGTCGCCGCGAGCAGGGCAGCGCCGGCGGCGGCGGGCGTTTCGATTATGGTTATTTCACTGATGAAGTGCTCAACGATTACGCGCAAAAAGCAGTGCATCAGGCGTTGATCAACCTCGATGCGCGAGCGGCGCCTGCGGGTACGATGACTGTGGTGCTTGGGCCGGGCTGGCCGGGCATATTGCTGCACGAGGCGATCGGCCACGGGCTGGAGGGGGATTTCAATCGCAAGGGGACTTCGGCCTTCAGTGGACGTATCGGCGAGCGCGTGGCAGCTCCCGGCGTCACCGTGGTGGATGACGGCACCATCACGCGGCGTCGCGGCTCACTGAACGTGGATGATGAGGGTAATCCGACGCAATACAATGTGTTGATCGAGGATGGCGTGCTGCGCGGTTATCTGCAGGATTCGCTCAATGCGCGGCTGATGGGCGTGGCGCCTACCGGCAATGGACGCCGTGAATCGTACGCGCATGTGCCAATGCCGCGCATGACCAATACCTACATGCTGAACGGCAACCGGGATCCGGCGGAAATCATCGCCTCGGTCGATCGCGGGCTGTATGCCGTCAATTTCGGCGGCGGGCAGGTCGATATCACCAGTGGCAAGTTCGTGTTTTCGGCATCTGAGGCCTGGATGATCGAAAACGGCAAGGTGACTTATCCGGTCAAGGGCGCGACATTGATCGGCAATGGACCGGATGCGCTGACACGTGTGGCCATGATCGGTAACGACATGTGCCTTGATCCGGGTGTGGGCACCTGCGGCAAGGAAGGTCAAAGCGTACCAGTCGGCGTAGGCCAGCCGACGTTGCGGATCGATGGACTCACCGTAGGCGGCACGGTTTAGGGAAATCGCTGAATCGTTTATAATTCATTGATTATATGGAAAGTTAAGGAAGGCTCAGGGCAAAATGCTGCACCGTACCGACGATTTACGGGTCAAGGAAATCAAGGAACTGGCCCCTCCGGCGCATTTGCTGCGCGAATTGGGGTTGAGCGAGAACGCGGCGACCACCACCTACGATGCGCGCCAGGCGATACATCGCATTCTGCACGGCGCTGACGACCGCCTGCTGGTGATCATGGGGCCGTGCTCGGTGCACGACATCAAGGCTGCCAGGGAATATGCCGGCAAGCTGCTGGAGGCGAAGAACGCGCTGACCGACGATTTGTTGGTCGTCATGCGCGTGTATTTCGAGAAGCCGCGCACCACCGTCGGCTGGAAGGGCTTGATCAATGATCCCAAGCTCGACGGCAGTTTTCAAATCAACGAGGGACTGCGCATTGCTCGCGAACTGCTGCTGCAACTGAACGAGAGCGGCATGCCGGTAGGCTGCGAATTCCTCGACATGATCACGCCGCAGTACATCGCGGATCTGGTGTCGTGGGGCGCTATCGGTGCCCGCACCACCGAGTCGCAGATCCACCGTGAACTCGCCTCTGGCCTGTCGTGTCCGGTGGGATTCAAGAATGGTACGGATGGCAACATCAAGATCGCGATTGATGCGATTCGCGCGGCGCAGGCCCCGCACCATTTTCTGTCAGTCACCAAAGGTGGTCATTCGGCAATCGTATCGACGACCGGCAACGAGGATTGTCATTTAATCCTGCGCGGTGGCAAGACGCCCAATTACGATGCGGCGAGCGTGGATGCTGCCGGACGCGGACTTGCTGATGCCGGTATTCCGGCACGCATCATGATCGATTTCAGTCACAACAACAGCAGCAAGAAACCGGAAAAGCAGGTCGATGTCGGTCACGACGTGGCTCGCCAGATCGCCGCTGGTGATGACCGTATATTCGGCGTCATGGTCGAAAGCCATTTGAAGGCGGGTCGCCAGGATCTGGTTCCCGGCAAACCGCTGGCGTATGGCGTCAGTATTACCGATGGCTGCATAGGCTGGGAAGAGAGCCGGACTTTGCTGGACACGCTGGCTGACGGCGTGCGCAAACGCCGGCTGAAGACCGTAGCAGCGGATTAGCTCTTGCCCGGAATGCGCTCACTGATTTTCAGTACTTACCCACTCGATTTACAACACCTACATGGCAGATGACTATCGCAGCTCAATAAGTGACCGGGGCAACCTTGCGAAGCTGGAGCTTGTGGGAGCCGGGACCGCCGTTGCCGACGAGATTTCCGCGTTGGTCGGGAAGTCGCAATTTTTTACCGAATTTACGCAGGAAGACATCGCCAATCTGGCCGGCTACATGGAGGTGTACCGCGCACAGCCCGGTGAATTCATCATCCGCGAGGGTGATGAGGGTGATTTCATGATACTGATTATCGAAGGTGAAATTGATATTCTCAAGAAAAACTTCCGCGCCGAGCAGCAGCACATGACCAGTGCTGGCCCCGGCATGACGCTGGGTGAAATGTCGATGATTGACGGCGAACCGCGGTTTGCAACCTGCATGGCATCTCAGCCGACGCTCTTTGCGGTATTGACGCGTGACAATATGGCGAAAATCATTCTTGATCATCCTGATCTGGGCTCGAAGATACTGGTGAAGATGGTTACCATGCTCTCGTCGCGTCTGCGTCAAACCAGCGCGCGCATGCTGCGCTTGATGGAAGAGCCGCGCTGATTCAGTCGGGGCTGACCGCATGAGTTGCTTTGCGGCCGGGTGTTCTGAGTTACGAATCCTGTGGCGGAGTGCCGCTCTCATCGGATTGATGTCAGTGGCGCTGTCAGGCATTCTGGTTTGCAGCAGCCAGGCACAGACCGTGCAGACCACAGACGCGCGCGGCACAGTGATCCGGTTGCCGCAGCCCGCGCAACGCATCATCACACTGACCCCGCATTTGACTGAATTGACTTTTGCCGTTGAGGCCGGAGATCGTCTCGTCGGTGTTGCGCGCTTCAGCCACTACCCGCTGCAGGCGCGACGGCTGCCGGTGATCAGCGATGCGGTGCAATTCGATATCGAACGCATACTGACGTTGCGTCCTGATCTGGTGCTGGCCTGGCAGGGTGGAACGCCGCCGGAGGTGATTAATCGACTGGAGCGCATCGGTTTGCCGGTATACGTTGCCGGAGCTGCGCGTCTCGAGCAAATCGCGCAGAGCATGACGGCAATTGCCGCGCTGTCAGGAACATTGTCGGAGAGCGCGGTTGCACGGGCCGCATTCAGCAGCGGATTGCGTGAGCTGCGCGAACACAGATACAGCACCCCCCCAGTGCGCGTGTTCTATGAAATCTGGAACAAGCCGTTGATGACCGTCAGCAACGCGCATGTCATCAGCGAGATTATCGGTTTGTGCGGCGGCGTCAATGTGTTCGGGGATCTGCGTGTGTTGACCCCGGAAGTATCACGCGAGGGATTGCTGGCGGCGCGTCCGGAAATTGCGCTTGGCGGTGGTTCGGCGGAGTCGCCCTCAGCTTTTGCCGCGCGGTGGTCGGCATTGCCGCCGCCGCTGGGTTCGGTGCCCGCACATCACATAGCACCCGATCTGATCCAGCAGCCTACACCGCGGTTGCTGGAAGGCGCGCGGTTGGTGTGTGCTCATCTCGACAGGGTACGCGCAGAGCGGCGCTGAACGGCTTTGAGTTAGTTGCGGTTGCGGTCCTGCTGCCAAAGTACGTCCTTGCCGCCGTCGGCGCGATTTAGCACCCGCGCCAGTACGAACAGAAAATCCGACAGCCGGTTCAGGTATTGCACCGGTAAATGGGACGGCGTTTTATTTTCTTCCTTATTCTTCTCATTGACCATTGATGCATCGGGTGGTGCTGCGTTCATCAGTGCAACCAATGTGCGTTCCGCGCGCCGGCAGACCGTGCGCGCCACATGCGCCAGTGCCGCGGCGCGGGTGCCGCCTGGCAGCACAAAATCTTTCAATGGCGGCAGGCCGGCATTGAACTGATCGACCAGTCCATCGAGGCGCGCGAGGTGAGCAGTGCTGATCAAGGCGTGTCCGGGAAGGCTCAATTCGCCACCGAGGTCGAACAGATCGTGTTGCACGCTGGATAGCGCCTTACGCTCTTCTGCCGGCAGCGGTTCGGCCAGCAGCAGGCCGATCGTGCTGTTGAGTTCATCCACATCGCCCAGTGCTGCAACGCGGGGCTGATCCTTGGCAATACGGTTGCCGGAAGCGAGTCCGGTAGTACCGTCGTCGCCGGTGCGGGTGACGATTTTTGAGAGTCGGTTGGCCATGGCTGGTGATTATAAGCGCGCCTGTGCATCGCAGGCCGCACCGTGATAATCTGGTTTCCGTAAACAGTCCCTATCCAGGAATCGATAAACGGGAGGCTTCAGCGTGTTCAAGCACATTCTGATTTACACCGACGGATCCAAGCTGTCACGCAAGGCGCTGGTCACTGGCATTAAAATGGCCAAGATGTCTGCGGGGCGCGTCTCGCTCCTCTACGTACTACCGCGTCTGGACCCGATGATCTTCGCTGAAGGATACGTGCCCGAACCGGATTGGATGGACAGTTACGAGCGTGGCGCTAAGGATAATGCCAAGGCCTATCTGGCGCGTGCCGAAGTACTGGCGGCGAAGTCCAGGGTGGCCTGCAGCAGCCGCATGGTCAGCGCCGACCGTCCCTACAAAGAAATCATTGCTACCGCACGGTCACGCAATTGCGATGCGATTGTGATGCCGTCGCGTGGGCGCAAGGGGCTGACGGCGTTATTGCTCGGTAGCGAAACCATGGAAGTGTTGACCCGGTGCACTCGTCCGGTCATCGTGGTCAGATAAAAAACATAATAAAAACAATTAGCTATATCTATTCCCGCAGTGCGGCTGCAGCGCCTGCGTTTATGCAGGGTCTTGTCGCAGTTCGCCATTGGGTAACTGGGTTTTGCATTCGCGGAAAATCCGCAGCTTGCATTCGCGGCAGATCGCATTATCGAATTTGGGATAAATGGCCGCGATCGCATTCTGTTTCACCGAGAACAGGTTGTCTCTGCGGATGTCATTCATGTAGTGTCCGCGTTCCAGCATTGCGATCACTTCATTTTTGAGGCGGTAAAAATACAGTCCGCCGCCGTAACGGCGACGGCGCTTGGCTTCGTGGGCAAGGAATTCAGCGCCGGCAATATCGACAAAATTGATACCGCTGGCGGCGATCAGTACGTGTTTTTGCGGTGTCTTTTCACCGATTTCCTGCAGCATCTGCTGTGTGTGATCGACGGCACCGAAGAAAATGGAACCGTTGATGCGCAAGCATTTGACCTGCGGGCAATCTGGCAGACCGGTGTCAGTTGCATAGTGATAGCTGCCTTCGCTGGGATCCGGCTTGACGTCAAGCATCAGCGGGTGCGAAGTGCGCTTGAGGTAGAGCATCAGCGACAGCAGCACGCCCGCATAGATGGCGAATTCCAGTTCGACAAATAGCGTAGCCAATAACGTAATGCCGAGCACAACTGTTTCGGGCCAGCTGGTACGGATGATATTGCGGAACTGCGGCACATCGATCAGACCTCTGGCCACGAGAAACAGGACGCCAGCCATTGCCGGCACGGGTAGAAACTGCACCAGCGGCGCCACCAGCAGGACGATCAACAGCAGGAACGCCGCGGACAGGATTGCAGCCATGGGGGTGCGTGCCCCCGCTTCGTAGTTGACGCCGCTGCGGTTGAACGATCCGCTGGAGGCATAGGCCGAAAAGAAACTGCCGGCGATGTTCGACAGGCCTTGGCCAATGAATTCCTGATTGCCGTCAATGCGCTGTTCCGAGCGGACGGCGATGGCGCGCGCGATGGATATGGCCTCGGTCAGCCCGAGCATGGTCACTGCCACGGCAATTGACGCGGTCTTGCGTACGCCTTCAAGGGAGAAATCCGGCATCGCGAAATGCGGGAATATTCCGGATAACGCCTTGACGGTGGTAATTTTCGAGCCCGCGTCGAGAAAGGGCACGAAGCCCAGCGCTGCAGCGTAGAAGCTGCCGATCAGCATGGCGATAATCATGTAGGGCAGGTGCGGATAGCGGCGTTTGAAGAAAATGCCGGTCAGCAGCGTGACCAGTCCGACCGACGTCACAATCAGGTTGATGTCGTCGATGCCGTAGGCGGTTTGCCGCAGGGTTTCTGCGAACGAGATGCCGCGCGGCATCGGGATGCCGAAAAAATGCGTTATCTGCGTGCTCATGATCAGCAACCCCGCGCCCGCCGTAAAACCAAGCACGACGGTGTGCGAGATGAAATTCACCAGCGCGCCCATGCGGGCAAGTCCCATGCTGAACTGGAACACGCCGGTCAGGAACGTCATCATCAGCACCAGGCGGATGTATTCGTCGGTACCCGGTTCGGCGAGACCGCTCATCGTTGAGTAAATGACAATCGACAAAGCTGTTGTCGGGCCGGATACCAGGTGCCAACTTGAACCGAACAGCGCGGCGACGATTGCCGGGACCATTGCGGCATAGAGACCGTACTCGGGGGGCAGGCCGGCGATAGTGGCGAAGGCGACACCCTGCGGCAGCACGACCACCGCACCGGTAAGCCCTGCCAGGGCATCGGCGCGCAGGCTCCTGCGGTTGACCAGAGGCAACCACCGCACAAATGGAAGAATCCGGCCCGCGAGACTGAGGAATTCGGGCGGAATTCGGAGCGAATACTTCAATGGGATTCCCGGGGCGACGAAGGCAAATTATCCGCTATCACTGCGGCCTCTGCCAATCAGCATATTTTGCCCCGTAATCAGCAAAATTTTTAGGCTATAATCGGCGCCCTGCACAGACTCAATACAGGAATGATCGCTGCCATGAAACGCGCTTCCATGAACCGCATACTTTGCATCGGCTTGAGCATGGCTGCGGTCGCTCTGGCACCCGCCATTTCTCAAGCGGCACAGGGAAATCCAGTGGCTGGCAAGGACAAGACCTCCATGTGCGCCGGCTGCCACGGCATCCCCGGCTACAAAACCGCATTCCCCGTGACCTACAACGTGCCCAAACTCGGCGGGCAGCATGCGGCTTACATCGTCAGTGCGCTGCAGGCTTACAAGAGGGGCGACCGCAGCCACCCGTCCATGCGCAGTATCGCCGCCGGGCTGTCCGACCAGGATATGGCTGATCTGGGCGCTTATTATTCATCGACCGCGACACAGTCGGCGGCCAAGTAAGGGATCAGGGGATCATGATGAAGAAATTGCTGTTGATTGCCGGCTGCGTGGCCATGATGGCCGGTGGCGCAACTTGGGCAGCCAACCCGGCTGCAGGCAAGGAAAAATCCAAAATCTGCGCGGCTTGTCATGGTCCCGAGGGCAATAGCGCGGCGCCGGATTTTCCGCGACTTTCTGGCCAGTACTACAATTATCTGGTCAAGGCTTTATCGGATTACAAATCCGGCGAGCGCAAGAATGCCATTATGGCGCCGATGGCGGCTGGTCTGTCCAAAGCTGATATTGACGATCTCGCGGCCTACTATTCGCGGCAATCCGGACTCGTCGTCAAATACTGATAGCATTGCGCTGCATAAAAAACCGCGCCCCCAGGCGCGGTTTTTTATGCCGTTTTCCCGCGGAATTCGCATAAATCGCGGATTGGACATTCCCCGCAACGCGGTTTGCGGGCCAGGCAGATGTAACGCCCGTGCAGGATCAACCAGTGATGCGCATGTAGTCGGAATTCTTCCGGCGTCACCTTCAGCAGTTTCAACTCGACGGCGAGAGGGTTTTTGCCGGGCGCGAGGCCGGTGCGGTTGGCTATACGGAAGATGTGCGTATCGACGGCGATGGTCGGCTCGCCAAAGGCTATATTGAGCACTACGTTGGCGGTTTTTCGTCCGACCCCGGGCAATGCTTCCAGCGCTTCCCGATCCCGCGGTACGATGCCGCCGTGTTGGTCGAGCAGGAGGCTGCAAGTGGCGATGATGTTCTTCGCCTTGGTGCGGTAGAGGCCGATACTCTTGATATAGGATTCCAGCCCGATGACGCCCAGTTTCAGGATCGTCCGGGGCGTATTAGCGCGACGGAAAAGTTCACGTGTCGCCCGATTGACACTCTTGTCGGTCGCCTGCGCCGACAGGATTACCGCGACCAGCAGCTCGAATACATCGGCAAACTCAAGTTCGCCGCGCGGCTCGGGATTGGCGGCGCGGAAACGGGCGTAAATGGCGTGTCGTTTTGCGGGATTCACTGCAGGTACGAACAGCGTAGCATGTAATTATCCGGCGTGATTATAATGGGCGCATTTGCCACCAGGGCGGCGCAAACTGGATTGCACAGAAATGCATATGCTGAACAAATGGTTATCCGCATGGGTGCTCGCCGGCGTTGCTGCAATGGCCGCCGCCGAGCCGGTGACTGTCGAGCGCGACAGTGTGGTGCGCACCGAACCACGAGCCGATGCGGCGGTGGTAACCAATCTGATACGCGGCGCCACCGGCGAGGCTGTCGCGCGTAAGGGCGCCTGGGTGCAGGTCAAGGCGGGCACGATGACCGGTTGGTTGTATTCCTTTAATGTCCGTTTTGGCGCCGCCGGCACTGGCAGCAGTGATGGCGCGGGAGGCGGTTCTGCTCTCGGTCGTTTGTTTGGCCCGCGGCAAAATGTCAATGTGACGGCGACGCTGGGTATCCGCGGACTGGATGAAGAGGATCTCAAACAGGCGCGCTTTGACGCCGGACAGATGCAGGCGCTCGATGGTTTTGCCGCTGATCGTGATCAGGCGCAGGCGCATGCCGGCGGCGCAGGACTGTCCGCGGTGCGGGTTGATTATCTGGCGGAGCCGGTGGATGCGGCAAATACGCCGCCCGGCGGGACACCCCAGTAATGCTAAGCCGGATACTGCTCTTCGCTTATCGCCACACTGCGGCGCGTTGCGCATTGTTGTGTTTGTTGTGTGGTGCCGCTACTGCAACCGCGCAATCAATAGATCTGAACCGGATATTCAGCATCGGCAAGGATGTGGTGACCGCGGCTGGCGGTGTCAGCGAGGAGGAAGAGCTGACGCTGGGGCGTGAAATTACGGGGCGCATGCTGGGCGCCGCACCACTGGTCAACGACGCTGAGCTGCAGCAATACGTCAATCGTGTTGGCCGCTGGGTGGCGTTGCAGGGAGAGCGTCCGGATCTGCCGTGGCACTTTGGCG
Source organism: Betaproteobacteria bacterium (assembly GCA_032128415.1). Lineage (GTDB taxonomy): Bacteria > Pseudomonadota > Gammaproteobacteria > Burkholderiales > SG8-41. Next base: position 19,124 of record JAQBGW010000160.1, on the reverse strand, counting down.
TCATCGAAACAGCGTCGATCAATGCTTTTGCTGCGCCCGGCGGGTATGTGATGCTGACACGCGGATTGTATGAAATCCTCGACAACGAAGCGCAGCTTGCCGGTGTGCTCGCGCATGAAATCGGCCACATCATCCGTCGTCACCATGTCACCGTGATGCAGAAAAGTGCGGCATTGTCTGCCGGCGCGCAGCTCGCACAGCGCGACAATCGCTCGGCGCTGGTCAACAACATGATCGGCACCGGTGCGGAAGTGTTTGCGCGCGGCCTCGACAAAAGCGCGGAGTTCGAGGCGGACGTGATCGGCGTGGTGTTGGCAGCGCGTGCCGGATACAACCCGTTCGGTCTGCTCGACGTGTTGCATAAGCTGAATGCGCGCGGTGCTGGTGATAACGCGCTGGCGCTATTGTTCAAGACCCATCCGGCGCCGGGGGAGCGTCTGGAGCAACTGGGTATTGCGCTGACACCCAGCCTGTCGCGGTTGCCTGCCGGGCTGGAACTTGAGATTCGCCGCGTTGCAGCGGGCGCTGGCGCGATGCGTGCTGCGCAGCCGCTGCCGGCAGAAGGTGCACGCGGCCTTGCCGAGCAGCAACCGGAGCCACAACCCAAGGGTGATGGCGGTATCGGTATCGATCCCGGTCAGTTGTTGCGCGGTTTGTTCGGCCGCTGACTTTAAGGGCAAGTGCAAAGTGCAGAGTGCAAAATGCAAAATGATGAGCGTACCGTCCCCCGGTTCTCCGCTCTGCACTCTGCACTTTGCACTCATCACTGGATTTAATCAGCGGGATTTCCCGCCGAGGCGCGCCTGCGCCCGTGCCAGTGCGCGGGCAATGGTTTCGCGTTTGTGATGCCCGGCATCGGTAGTCATGTTATCTGCGGCGGGATTACGGCGCGCGCGGTTGCGGCTGTCCAGCCGTCGCGTCCTTGCGGTATGCAGTTCGCGCGCTCGCACCGCCATTAATTTCTGTGCCGCGTGATTGCGCGGTGCGCCGGTCGCTACCAGTGTGATGCAGTCGACCGGACATGGCGGCAGGCACAATTCGCATCCCGTGCAGTCGGCAGTGATGATGGTGTGCATGCGTTTGCGGGCGCCGACGATGGCATCCACAGGGCAGGCGGCGATGCACAATGCGCAGCCGATGCACAGCGCCTCGTCGATCAGTGCCACCACCGGCGGTTTGGCTTCGCCATGCGCAGCGTTCAGCGGCAGCGCAGCCGTACCCAGGGTCAGGGCCAGCTCCGCGATGAGTTCATCGCCCCCCGGTGGACATTGATTGATCTGCGCCTGCCCGGAGGCAATGGCTACGGCATAAGGCCGGCAGCCGGCATAGCCGCAAAGCCGGCACTGGGTTTGCGGGAGCAGTGCGTCGATGGCGTCAGCAAGCGCAGCGGCCGGATTCATGTCAGCGCTTGCTCCGGCGTGACGAAGGGTATGCCGAGATCGCGGGCCAGCGCAGCATGCGTAACTTTGCCGTTGCAGGTCTGCAGGCCTGCGGCGAGGTGCTGGTCCTGCGTGATGGCGTCGTGCAGGCGCAGCGTGGCGATCTGCAGCGCGTGGGGAAGGGTGGCGTGCGTGAGCGCCAGTGTGGCCGTACGTGCAACTGCCGCGGGCATATTTGGCACGCAGTAGTGCACGATGCCTTCTTCGACATACAGCGGTTCCGTATGGGATGTCGGCCGCGATGTCTCGCAGATGCCACCCTGATCGATGGCGACATCCACGATCACCGAGCCGCGGCGCATGCATTTCAGATCTGCTCGCGTGATCAACCGCGGTGCCCGTGCGCCCCGTAACAGCACTGCCCCGACGACCAAATCCTGATCTGGCAGCAGACCGTTGATTGCCTGGGGGGTCGAGATGGCGCTTTTCAGGCGGCCGCTGAACATCGATTCCAGATCAGCAAGACGCGAGGCGCTGTGGTCGAGCAGCGTTACGCTCGCTCCCATGCCAATGGCGATGCGCGCAGCATTCTCCCCGACCGTGCCGCCGCCGATGATCAGGACGTTGGCGGGCAGCACTCCCGGAACGCCGGCCAGTAACACACCGCTGCCGCCATGGGCCATCTGCAGTGCCCATGCGCCGGCTTGTGGTGCCAGACGACCGGCGATCTGCGACATCGGAGTCAGCAGAGGTAAACCGCCGGCGGCGTCTGTTACGGTTTCGTAGGCGATGCACGCAGCACCCGCCAGCAGCATGGCCTCCAGCAGTTCGCGGTTGGCTGCAAAATGGTGGTAGCAGTAGAGTATTTGCCCCGGATGCACCAACGGAAATTCGCTGCGTTGCAGTTCCTTGACCTTGATGATCAGTTCCGCCACATAGACCTCTGCGGCTGAAGTCGCAGTGACGGCGCCGGCACTTCGGTAATCATCGTCCGTGAAGCCAACGCGCGCTCCGGCGCCAGTCTGTACGCATACCGTATGACCGGCTGCGACCAGCGCCCCGACGCCATCGGGCGTAACGCCGACGCGATATTCATGATTCTTGATTTCTGCGGGAACGCCGATCTTCATGTGCGTTGCTTTGCGATGGCCCTGTTGCATTCTGAAACGAGCGCGGGTCCGGCATAGACAAGCCCGGTATATAACTGGACCAGACTGGCGCCGGCAGCAATGCGTGCTGCGGCATCAGTGCCGCTCATGATGCCGCCGACACCGATGAGTGGCAACGCACCGGACAAGGCGCGAGCCAGTTGCGCGACGATACTTGTGGCCTGAACTGTCAGCGGCGCGCCGCTGAGTCCGCCGACTTCAGCGCCGTGGGGCAGGAGCGCAACTGCATCCCTGGCAACCGTTGTATTGGTGGCAATTACGGCATCGATGCCGTGCGTGACCAGCAAATCGGCGATTGCTGCAATCTCCGCTGGTTCCAGATCCGGTGCTATTTTCAGCGCCAGTGGCACACGCCGGCCGTGTTGGTCAGCGAGTCGTGCCCTCTCATCCTGCAGCGCTGCGAGCAGGCGACCGAGTTCTTCGCCTTGCTGCAGCTGGCGAAGGTTTTTGGTGTTGGGTGAGGAAATATTGACTGTGATGTAGCTCGCATACGCATACACCTTGCGCAGGCAGATCAGGTAATCGTCGGCAGCGCGTTCCAGTGGTGTATCAAAATTTTTTCCAATGTTGATACCGAGTACGCCGCGGAATTGCGAGCGCTGCACATTGGTGAGCAGCGCATCGACGCCGTGGTTGTTGAATCCGAGGCGGTTGATGACAGCGCGGGCGGCAGGCAGTCGGAACATGCGCGGACGGGGGTTGCCGAGCTGCGGGCGCGGCGTGACAGTGCCGATTTCGATGAAACCGAATCCCAGCGCAGCCAGCGCGTCGATGTATTCGCCGTTCTTGTCCAGTCCCGCGGCCAGTCCAACCGGATTGGGAAATTGTAGTCCCATGACCGACCGCGGCGCGCTATCGGCACGCGGCGCACACAGACTGACAAGGCCGGTCGCGGCGGCGAACTTCAGTGATTGCAGGGTGGCGTGGTGCGCGGACTCGGCATCCAGCGCGAACAACAGCGGGCGGATCAGGGTGTACATGGTGGCCGTATTGTAGCGGCCCGCCGCCGCTCGTCGTTGTGCAAATATTAATGATATAAATCAAATAGTTACACTTATTTCTCCGCGGTATTTGTGTTAGCCTTTGCCAGTAGAAGCGCATACAGTCCCACCATGACCAGCCAGCACACCAGGCCGGACCACAGTACATGGGACAGAAAATGCGCGCCTTGTGCGATGCGACCGAAACCCAGAATCAGTCCGGCGGACAGGCCGGCGATCAACAATCCACGCGCCAGCCGGTTGCGGCGTGCGCGGTGAGCCGCAAAGAAAAAGGCCATCAGCGCAAAACCGGTCGAGGCATGACCCGCAGGAAAGCAATGTCCCGGTGCGTGTGGCCGGATTTCCGATTCGAACAAATGCGTATATGGCGCGGCGCCACCGTAATCAGCAATATCCCACGGGCAGGAGCGGTCACTGGCGAGTTTTAACGCGCTGACGGTCAACGGTGCCAGTGCCAGCGTCATGCCGAGGAAAAGCAATACGCGGCGGCGTGACCGCAAAGCGCCGGCGATGAATGACAGCAGGAACGTGGCAATGATCAGACAGGTGGTGAGGATGACCAGGTACTTGGCCCAGTGATGCAGAACCGTATCAAAGAGAAAGGTATGGCGCAGCGGAAACGCTACGGTGCCGGCGTCGAAGAACCAGTTGCTGACGCTTCGATCGAGATCGGTGGTTTCGAGCGCGATCAGGGCGACGGCGACGGTGAGTGGCGTGAGCAGCCAAGCCCGCGGAATTTCGCTGCGGGCAATGGCTGCAGTAGCGGCATCTGGTATCAGAACTGTGGGCGAGCGCCAGTCGCCTCGCCCCGATACCAGCATATAAAGCGCGTGCAGGACGCCTCTGACTGCGTGGCGGGTGTAGGTGGATGTGGTGTCTGATTTCATGGCCGCGCGCTTTGGCAGCGCCGGGTGGCAGCTGCTATGCGGAAAGCAGCACTCTGCGGCAAGCACTGTCAACAATGCGTGAAGCAAGTGTGAAGCAAGTGTGAAGACCGTGCCGTTGTCAGCACGTCAAGCGAGCGCGTGGAGTTTCGCCCGCTCAGGCCAGCGTCAGATGGAATGCAGAACCACCCTGGGGCGGTGAGGAGACAGTGATGTCCCAGCCGCAATGGCTGCAGGTATTTTTGACAATGGCGAGGCCTAAGCCCAAACCATGGGCATCCGCTTCGCCGCGGTAATGGCGTTCGAACAAGTGAGCCTTCGCATCTGCCGTGAGTCCTGGTCCGGTGTCGGTGAGGGTTAGCACCGGCGCTTCCCAGGTTACACGGATGCTGCCACGGATAGTGTATTGCACGGCATTACGCAGCAGATTGGTGAGCACCAGATTCAGTGCTTGCTGGTTGACGCTGGTCGTGGCTGCCGGATCGATGGTGTTGTCAAAACGCAGTTGCTTGCGTGTCAGCTCTGCGCGCCACGGCTCCAGTGCGGTATCAACGCTGGCGGCGAGAGGCACGGGCTCCCGTTTATCCAGTGCTTGCAATCGTGCCAGGAATAACAAAAGTTCGAGTTGTTCGGTCATGCGTGTTGCTGCTGCGGAGATGGCGGTGATCCGCGTACGCACCTTTTCCGACAGATCGGGTTCAGCGCCAAGTAATTCGCAGCTGGTGCTTATCGCGGTCAGCGGTGTGCGCATTTCATGGCTCGCATTGCCGGTAAATTCCTGTTCGTGGCGGATCATTTCCTGCATGCGGTTGCGATAGCGGTCGAGCGCCTGCGCCAGCGCCGCCACTTCAGGATCCTGGCCCGATCGCACCAGCGGCGCCATGTTCGTACCCGTTTCGGACTCGGGATTGGTTACGCGCGCAGCAAGATCGGTAATCTGCCGGGTGATCAGCCCGGCGATCCAGTAGCCGAGTGCCGCGGCAACGACAATGATCGTAGCCAGTGCGAACAACACCAGGCGCTTGAACTGCTGCTCCCGAATTTCATGCGGACCAGCGTCATAGGCGACAATGAAACGAGTGCCACCGACTTCGCGCACAGCAACATGCTTTCCGTCGATGTCCTGGCCAACCTCATGACTACCGACAGCCAGACCACGCAGTGCCTCAGGTACGCGGGCAAGATCTTCCGGAGAATGCACCACGTAGTACTGCAGATTGGGGCCGGACTCACGGATGATCCGCGGGTTTTCGAGGTGATGTCGGACCAGATACTCCATCTCTTCGCTGACAATCTGGCCAACCAGCGTTTCCTCCAGATCTTCGGAAGCGGTATACAACGTGATGGCCAGCGCGGCCACGACGGCAATGCAAGTGATGGCAACCGCAGCCGCGACGCGCGTGCGCAGATTCAGTGCGGTCATTGGTCGCTCGTGTGGATCCGGTAGCCGACGCCATGCAGCGTTTCAATGGGGTCTGATCCTCCTGCTGAAACCAGCGCACGGCGCAGTGTATGCAGGTGGCTGCGCAACGTATCGCTTGTTTCCTGTGCCTCGCCCCACACCAGGCGCTCGATTTCATCGCGGCTGATCACGCGCCCCGGTTCCTGCATCAGCAGTTCGAGGATATGCAGACATTTGGGAGGCAAGCGTACTGCTTTGCCTGCGTAGCGCACATTCATGGTGCGCGGGTCTAGCGTTACGGCGCCGGCGATGAGCGGGCGGCTGGTCGCGCGTCCGCTGCTGCGTTTGTAGAGAGCGGTGAGACGGACTTCGACTTCCTGCAGTGCGAAGGGCTTGACCAGGTAGTCATCCGCGCCACCGGCAAATCCTGCCAGTTTGTCGTCCAAAGTGTCACGCGCGGTCAGCATCAGGATTGGCGTCCCGACATGCGCTTCACTGCGCAACTTGCGCGCCAGAGCGATGCCGTCCAGAGCGGGCAGCCCGACGTCGAGCACGATGACATCGAACTCCTGCGAAGTGGCCAGATGCAGTCCGGTGATGCCGTCAGCAGCAGCGTCTATGCTGTGGCCGCGCGCTTCGAGAAAGTCGTAGAGATTCGCCGCGATGGTCGCGTCGTCTTCGATGATCAGGATACGCACGTGGTGTTGCCGGAATTATTCTGCAAGTGGCTGCCAGCGGCCGTCGATCAGACCTTCCATGGGCTGGAAGTGAATCTTGTAGGCCATCTTGCGGCTTTGCTCGATCCAGTAGCCGAGATAGAGATAGGGTAGATCCAGTTTGCGACACAGATCGATTTGCCAGAGGATGTTGTAGGTGCCGAAGCTGGCGCCACTCACCTCGGGATCAAAAAAGGTGTACACCGAAGACACGCCGTCCTGCAACTGATCCAGGATGCTGACCATGCGCAGCACTCCGTCTTCACGGAATTCAACCAGTCGCGATTCGACATTGCTTTGCAGCAGGAAGTGGCGATATTGCTCGCGGCTGTCCTGATCCATGCCACCGCCGGCGTGCCGCTCGGCCTGATAGCGCAGGTATAGCACGTAGTGTTCCGGGTGGTACTTGAGATCAAGCATGCGTGATTCAAGCGCGGCGTGGCGGTTCAGCGTGCGACGTTGGGTGCGTGTGGCCTTGAAATCTTCGGCCACGACCCGCACCGGCACGCAGGCGCGGCAGTGATCGCAATGCGGCCGGTAGGTGAATGCGCCGCTGCGGCGAAAACCTGCGCGAACCAGTTCGCTGTAAACCGGGCCGTCGATCAGGTGGCTGGGCGTGGCGACCTGAGAACGCGCCATGCGCCCGGACAGATAGCTGCACGGGTACGGGGCAGTCGCATAGAACTGCAATACGGAAAGCGGGAATTCCGAAAGATAGGTCACGAAAAGTCGATCGCTAAAGTCACGTCACCAAATTATCATCAAAGCGCCAGTTGGCTGTGGATGATGGGTAGTTTACCAATTCCGCCAGTCGTCGCGAGAATTCGCTGCGCGGGATTTCGCGCGCACCGAAACGGGCGAGGTGCGCGGTATTCATCTGGCAGTCGATCATGCCGAACTGCCAACGTGTCAATTGCGTTATCAGATGGGCGAGCGCGATCTTGGATGCGTCAGGCACGCGAGTGAACATCGATTCGCCATAAAATGCCCGCCCCAGCGCGATTCCGTAGAGCCCTCCGGCAAGTTCACCATTGATCCAGGTCTCGACCGAATGGGCATGACCCATTCGATGCAGTTCGCAGTAAGCAGCCACCATGGCCGGCGTAATCCAGGTGCCGGCGTCGCCATCGCGGGGTGCGGCGCAGGCGCGCATGACCGCTTCGAACGCAGTATCGGTGCGAATTTCGTAGTCTTTGCGGCGCAGGCGTTTGGTGAGCGACCGCGGCACGCGGAATTCCGCGGGGAACAGCACCATGCGCGGATCCGGACTCCACCACAGTACCGGCTGGTCTTTCCCATACCACGGGAAAATGCCACTGCGGTAGGCCGTCAGCAGTCTGGCCGGTGACAAATCAGTGCTGGCCGCGAGCAGACCGCTGGGTTCGGCCAGTGCGCGCTCCAGCGGTGGAAAGTCATCACCAGCTTCCAGCCAGGGGATCATGCGCGTTATTCTAAGACGTCATCGCTGACTAGTCGTAATATTATTTGATGTGGATCAAATCAAGGGGTCACGACCACACCTAAGATTGATGCGAGGTAATCAGCGACAAGGGATCTGTCATGAAGCGCTGGATTTTGGGTATTGCTGCTGATGGTTGGCATCGCGTCAAAATGAAGTGCTGAGCTCAGGCGGACTGGAATGACGGGTGCAACGCCAGCTTCCGGAGTGCGCCCCACGGTGAATTCTGCTGCGGGGTGTTTTCATTGCGGGCTGCCGCTGGATGCGACTGCATTTCCGGTCGTGCTGGATGGAGCCCGGCGTGACACGTGTTGCCGTGGCTGCCAGGCGGTCGTCCAGACCATTGTCGATAACGGACTTGCTGCGTACTACAGAAATCGTACTGCGCCGGCACCGGTGGCACGCGACCGTGACCCTGTACTGGCAGAGCTTGACCTCTATGATTTGCCCGAAATTCAGCGCAATTTCGTAAGGGATATCAATGCAGCTTCGCATGAGAAGGAAGCTTTGCTGCTGATCGACGGTGCGACCTGCGCTGCCTGTATCTGGTTGATCGAACAGCGGCTGGCCCGCTTGCCCGGGGTCCTCTCGGCCACGCTGAACTATGCAACACGTCGCGCTCGCGTTAGATGGGACAACCGGAAAACCGCATTGAGCAGTATCTTATTTGCAGTGGCGTCGCTCGGCTACGCGGCACAACCCTATGACAGCAATCGCGCTGAAGCGCGGTTCCAGCGGGAACGGCGCGTGCTGCTATGGCGTCTGTTTATTGCCGGATTCAGCATGATGCAGGTGATGATGTACGCCATTCCGGTGTACATCGCCGATGGCGCCATGACGCCGCATATCGAGCAGTTGATGCGCGTCGCCAGCTTGATTCTGACTTTGCCGGTGGTGTTGTGGTCTGCAGCGCCGTTTTATGCCGGGGCGCTACGCGATCTGCAGGCGCGGCGCGCGGGCATGGATGTGCCGGTGTCCATGGGCATCGTCATCGCATTTGCCGCCAGCTTGTGGGCTGCATGGATCGGTAGCGGACAGGTTTATTTTGATTCAATCTCGATGTTTGTATTTCTGCTGCTGGGCGCCCGCTTTCTTGAAACGTCGGCCTATGCGAAAGCTATTGAAGCCCAGGAGCAGCTGGTGCGCATGGTGCCCGCGACCGCTGAACGTCTGGTAGAGTATCCAGGAAATGTGGGCGAGCGGGTGGCCGCAGTGGTGCTGTGCCCGGGGAATTTCGTGCGCGTGCGCCCGGGCGCCGCAATACCCGCGGATGGTGTGGTGGTTGACGGCGAGAGTGCGGTCGATGAAGGGCTGCTTACCGGCGAGTCACGCCCCGTGAACAAACGGGCCGGCGATGCATTGACCGGCGGAGCGGTCAACCTCGATGGCATCCTCACGATGCGGGTAATCCGGGTCGGTGAGGACACTGTGCTTTCCGGAATCACGCGACTGATGGATCGCGCGCAAACGACAAAGCCGCGCATTGCGCAGGTCGCTGACCGCGTTGCACAAGGTTTCGTGGCCACACTGCTGTTGCTGACGGCGGTTGCATTTTCCGTGTGGTGGCAAATTGATTCCACGCGAGCTCTGTGGGTGGCGGTGTCGATGCTGGTGGTGACCTGTCCGTGCGCGCTGTCACTGGCAACGCCGGCGGCGCTGGCGGCGGCAACCGGTGCAGCACACCGGGCGGGCGTGTTGATTACCCGCGGCACGGCGCTGGAGACGCTGGCCCGCGCTACGCATTTTGTGTTCGACAAAACGGGCACGCTGACGACCGGGCGCATGACGCTCGTGGGCGTCAGACTGCTCGGCAACACAACACGCGAGCGCTGTCTGGCCTGTGCAGCGGCGCTGGAGTCGTCCTCAGAGCATCCGGCAGGCCGGGCACTGGCAGCCGCAGTGCCGGGCGTTTATCCGGTTGCGGCCAGCGTGCGTAATGTGGCAGGACAGGGTGTGGAAGGTCTGATCGGTGGTCGCCTAATGAGAATTGGCAGACCTGAGTTCGTCGCAGAATTGAACCATCAGCCACTGCCCGGCGGGCTGGATGATGAGGCGTCCGGCGCTGTAGTCACGATTGCGTTTGGCGATGAGCAGGGCTGGCTGGCGTTGTTCATGCTCGACGATACTCTGCGCCACGATGCGCGTGATGTGGTGCAGACGCTGTCCGGAGATGGAGCAGTGGTCATCATGCTGTCCGGCGATCATCACGCACGCGCCGTGCGTACTGCTCGTGAACTAGGCATCGAAGTGGCAAGCGGCGGCGCGTCGCCAAAAGGAAAACTCGCGCAGGTGCGCGAGTTTCAGCGACAAGGCGCGATAGTCGCAATGGTGGGTGACGGGATCAATGACGTTCCGGTACTGGCGCAGGCACAGGTTTCGATTACCCTGCGCAGCGGTACCGATCTCGCCCAGAGCACGGCCGACATCGTGCTGATGGCCGATCAACTCGGGGCTCTGGTTGTTGCGCGCCGCTATGCCAAACGCACGCTGCGCATCATTCACCAGAATCTCGTCTGGGCCGTGCTGTATAACGCCGTGGCGCTGCCGCTGGCGATGGTGGGTCTGATCACGCCTGTGGTGGCGGCAGCCGGCATGTCCGCCAGTTCGCTGATAGTCGTGCTAAACGCGCTGCGCCTTACGCGGTCAGAACGCTAGTATGGACATTCTGTATCTGCTGATCCCGCTGTCGCTGGTTCTGGTGTTCCTGATCGGCGCGGTTTTCTGGTGGGCCTTGCACAGTGGACAGTTTGAGGATCTGGAAGGGCCTGCGCACCAGATTTTGATGGACGAGGACGAATTTCCGCGCAAACCGTAACAATCAACTGATATCACTACGGATATTTCCCGGTAATAGCACACACCAATTCTGGACCTGCTCTATTTCCGGGTACCGCGAAATATCCTGATCAGATCGTTCTGGGGTTTTAGTAAAGTAGCAAGAGTGTGCTGATCGAGATTGTCGAAAAATGCATGCATGGCTTGTTCCAGAATCCCGCGCAACGCGCATACGGACACGATGGAACAGGTTTCTTTTTTGTTTGGCTGAAAACACTCGACGATCGCCTGATCCCGCTCCGAACCACGCACGACCTCTCCCAGGTTGATCTGTTCCGGCGCGCGGGCAAGCCGCATGCCGCCGCCTATGCCGCGCAGCGTTTCCACATATCCCTGTTTTGCCAGGTGATGGACGATTTTCCGCAGGTGATCCACGGGTATCCCGTAAGCAGTCGCTATGTCACTGATCGTCGTCAATCGGCCCTCGTGCTGACGTACGCCGAGACAGATCAGCACGCGCAGGGTGTAGTCGGTAAAAATCGTCAGATGCATGATGGTCCAGATTTAGACTGATCAAACAGACCGCCAGAACGCAATAAGTACATGACTCGGCAGTGATCTTAAACCGGGTTTTAGAAAGATGGATTTGAAATACATCTTTTGTTTGATCTAGATCAAACCGGGCTTTTGTCCGCTGTCTAGACTGGCTCGCATCACGTGACACGGGAGGCGGGAAATGGCTTCAGAGAGATACAAACAGTGGTCGGTGGTTTCGGCGAGTACGTTCGCATTTACGGTGTGTTTCATGGTGTGGATGATGTTCGCCGTGATTGGCATTCCCATCAAACAGACTCTGGGCCTTAATGAAACGCAGTTCGGCATTCTGGTGGCGACACCGGTGCTTACCGGCTCGTTGTTCCGGTTACCCATAGGAATGTGGACCGACAAATACGGCGGGCGCATCGTGTTTTTTGTGCTGATGGTATCCACCATTATTCCGATCTGGTTGATCTCCCTGGGCACGGCATATTGGCATTACCTGGTGACCGGGCTGTTTGTCGGTATTGCGGGCGCGTCGTTTACCGTTGGTATCGCCTACTGTGCGCGCTGGTTCCCGAGGGAGCGCCAAGGCTTGGCCATGGGCATTTTCGGCGCCGGCAATACCGGTGCGGCGATCACCAAGCTCGTTGCACCAAGCATCGTCGTTGCATACGGCTGGACCATGGTGCCGAAGGTTTATGCGGTGCTGATGGCGGTGACGGTCATTATTTTCTGGATGTTTACCTACACCGACCCGGATCACAGCTCGGGAAAATCGACCGTGACCGTGCGCGAGCAGTTGCAGGCGCTGAAGGATCCGACCGTCTGGCGCTACAGCCAATATTATTCCATCGTCTTCGGCGGCTATGTTGCGCTGTCGCTGTGGATGACCAAATACTACATCACCGAATACGGCTTTGATCTGCGGCTGGCGGCGCTGCTGGCTGCGGCATTCAGCGTCCCAGGTGGTGTGCTGCGTGCGGTCGGTGGCTGGTTTTCCGACAAATATGGCGCGCATACCGTGACCTGGTGGGTGTTGTGGGTCTCTCTGGTATGTCTGTTTTTCCTGTCTTATCCGCCAACCAGCGTAACCATCCAAACGGTGACCGGGCCGAAAATGTTTCATATCGGGCTCAATTCCGTAGTGTTCACCGTGCTCATGTTCACCATGGGGATTGCCTTCGCCATCGGCAAGGCCTCGGTGTTCAAGTACATCTCGGACGACTACCCGAAAAACATCGGCGTGGTATCCGGTGTAGTGGGTCTTGCCGGCGGCATGGGTGGGTTCATCCTGCCCATCATGTTTGGCGTACTGGTGGATCTGACGGGCGTGCGCTCGTCCGCCTTCATGCTCATGTTCGGCATCGTCTGGGTATCGCTGATGTGGATGTATTTCAAAGAGGTGCGTCCGATGGGGCTGGAGCGTAGCAAACAGTATCCAGAGCCGACGCACTTCACCTGAGAACTTAAAATTTACCGATACGGTCACACGTATTCCGATCTTGTGAAACAGAACTGATGTGACTGGGTATTGAATATCAAAAATAGAGAATTGGAGTCGCAATGAGCCAGAAAATACAGCCGAGTTCAGTGATTGCCGGTAAAGCAGTTAGCCACGGTGCCGCCGATATCGCGGAGTGGAACGTCGAGGACAATGCTTTCTGGGAAGCCAAGGGCAAGGGCATAGCCAACCGCAATCTGTGGATATCGATCCCCAATCTGCTGTGCGGTTTCGCCGTATGGCTGATGTGGAGCATGATCACGGTGCAGATGCTCAACGCCGGGTTTCCTTTTAAGCCGACGGAGTTGTTCACGCTCGCAGCGATTGCCGGACTGACCGGCGCGACCCTGCGCATACCGTCGAGCTTCTTCATCCGGATCGCCGGCGGACGCAACACCATCTTCTTTACCACTGCACTGCTGATCATCCCGGCAATCGGCACCGGCATTGCCTTGCAGGATAAAAATACGCCACTGGCGGTGTTCCAGTTCCTGGCTTTCCTGTCCGGCTTTGGCGGCGGCAACTTTGCTTCCTCCATGTCCAACATCAGCTTCTTCTTCCCGAAGCGCATGCAGGGCCTGGCCTTGGGGCTCAACGCCGGCTTGGGCAACTTTGGTGTGACCACCATGCAGATTCTCATCCCGCTGGCGATGACTTTCGGCGTCTTCGGCGCATTGGGCGGTGACCCGATAACCCTGGCCAAGGACAGCGGCTGGATTCTAGGCAAGATCAAGGCGGGCACGCCCACATTTATCCAGAATGCCGGTTTCATCTGGGCGGCAATTCTCATCCCCCTGGTAACCGCCGCGTGGTTCGGTATGAACAACATACGCACTGATGAGGTGACGCCTAATCCTGGTTCTCCTCTGGGCGCCATGTCCAAAATCGCAGGCATGTTGTCCATCAGCTTTGTCACTGCCGCTGCCGGCCTATACATCATCCTGCCGGCTCCGACGGGCCTAGGTGCCCCGGGTTGGGCAAAGTGGTTCGTGCTGGCGGGCATCATTGCAGCCACAGTGTTCCTGCTGAAGCTTATCCCCGGTGACATCAAACCCAACCTGCAGCGCCAGTTCAAGATTTTCGGCAACAAGCACACCTGGGTGATGAGCATCATCTACACCATGACCTTCGGCAGCTTTATCGGCTATTCCGCAGGCTTTGGACTGGCGATTAAAGTGATTTTCGGTTTCACCCATGTAATGGGGCCGGATGGTGTGATGGTGCATGCTGCCAACCCCAATGGCCCGAGCGCACTCGCGTATGCGTGGATGGGACCATTCATCGGCGCGTTGATTCGCCCCGTTGGCGGCTGGATTGCCGACAAGGTGGGTGGCGCCAAGGTGACCCAGATTACCAGCATCGTGATGATCGGTTCGGCACTGGGCGTAGCCTACTACATGAAAGCAGCCTATCAGTCGGCCACCCCGGAAGAGTTCTTCATGCCGTTCTTCCTGCTGTTCCTGGTGCTGTTTGCGATGACAGGCATCGGTAACGGTTCCACCTTCCGCACCATCGCCATCGTGTTCCCGAAAGAACAGGCCGGCCCCGTTCTGGGTTGGACCTCTGCGGTGGCAGCCTATGGCGCATTCATTATCCCGCAGGTGTTTGGCGAGCAAATCAAAGCCGCTACGCCGGAGAATGCGCTGTATGGCTTCGCCATTTTCTATGGCCTGTGCCTATTGCTGAACTGGTGGTACTACCTGGGCCCCAAAGCCGAATTCAAGAACCCGTGATGGGTAACGAGTATCGGCAAATCCATTCGTGCCCAATTGACCATCACTCATTACGCAACATTCGTTACCGGGGACTGATATGAGCCACTTTCTTGATCGACTGACCTATTTCTCCCAACCGCGGGAGTCTTTCTCCGACGGCCACGGCGTAGTGACGGGAGAGGATCGCACTTGGGAAGACGCCTATCGCAACCGTTGGGCGCATGACAAGATCGTGCGCTCCACACACGGCGTCAACTGCACGGGATCGTGTTCGTGGAAAATCTACGTCAAAGGTGGAATCGTCACCTGGGAGACCCAGCAGACCGACTACCCGCGTACACGGTGGGACATGCCCAATCATGAGCCCCGGGGTTGTGCGCGCGGCGCCAGCTACAGCTGGTATCTCTACAGTGCAAACCGGGTTAAATATCCGCTGGTGCGCGGCCGTTTGCTGAAGAGCTGGCGTGAAGCGCGTCAGGACAAGGGCCCGGTTGAAGCCTGGGCGTCCATAGTCGAGTCCGACGCCAAGCGGCGCGACTATCAGGGTGTGCGTGGTCTTGGTGGATTCGTGCGCTCAGGCTGGGACGAAGTCAACGAAATCGTCGCCGCCGCCAATGTCTACACGATCAAGAAACATGGGCCGGACCGTGTGATCGGCTTCTCGCCGATCCCCGCGATGTCGATGGTCAGCTACGCGGCCG
The DNA here is from genome assembly GCA_032128415.1 of Betaproteobacteria bacterium. GTDB lineage: Bacteria > Pseudomonadota > Gammaproteobacteria > Burkholderiales > SG8-41. The sequence continues at coordinate 3,882 of JAQBGW010000160.1, read as the reverse complement.
GCAGCCGCTATCTGTCGCTGATCGGCGGCGTGTGCATGAGTTTCTATGACTGGTATTGCGATCTGCCGCCGGCCAGCCCGCAGGTCTGGGGTGAGCAGACCGATGTGCCCGAATCAGCCGACTGGTACAACAGCAGCTACATCATTGCCTGGGGCTCGAATGTGCCGCAGACCCGCACGCCGGATGCGCATTTTTTCACCGAGGTGCGTTACAAGGGCACCAAGACCGTTGCGGTGACACCGGACTATTCCGAGGTGGCCAAGCTCTCCGACATCTGGCTGCATCCAAAGCAGGGTACTGACGCGGCTGTGGCCATGGCCATGGGTCATGTGATCCTGAAAGAGTTCTACTTCGATAAGCGCAGCGAGTACTTTGATGATTACGCGCGCCGCTATACCGACCTGCCCATGCTGGTGACGTTGAAGGAGCAGGTGCTGGCGAACGGCGTGAAAGTGATGGTGCCGGACCGCTATGTCCGCGCATCGGATTTCGAGGATCAGCTCGGTCAGGCCAATAATCCGGAATGGAAAACCGTCGCCATCGATACCACCGGCAAAGTCGTGCTGCCCAATGGTGCGATCGGATTCCGCTGGGGCGCTGATGGCCGTGCCGATCAGGGGCAGTGGAATCTGGAGGCAAAGGAGGCGCATCACGGCACTGACGTCAAGCTCAAACTGTCTCTGCTTGAAGATGCGCAGCCGAGCGCAGAAACCGCCAAGGTCGGCTTCCCGTATTTCGGCGGTATAGTCACCGAGCATTTCCAGAACAACGTGTTGCAGGGAGAGAACGGTGATGTGCTGGTGCGCACGGTGCCGGTGCAGCGCATTGCAGTCGGCAAGGCCGGCGACAAGCACGAGGTGCTGGTAGCGACCGTATTCGACCTGCAGGCTGCCAACTATGGTGTGGCGCGCGGTCTGCCAGGCGAACTGGCGGCGACCAGTTACGACGACGACACGCCCTACACGCCGGCATGGCAGGAGCGCATTACCGGAACGCCGCGTGACCAAGTGATCGCTGTGGCACGCCAGTTTGCGGATAACGCCGATAAAACCCATGGCAAGTCGATGATCATCATCGGCGCGGCGATGAATCACTGGTACCACAGTGACATGAACTATCGCGGCATCATCAACATGCTCATGATGTGTGGTTGCATCGGCAAGAGCGGCGGTGGCTGGGCGCATTACGTCGGGCAGGAAAAGCTGCGGCCGCAAACCGGCTGGACGGCGCTGGCTTTTGCCCTCGACTGGATACGTCCGCCGCGGCAGCAGAACAGCACGAGTTTTTTCTATGCGCACACTGACCAGTGGCGCTACGAGAAGCTGGGTGTTTCGGAGGTACTCTCGCCGCTGGCTGACAAGAAACTATTCGGTGGCAGCATGATTGATTACAACGTGCGCGCTGAGCGCATGGGGTGGCTGCCGTCGGCGCCGCAGTTGAAGACCAATCCGCTGCAGGTAGTGCGCGACGCGCAGGCGGCAGGGGCGGACCCGAAGGATTACGCAGTCAAGGCGCTGAAGAGCGGTTCGTTGAAAATGAGTTGCGAAGATCCCGATCATCCGGATAACTGGCCGCGCAATCTTTTCGTCTGGCGCTCCAACCTGCTGGGTTCCAGCGGCAAGGGGCACGAGTATTTCCTCAAGCATCTGCTGGGAACCAGCAACGGCGTTCAAGGCAAAGACCTGGGTGTCGAAGAAGCCAAACCTGAAGAAGTCGTGTGGCACGACAAAGCCCCGGAGGGCAAGCTGGACCTGCTGGTTACGCTGGACTTCCGTATGAGTACGACCTGTCTTTATTCCGACATCGTATTGCCGACCGCCACCTGGTACGAGAAAAATGATCTCAATACCAGTGACATGCATCCCTTTATCCACCCACTGTCCACTGCAGTGGATCCGGCTTGGCAATCCAGAAGCGACTGGGATATTTACAAGGGATTTGCGAAGAAATTCAGTGAAGTCTGCGTGGGTCATCTTGGCGTCGAGAAAGAACTGGTGCTGACGCCGCTGATGCACGATACGCCGGGAGAACTGGCGCAGCCGTTTGAGGTGAAGGACTGGAAGCGCGGCGAAGTGGAGTTGATTCCGGGCAAGACCGCGCCGCAGATGACCGTGGTCGAGCGCGATTACCCCAATGTGTACAAGCGTTTTACCGCACTCGGCCCGCTGATGAACAAGGTGGGCAATGGCGGCAAGGGCATCGCGTGGAATACACAGGACGAAGTCAGGCAACTCGGTGAGCTCAATGGCCTGAACAATGCTGACGGCGTCAGCAAAGGCATGCCGAAGATCGAGACCGACATCGACGCCTGCGAGGTCATACTGCAGCTCGCGCCCGAGACCAACGGACATGTTGCGGTCAAGGCGTGGAAAGCGCTGGGCAAGCAGACCGGACGCGAACATGCGCACTTGGCGATTCACCGGGAAGACGAGAAAATCCGCTTCCGCGACATTCAGGCTCAGCCGCGCAAGATCATTTCGTCGCCGACCTGGAGTGGTATCGAGAGCGAGACTGTTTCCTACAACGCTGGGTACACCAATGTGCATGAGCTGATTCCGTGGCGCACGCTCACCGGTCGCCAGCAGTTCTACCAGGATCATCCGTGGATGCGTGCATTCGGCGAAGGCTGTGTCAGCTACCGTCCGCCGGTGGACCTGAAGACGACGGCGGGTATCCATGGCGTGAAAAGCAACGGCAATCCGGAAATCCTGCTTAACTTCATCACGCCGCACCAGAAGTGGGGCATCCACTCCACTTATACTGACAACCTGATGATGCTCACGCTGAGCCGCGGTGGACCGTGTGTCTGGCTGAGTGAAGACGACGCAAAGCGCGCCGGTATCGTGGATAACGACTGGATCGAGCTGTTCAACATCAACGGTGCGATTGCGGCGAGGGCAGTGGTCAGCCAGCGCGTCAATCCCGGCATGGTGATGATGTATCACGCGCAGGAAAAGATCGTGAACACGCCGGGGTCCGAAATCACCGGTGCGCGCGGCGGCATCCACAATTCGGTGACCCGTATCGTGCTCAAGCCCACGCACATGATCGGCGGTTACGCGCAGTTGAGTTACGGCTTCAACTACTACGGAACCATCGGCACGAACCGGGATGAATTCGTGGTGGTGCGCAAGATGGTGAAGGTTGATTGGCTGGATACCCCAGTGGGTGAGGAACTCGTCCGTCCTGTACAAGCTCACGGAGAAGTATCGTGATCCCCCACGCTCACATTCATTCGCTGCCCCCCGAGGGGGCGCCTGCCTCCTTTGGGGCGGCCCGGCAGGAGGCAGTATGAAAATACGCGCGCAAATCGGCATGGTGTTGAATCTGGACAAGTGCATCGGTTGTCACACCTGTTCAGTGACCTGCAAAAACGTCTGGACCAGCCGCCCCGGCATGGAATACGCGTGGTTCAACAACGTCGAGACCAAACCCGGCATCGGCTATCCCAAGGAATGGGAGAACCAGGACAAGTGGAACGGCGGCTGGGTACGTAAAGGCGACGGATCCATCCAGCCCCGGCAGGGTGCCAAGTGGCAGCTGTTGATGAAGATTTTCGCCAATCCTAATTTGCCGCAGATCGACGATTACTACGAACCGTTCACCTTCGACTATGGCCACCTGCAGAGCGCGCCGGAAATGCGGGCTACGCCGACCGCACGCCCGCGCAGCCTGATTACCGGCAAGCAGATGGACAAAATCGTCTGGGGTCCGAACTGGGAGGAAATCCTGGGCGGGGAGTTCGCCAAGCGTTCCGAGGACTCGAACTTCGACGACATGCAAAAGGAGATGCACGGCCAGTTTGAAAACACCTTCATGATGTATTTGCCGCGCCTGTGCGAGCATTGCCTCAACCCCACCTGTGTCGCGGCCTGTCCCTCT
>JAQBGW010000159.1:0-14555 GCA_032128415.1 Betaproteobacteria bacterium | reverse complement strand
GTCTTGTCGTCCATCTTGTAGTTGGCGCCGATGCCCACGCGCAGCGTGTCTTTCCAGTTAAAAGTTTCGGTAGTCAGAAGTGTGCCGGCTCCGGCACCACTGGTGCGGTAAACATCGAGACGCTTGACGCTGCTCCAACCTGTATGCGTCAGATCGGCCATGACTTCCCATTGGGAACCCATGGCGCTGATTACGCTGAGCGAAGCGCTCTCCGGAACCTTGATATCGGCACGAACGGTTCCATTTCCAGCAGACAAAACGCTAAAAATTGCAGTACCTTCCAGATTGTAAGAAATGGCCGAACGATAAGTAAGTCCGACGCGCGTGCTCGGCGTAGCTTGCAACAACACGCCAAGGTTAAAACCATAGCTGACGTCATCGGCCTTGAGCGTTACTGTCCCAAACGTTGGCGCCACACCTCGGGATAACTTGGCTTCAATCTTCTGCACGTTCACGCCGCCACCAATCGACAAGGTGTTGCTCACTTTGTAGCCGAGCGAAGGATTGAGATTGATCGTTTTGATTTCCGACTCCAAAGCGGCCCACTGGCCACGCCAGCCAGAGTCATATTCCGTGGCAAGTCCGAAGGGCACGTTCACCGCAAACCCAAAACGCAGCCGCGGATTGATATCCATCTTGTAAAAAGCGTTGGGAATGACCGCCAGACTGCCGCCATCACCCCCCTCTCCTGTACCGGGGATCGCAGCGAAAGCGCCGGTCGAGCCATTGTTGGAGAACTTGAACGACGGCACGATGATATGCCCGGCAAACGTCACTTGTTTTCCGGTCGGAAGTAGCGTCATCGCGGCCGGATTAGACCAGGCTACGCTGGCATCGTCGGCCACCGCCGCACCGCCGGCAAAAGCATTGCCGGTGCCGCTGCCGCTTTGGGTGCCGATGCCGAAACCGCCTGCCATTGCGGTAGAGGCCATGGCGGATATAGATAAGCCTATGATTGTTTTTGAATATTTCACGTCTCTCTCCTGAAGGATACGCGGTTGAACTGAACCCTCTAATGCTACCCGTGATATTGGTTCATGTTACTGCGAAAAACATTGATCTCAAGCAAAATCATCCCCCTTCAGCCTGACTGTGGCGGACTTACCACACGCGGCTTCCGGTTGCTGTCCACGGCCACATATGTCAGCACCGCCTCAGTCACCTTGACGCATTCCTCGCGATCCGGACGCCGCTGCGCATACACGGTCACGTCCACGGTAATTGACGTCCGCCCGACCTTGACCACCTCGGCGTAAAAGCTGACTACATCGCCGACAAACACCGGCTGGCGGAACACGAAGGAATTGACCGCGATCGTGGCTACCCGACCTTTGGCCAGCCGGATTGCGGGAATGCTACCGGCAATATCGACCTGCGACATGATCCAGCCGCCGAATATGTCGCCGGTGTGACTGGCGTCCGCAGGCATGGTAACCACCCGCAGCGTGGGCTCCTTGCCGGCAGGAAGAGTCGTCACTTCAGTACTCATCGTCGTTCAGCTTTTTCGTTCTGCGCCCGAAGGAAGTCCCATGGGGGGCACTTTGCACTTTGCACTCCGCACTATCTTTTCAGTGTCCCGCGTACATCTGCTCGATCGCGGCAGTGAACCGCTCCATCACCTTCGCCCGCTTCAGTTTCATCGTCGGCGTCAGCAAGCCGTTTTCAACCGTCCACGGTTCCAGGGTGACGGTCACGCGCCGTACCTGCGCATAACCCGGAAATTCGGCGATCTGCGCGGCGATGCGCTGGAGTATGAGTTCTTCGGTGCGCGGCTCGCGCAATAATTCGTCGAGAGCTCCGGTATTTTGTCCGGAAGACGACGCCAGCTTCTGGCAATGCTCGGTATTGAGCACCGCCATCACCGTCAGGTAGGACTTGCCCTCGCCCAGCACCATCACCTGCTCGAACAGCGGATCGCGCGCAATCGCCGCCTCCATGTCGTTGGGCGGTACTTTCTCGCCATTCGACAACACGATGATTTCCTTCAGCCGCCCGGTGATGAACACATGCCCCTGCTCACCGATCCGACCGGTATCTCCGGAATTAAGCCAGCCGTCCGGCTGGATCATCGAGCGTGTCGCCTCTTCATTGTTCCAGTAGCCGAGCATGATATTGGGTCCCTTGATCAGGATTGCGCCTTTGTCGCCGATTTTTACTTCAACGCCGGGTATCGTCTGGCCCACACTCGCGGGGATGTTGTTTTCCGGCCGGTTCGCAGTGGCAATGGGACTGGTTTCGGTCAAACCGTAGCCCTGCAGAATAGGTAAACCGAGTCCGATGAAAATACGCGAAATATCGGCCGACAGCGCCGCACCGCCGGACAAGGCGTAACGCAACCGGCCGCCGAGACGCGCCAGTACTTTCGATGCCACCAGCTTGTTCAGCAGCGGCCACAGCAGGAAGGTCGGCTGCCACGGGCCGCGGCCCTGTGCGTGTTCAAAGCGTGCATAACCGACACTGGCGGCCAGCATGAACAGTTTTTTGCGCAGCGGCGAGCCTTCATCGAGTTTGGCGCGGATAGTCCCCCAGATCCGCTCGTAGATCCGCGGCACCGAGATCAGCATCGTCGGTCGTATGGTCTGCAGATCTTCGCCCAATTGTGGAATACCGCGCGCATACGCCACGGTCGATCCCGACATGACCGTCAGGTAATAACCGCAGGTGCGTTCAAAGGTGTGGGACAGCGGCAGGAACGACAGGAAGATGTCGTCATGCCCCGTCGCCAGTACAGTCAGCGCGGACTCAGTGTTGGACAGTATGTTGTTGTGTGACAGCATCACGCCCTTGGGCCTGCCGGTGGTACCGGAGGTATAGACGATGGTCGCCAGTGAATTGCCGTCGCGCGCGTGGTGGCGCGTCTCGCCGCCTTCGTCCGGCAGCCAGTCGCCGATCCATTTTAGCCGCGCATCGCTGCCGGCTGCCGGCAATGCGTTGACCGTCAGGAAGCGCACCACGCCGCGCAGTTCGCCGACCACTTCCTGCAAAGCCTGCCAATGTTCCTGCCCCTCGATCAACAGCGCCTTGCAATCGGAATTGTTGATGATGTAGGCGACATTGTCGGCGCGATCCTGAGTGTAGAGCGGCACCACCACCAGTCCCAGACCCAGCGCCGCCTGGTCAAACATCACCCATTCCGGACAATTGCGCAGCATCACCGCAACGCGGTCGCCCGGCTTCAGGCCGTCCATCTCCAGCGCCGCCTGCCAGCGCGCAATCTGCCGGTCCATCTGCGCCCAAGTGTATTCGCGCCAGTTGCCGTGCTGCTCGTTGTAAGCCTTGTAGGCGATCAGATCCGGTGTGCGCCTGACGCGCTCACGGAACAGCCCGTCGAGTGTGCCCGCAGCCGCCATCGGGATGACGTGAGATATATCTTTGTTTTTATTCATCTTTTCTCCTCCTGCCGCAGAAGCGGCGTGCTAATCGAGAAACAGATCGGTGAACAACTGCATGCCCGGCGTCACTGCGTAAACGTCGAAATCGGTGACACCTTCCTCGCGCAGCACGGCTTCATCGATAAAGAAATTGCCGGTGGCCGTGCGGCTGTCGCGCTTGAATATCGCGTACGCCGCCTCGGCCATGATATCCGGTTTGCGGCTGGCCTTCAGGACGGCCTCTGGGAAGTTGACCGCTATGGCCGCAGTCGCGATGGTGGTACGCGGCCACAGTGAATTCGCGGCGATGCCCTGCGGCCGGAACTCCTCGGCCATGCCCAGCGTACACATACTCATGCCGTATTTGGCCATGGTGTAGGCCACATGGTCCTTGAACCATTTCGGTTTCATGCTCAACGGCGGCGACAGCGTCAGGATGTGCGGATTCTTTGCTTTGGCCAGAAACGGCAGACAGGCCTGGGAACACAAAAAAGTGCCGCGCACATTGACGCCGAACATCAGGTCAAAACGCTTGGCCGGCGTTTCCAGCGTGCCGGTCAGCTGGATCGCGCTGGCATTGTTAACCAGAATATCGATGCCGCCGAAATGCGCAGCGGCCTGCTTTACGGCTGCGGTGATCGCCTGGTCGTCACGGATATCCAGCGCAATCGCCAGCGCGTGTCCGCCTACCGCCTCGATCTCTTTGGCCACCGAATGTATGGTGCCCGGCAGCTTGGCATGCGGCGTCACGGTTTTACCGGTGACCACGATATTGGCGCCGTCACGCGCACAGCGCAGCGCGATCGCCTGACCGATGCCGCGCGTGGCGCCGCTGATGAAAACAGTTTTACCCTGCAATGCCGACATGTATTACATCCCCCTGGATTACATCCCTCTGGGTTACATCCCCCTGAATTGCGGTTTTCTTTTGGCGACAAATGCCGCAACGCCCTCTGCAAAATCACCGGTTGCTGCGCACCGCGCAAACGCCAGCGCTTCGGCATCCAGTTGTGCGGCCAGACTTGCATCCCCGGCACGATTTACCAGCGCCTTGGCCTCAGCATAGGCGCGTGACGGTCCCTGCGCCAGGCGCCGCGCCAGCTGATCCGTTTCCGCATCCAGTTGCCCTGCCGCGACCACCCGGTTGACGATGCCGATGCGCTGCAGTGCGGCAGCATCCATGGCGTCAGCGAGCAGTATCATTTCCATGGCTTTCTGATTACCCGCCACGCGCGGCAGAAACCAGGTCGCGCCACCATCGGGACTGGCGCCGATGCGGCTGTAGGCCAGTGAAAACTGCGTGTCCCCGGCAGCGATGACCAGATCGCAGGCGAGCATGATGCTCATGCCGGCGCCGGCCACCGCGCCATGCACCGCAGCGATCACCGGCTGTGGCGCACGACGCAAAGCAAGTATGCCCTTATGCAATTCGCCGGCCAGCTCCGGTACCAGCGTCGCCATTGCTGCTCTGTTGTTATGGAACATGGCTACGTCACCGCCGGCGATAAATGCCGGGCCGGCGCCACGCAAAATCACCACGCGAGCCGTTGTATCGGCCGCCGCACGTCCAGCTGCGGCGCAAAAACCGCGTAGCATGTCCGCGTCCAGCGCATTCATCACCGTCGGTCGATTGAAAGTGATGGTGGCAATGCCATCGTTGACGGCATACAGGACGGTGGTGTTCATACTGTGCCGTTCATCCCGTGTCGCTTCGTTCTACTTGCGAGCCAGCGTTTCAAAGGTGACGGCTTCAGTGGTCTGATACAGCTCCGATTTACCGAAATCGCGCGGAAAATCATCAACCATGATCACCTTGCGCCGCAACTCCGCCGCACGCCGGATCAGATCGTATTCGGCCTGATCGATGACACCGTGCTGCAACCCCTCGGCTGCAATCTGGTCGGCATACCGTCGGGCAATCTTACCTGAGGACTGTGCGCGCTTGAGCTTCGCTTCCGCCGGTTCCGCAGCAATGGCGACGGCCAGCGCGGACTCCAGCAGGCGCACTGGATCGTCCTCGCGCTCGGAAATGAACACCCCGCGCGTCAGCCGCTGCCGCGTCGGCCCCGGCGTCATCATCAGATTGACGACTTCGTGACCGAGCGGATCGCGTGGCGGTGCAAATTCGCGCCCGTATGCCGTCACCACCGGAAAAATCAGGCCACGCAGTATCCAGGAAACTCCCGGCCACGGCAGATTCTCGAAAATCGAGTAAAACGACTCTTCAATCCGGTTCAGACAATCGAGCAGTCCCCAGCGCACCAGCGGCAGATCCTCCTGCGGCCGGCCGTCGTCCTCGTAGCGTTTGAGCACCGTGGATGCGAGATACAACTGGCTCAACACGTCGCCCAACCGCGCCGATAAACGCTCACGCCGCTTCAGCGTGCCGCCGCAGAGGAACATCGCCATGTCTGCCGTCAGCGCGAAGGCACTGCAAAGCCGCGTCAATTGCTGATAATAATGGCGCAGCTCCGGCGCACCCGGCACCGCAGTCAGTCGCGCTCCGGTGAAACCCATCCACAATACGCGCGCAACGTTCGACAGCGTAAACGCAATGTGACCAAAGAACGCAGTGTCGAAATCGCGCAGTGCTTTTCCTGCATCCGCTTCGCGCGTGGCCTCAATTTCCTTCAGCACCCACGGATGGCCGCGGATCGCACCCTGCCCGAAAATGATCATGGTCCGTGTCAGGATGTTGGCGCCTTCGACAGTAATCGCAATCGGCACCTGCATATAAGCACTGGCGAGATAGTTGCTCGGCCCCATGCAGATGCCTTTACCGCCATGCACATCCATCGCGTCGTTGATGACCTGGCGACCACGCTCGGTCAGATGATATTTGACGATGGCTGACACCACCGAAGGCTTTTCGCCCAGATCAACTGCACCGGCGGTCATCATCCGCGCAGCATCCATGACATAGACATTGCCGGCGATGCGCGCCATTGCCTCCTCGACACCTTCAAAACGGCCGACCGGAATCTTGAACTGCTGGCGCACGCGACCGTACGCACCGGTGGTCAATGCCGACAGCTTGGCGATGCCCGTGCCGTTGGCCGGCAGCGAAATCGAGCGCCCGGCAGCCAGCGAGTTCATCAGCATTTTCCAGCCCTGCCCGACGTAATCAACGCCGCCGATGATGTAGTCCATGGGAATGAAGACATCCTTGCCCCAATTCGGGCCATTCATGAACGTCGCCGTCATTGCGCGGTGGCGCCGACCGATGTGGACGCCGGGCATGTCAGTGGGCACCAGTGCCAGCGTAATGCCGACGTCGTCCGGTTTACCGAGCAGGTGATCGGGGTCGTAGAGCCGGAACGCAAGCCCGAGCAAGGTGGCGATCGGCCCCAGCGTGATGTAGCGCTTCTCCCACGTCAGCCGGATTCCCAGCACATCCGGTTTGCCCTGCCATTCGCTTTTGCAGACGATGCCGAAATCCGGAATGCCGCCGGCATCCGACCCGGCTTCCGGACTGGTCAGCGCAAAACACGGGATCTCAATGCCTTTGGCCAACCGCGGCAGGTAATGATCCTTTTGCGCTTTGGTGCCGTAATGCAGCAGCAATTCGGCGGGCCCCAGCGAGTTGGGCACCATCACCGAAACTGCTGCCGTGCCGCTGCGCGTGGTGAGCTGCATCACGATTTGTGAATGCGCCAGCGCGGAGAAACCCTTGCCGCCGTACTCCTTGGGAATGATCATGCCCAAGAAACCATGATCCTTGATGAACTGCCAGACATGCGGCGGCATGTCGGACATTTCATACGTAACCTCCCAGTCGCTGAGCATTTCGCACAATTCGCGCAGCGGACCGCCGATGAACGCCTGTTCTTCCGCGGATAATCGCGGTTTGGGATAAGCCAGCAGCTTGTTCCAGTCTGGATTACCGCTGAATATGTCGCCGTCCCACCACACCGTGCCGGCCTCCAGCGCCTCGCGTTCGGTCTGCGACACCGGCGGCAAAATGCGGCGGAATATAGCGAGGAAACGCGCGCCGATCAGCTGACGGCGCAGCGGCGACGGGATCGTCAGCAGCGCGACTACGATCAGCAGAATCCAGCCGCCTGTAATGAGACCGGGCGGCCATACCGCGAAGTGGCCGTATCCCCAGAGTAATGCGCCAAATACACCGGTCCAGACTACCGCCCGCATCCGGTGATAGGCAAGAAACCAGGCCACCGCAAATGCGGCGAGCAGGGAGAAAATAATGACCATCATGAACCTCCGCCGGACACTGCGTATTCAGACCATGTATCAGTGGTCAATATTGTGACTGATGGATGCCTTTTGAAAGCTGCGCGGAAACTGCGGGAACGAAACCAGCATACACGGGCGTCCCGGCACCTACAACAGCAACAAATCGCAACCTGTTGTTTTAATTAATTATTTCGTATGCGCTGGGGGCACTGATGCACTATGTCAGCGGCAGCGCAGACCTCATCAATGTTTGACTTTACTGAGGATGAGTTGCAGTTCGGCGAGGTGCTTTTTCTCCTGCTCACCCCCGCCCGCCGCCTGCGTGACATTCCATCACTCTAGGAGGGCATATGGAAACTTGCAAAAATATAGTTAATACTTCAATCGCCAGCTTTCCCGCGTTCCGCAAAACCACGCCGCGGCTGGCCGGCGCACTCGTGTGCACTGCATTGTTGGCGGGCTGCTATATCATGCCGATCGGCACCGGCCCTGATGGCCAGCAGCACTATATCTATTCGTCTGCACCGATAGTACCAGGGCAGGCTGGATCGAATACACCGATCGTCATACCTGGCGGACCGGCACCGGCCGTACTCAACGTGCGGCTCTATCCTGGCAACGACCTTGCCAACCAGACCGGCGTATTAACCGGTCAGGTCACCAACATGATGAGCGGCAAAGGTCGGTTTCAGTTTCACTACCAGGGCGAGTCACTGGTGGGCGAGGCGACCCGCGTATCCGGCGAAGAGCGGCGCGGCGTCGCCAGTGCTTATGGTTCGCGCGGCACATTCGCCCGCTGCGAATACCAGATGAGTACGGCATATCAGGGCGCGGGTACCTGCACCTTCTCCAACGGCGCCAGCTACCAGTTGCACATCGGCAGCTAATCTGCCGCGCACCAGCGCCAGGCGGGAACGTGCAGTTCCCGCCTTTTTATTGCCCTACAACAACACCGGACGATTACTCAACTCGTCCGGATTAACACCTGCAGCCGGAAAGTGTTGCACGAGCAATGCCGTGATCAGATGGCGGCGGATTGCGCGGCTTGCAAGCGCCGCATGGCATCAACAGCAAAACACAGATCCTGCCACGCCTTCGCCTTGTCCTGCAGAGTGCGCAACAAATAAGCCGGATGATAAGTGACGATCAACGGAATGCCGCGATAGGCATGCATCTGACCGCGCAGACTGGCAATGCTCGCGTCGCGCCCGAGCAAATTGACTGCTGCGACTTTTCCCAGCGCCACTATCATTTTCGGTTGTATCAGTGCAATTTGCCGCTGCAGGTACGACGAGCAGGCCTGCGCTTCGTCCGGTTGCGGATTGCGGTTGCCGGGCGGGCGACACTTGACGATGTTGGCGATGTATACGCTCGTGCCGCGCCTGAGCTCGATCGCGGCCAGCATGTTATCGAGCAATTTTCCGGCCTGCCCCACGAACGGTTCGCCCTGTTCATCTTCTTCGGCACCTGGACCTTCGCCGATGAACAACCAATCGGCGCGCTCATCGCCGACCCCGAACACTGTCTTGTTGCGTTTCGCATGCAGCGCACAGGCCGTGCACGATGCGACGCGGGCCTGCAACGCCGGCCAGTCCAATTGCTCCACCACACTGTCTCCGCTGGCAGCGACAGCAGTCGCACCCTGTGGCATTAACGGCGCCGGTTCGCGCGCAACCAGCGCCGCTTCCGGCAATGACGCTGCCGCAGGAATCGGCGCCTGCTCCGTCGAGCGCAGTTTCCATACCGTTGCAATACCCATTTCCCGCAGCATTTCGGTACGGCGCGGATCCGCTATCCGACTCATGACAATTTCTTCTCCATGGTCACCGCGTCCTCCCGTGCCGCACCGGCTGGATAATACCCGCTGCGGCAACCAATCTCGGAAAACCCGTGTTGCGCATACAGCGCCCGGCCCGCCATATTCGACGCCCGCACTTCCAGAAAAATGGTCTGCGCACTGCAATCCTGCACGTGCTTGATGATCATACGCAGCAACGCACTGCCCAGCCCGCGGCGCTGCCAGTCCGCAGCCACACTGAGATTCAGCAAATGCGCTTCGCCGGCAGCGATCATCATCACGCTGTAGCCGGTGATGTTGCCGCCACACTCCATAATCCAGCAGTGGTATCCGGTGATCAGCGAATCCGTGAAATTACCTTTGGTCCAGGGATGCGCATACACCGCCCGCTCGATTGCTTCGACGATATCCAGATCACCCGGCTGCATGTGCCGGAATCGCGGCAGCGTATCGAGTTGTGCGCTCATCGTTCCGCCATTTTCAGTGCGACACGGTCGCGGACGTACAACGGCGCCGCCTGCTCTGCAGGAATACCGCCACCGCTCGCAAATACCGGCGCTGCCAACTGCGCGATATCCTGCGCCTGGGGATGCGCTGTGCCATCGATCACCGCAAGCTGTGCGCCATAACGCTGCCCCAGAACTTCGCGATATGCCGCAAAACCGCTGCCGCAACCCGTCCAGCCATTGCCTTCCAACTGCGGGGCGGCGTCTGGCGCACAAACCCGTGGCGCGGAAACCTCGATATATGTGTCTCCCACCCGGCGATAGGCGGCGTGGTAAATCTCCTGCATGCGCGCATCGAGACAGCCAATCACCCGCTCGGCACTACACCCTGCCGCCAGTGCCTGCAGCGTACCGATACCCGCCAACGGGATTCCCGTGGCAAACGCCAACCCCTGCGCCGTGGCGCAGGCTATGCGCAAACCCGTGAACGAACCCGGCCCGGCTCCGTACGCGATGCCATCGAGCGCATTAAGACGCAGGCCGCCGTCCTGCAATACCGCATCAATCAATTCCAGCAGTATTGTGGAGTGGGACTGCCCGGCTCGCACCACGCGCTGCTGCACGGCACCATCCCGCCAGACGGCTACGCTGCAAAATTCAGTGGAAGTATCGAGCGCGAGAATATTCATGGCCGGCAAGGGTGGGAGTGGATCGACGATTGTAGCCCACCCGTGCCGGACGGCGGTTCCGGTGCGTTATACTCGCAGTGTGTCTGCGGTCGCCAACACAAGGGGAGCTGTTCTCGATGTCGCCACTCGTTTCTACGCTGTTAGCGGTACTGGTCGGTGCGCTGATACTGCTGGGCATCGGCGGTATTATTTATCATTTTTTCCGCGACGGCGGATGGATCGCACAGGGAATGAACGTACTGTGGGAAGCACAGTACCAGTCCCCGTTGTTGACCATTGTGCTGATCATCGCCGCGCTTTTCTTGATCAGAGTTCTGCACGCCGCACAAATCGGCGGCAAGCACGAAAGCAAGCTACCCGACTTCGCATTGTACGCGTTCATTGCTACCGGCATCTATTTTCTCGGCCGACTGGTCATTACCGGACAGATCTGAGCGCATTGTTCCGTGCACTTGGCCGCGCATCAGCGTCACCAACACTGCGACCTGCCATCAAGGAGATATCAGCATGAGTGAAATCAAACGCCTGCACAGTGATCAGCGTCTTTCCCGCGCGGTAACGCATGGCGATGTGGTGTATCTGGCCGGACTGACAGCCGACGACCGCAGCAAGGATATGCGCGGCCAGACGGCGGAAATCCTGGGAAAAATCGATACCCTGCTCAAAGCCGCCGGTAGCAGCAAGTCCCGCCTGCTCACCGCGGTGATTTGGGTGACCGACATGCGCGCAAAAGCGCAGATGGACGAAGCGTGGCTCGCATGGGCCGATCCGCAAAATCTGCCGGCACGCGCCTGCGTTGAAGCCCGTCTCGGCACGCCGGATACGCTCGTTGAAATCATGGTGCAGGCGGCAAAATAGCCGCCTGCCGGCACTTCATTCCCGGGCGGCGCGAGCCTTTGATTTGATCTCGATGCCTGCCCAGCGCGCGAGGTCGCGATGGATGCGGCCGACGCGTTCGGTTTGCCCTTTGGCTGGAAACCGTTCGTAAAAACCATCGCTCTTGAACTGACCGCGCTGTTCCGTCCACGGCGCCAGACGATCCTCCCAACGCTTGACACGGCCCTGCGCCGGTTCGGCATCCGTGCGCGCAAGATCCGCGCACACCCGGATCATCGCCTTCAGCGCGACCGGCTTGGTGATCTGGTAGGCATCATGGTCCCAGGCATCACCCCATACTTTATGCGCTGCCTTCAGAAAATCACGGACGATTTCGAAGTAGCGCTCGCTTTCGCGGTACAGATTGCTGGTACGGCTGATCTTGCGCCAATCGGTACTGATCCAGCGATGTAACTCGTTGAACAGTTCCGCCTGCAGTATCCATTTATCCTTCTGACTGCGACCACCGAGCCGGTTGATGCGATAGCGCAGCGGACTGTCGCCTTCGGTGTAGAGATCTTCAACCATACGTGCGGCAAACCGTTTGTCCGGATCGGCCCACGATACCCGCTCATACAGATCCACCAAATGACTTTTGTTGATCCGCGTGGGTGTCGAATTGATGATTACAAACATTTCGGCAGCAAAATCCTCACTGCGCCCATCGAAGATCACACAGGGCACGTTGATCGAAGCAGCTTCCGCCGGGTGCTCATGCAGATAGAATTTCAGCGCCGCCAGCCGATGCTGTCCGTCAATAATCAGGTACTTGGCGCTCGGTTCGGCGAGGTGCCCCACGGACTCCTGCCCGGACAGCGCTGTAAAACGCAGCGTGTCCGAAGTGAACAGCAGAACAGTACCGGGAATCGGCGGCTGACTGACCGCCATTTCATAAAAATTACGCAGTTGCCGCACCTTGGACTTGGACATCTGCCGCTGGAACGCCTCATCGGTGTGCTCGACGCGGGCGATGAATTGCGCAATTTCATCCTGCTGCGGCAGATTCTGCGGCGTGATCTCTTCGCCCTCCCCATAAAAACGGCTGATGAACCGCACCCGTTCCAAGACTTCCTTGGCCGGATAGCTCGCAAAATAGAACAAGCTGTCTTTTTGTCTGATGCGCGTAGCCAGCATGGTGCCTGATCCCCTTCTGGTCGTAAGTACTTGGCGCACCGCGGAAATCCCGCTATTCGCGAGGGTACTTGTTGGATTTTGGGTGCCATTCTAGCGTTCGATGACAGTCAAAAGCGAGATGGCAATGTCGATCAGGCAAGATTATTACATAATAATCAATTAAATCAAATAGTTATTTGCACTCCGTAGTATTTCATCGATACTGCCAAGTGCGCAGAAAACCGACCGACTGAAACTGGGTGCTCCCCGCAATCCCCGGCGGCATGTGCTGCCACCCAGCCAGCGCCGTACTATAAAGATCCAGACAATCAACAGCATAGGGCAAGTGACCATTGCCATCCGGCCGCGACAGTGCGGGCGGTTGACCATAGACGCCACTCCGTACGCGTCCACCCATAGCGTAAATGTACTGGCCGTGCCTTCGCGATCCACTCTAGCTAGATTTTGTTCGCTGCCTGGCGCGACGCACCGTGCGCGCGATCTCGAGTTCATTCCGCGAAACCTGGCCGTCCTTGTTGGCGTCGATCGTTTCGAAGTGGCGCGTCAGCCTGGGCATGCCTTTTTCGGCCTCCACGCGCGACAACATGCCGTTGCCGTCGGTATCCAACTTTCTGAAGCGCTCGTCCATACGCACCCGGCGCTCCTGCTCACATTTCACCAGATCAGCCTGGCATTGTGCACGGCGCTGCTCCATGCGCGCTTTCATTGCCTTGCACTTCTCCGGATTCTGCGCGCATCTCTTTTCGCGCTGCGCCTGCCTGTCTTTCCGGCACTGCTCCGGGTTGGCCTGACATTGCGCGCGGCGCTGTTCCATGCGCGCTTTCTTTTCCTTGCACTTTTCCGGATCAGCTTCGCAAGCTGCACTGCTCGCGCCATGGCGGCCGTATGGCGGCTTGGCACCGTCCTCCGCAGTGGTTGCACCTGGAATACCTTCGGCGGCCATAACCGGCAATGCCAGCACAACCGATAAAAACAGCAATTTACTGATGTTCATGGTGTGTTCCCTTGAATGATGTCCGGATCAGCGATTGCGACGGGGTTGGTAAATCTCCCGCCGCGCCTTGTCCAAATCACGATGCAGTTCACGGCGCTCTTCGTCGGACAGCCGCTGCGGGCGCTCGCGTCGCTCGTCGCGCCGCTCAAAGCGCTCCGGCCGGCTATCCCTCTGGCGCTGAGGGCGATCCATGCGGTCCGCCTGGCCCTGCACCGCGCGCAGTTCGCGCCACGGCTCCGCCATCACCGGCCCCGTCTGCAGGGCCATCCATGCCAGAAGAACTGCCAGCCAGAATTTCATGCGCCATACTCCAGTTGATGCTTAACGCCGGAAACGCCGGTCGTCGTCGTGGCTCTGATTGTATATGTGACGATTGGCATCCCGCAGTTCACCCTGCAGGTCGCGGCGTTCATCACGGGTCAGCACGCCATCCGCGCGATAGCTGCGCTCGAGGCCTGCAATCTGGAGCTGCTCCCCCTGGAGCCGCCGTGCTTCGTGCGGCGTCAGGCTGCCATTGCGGACACCCTGGCGGATCTGCGCCTGCTGCCGGTGCTGCTGACGATCAATGCCGCTGGCGCCTTGTGCATTGTGCCCCTGCCCCAGACCGCGCTGATGGCCCCAGTCACGGCCACCATGCCAGCCGCGACCGTGTTGATCGGTGCGCGCCTGATGGATGTTGCGACTGTGGCGATTCAGATCGTGTTGGACCTCACGGCGTTCGCCACGCGAAAAATGGCCGTCCGCGCGAAAGGCCTGTTCTTTGCGCTCGATGCCGCGCGTCTCATGATGCAACTGGCGCGACTCGGGACGAGTCACGCGTGCCTGTGTGACACCTCGTTCGCGTTTCTGCGTGACACCATGTTCGCGCGCCTGCGCATCAGCCGTAATGGACAGACCAGCTGCCATCAATACTGCAAATGCACTGAAAGTTACCTTGTTCATCGTTGCCTCTACACATTCGGGTTATGCCGGCGGGATGATCACCGGCCCATGCCCCAGCGGAGCGTTAACCCCATCTTCAGCGCTCCCTGTAAACAGCATGTTTCAACATCC
>JAQBGW010000158.1:0-17790 GCA_032128415.1 Betaproteobacteria bacterium | reverse complement strand
ACGGCCTCTAGGCGCTCTTGAACACGGCCATGCACTTCGACGCGTTGAAGATCCAGGTCTCCACCCAGTCGAGTATGTCGGCCTTGTAGTTCAATTCGGCCATCGCACCAGCGAGGCAGGTCCAGTTGAGCACCTCATGCTGCCCGGCTGCCTCCATTTGCGCGAGCGGCACATCGCGCCAAGCAGCGTAATTGCCAGTGCGCAGGTGTTCCAGCATGACGCGGTCTGCTTCCAGATCCGGATACATCCAGTGGTTCTTCTCGGTGAGAAAGCCATGCGACCAGCTCGATGACGCCATGATCACCACGCGCCACGGGCTGTCCCTGAGCACGCGCGCTGTCGCCTGCCCCATCTCAAAACAACGGCGCGGCGACGGTGCGGGCGGATCCAGCTCGTCGGAGTGCACCTCGTAGCCGCCCTGAAAACGGAGCACCGAACTGCCGTAACAGTTGATCGCCACCGGCAACACCGGTGTGCTGAATCCCTTGCGGTCGAGATCGAGGTAGAGCAGCGTGTTGGCAAAAGCGTGACCAAGGCCTTCCTCGCGTAGCGGCTTGTAGGCGTAGGACATATCGATGCCCGCCTCCAGCAGTCCGCGCGCCAGATGCCGTCCCGCCTTATGGTGCCCGGGATGGGAAAAGACCTTATCGGCCGGCTCGCCCCAGATGTTGGGCTTGCCGCGCAGAAACGTATAGGGCTTGAAGTTGAGCTGTTCATACGCCAGCACGCAGAACGGCGGGATGATGTCTTCCTTGAAGTTCTCGTACTGGTCGTCGCCCCACATCAGGATGAAGTCGGGCTTGAAAGCGTCGATCTCTTCGCGGATTTTGCGGAATGCATCAAACACCCGCGGCATGTGCGCCTTGTACGACGAGATGCCTTCGTCGTCCCCCCACTCCTGGCGCATCGGCTCCGGCCAGTTGGCAGGATCGCGCATGTGCTCCGGAATACGCTTATCACTGTGCAGCATCCGCGCCAGCGGCCACGGCTTGAGTTCACCGGGTACCAGCCCCGGTGGAGTATGCGTCACGCCGATGCCCAGAATTTCTGCCATGTTTCATCCCTTCATCAAGTGATATCGTCGCGCCGGGGCACTGGAACGACCGCGGCAAAAACACCGGGTCGTCAATATTTAAAGCTTGATATTGGCGGCCTTAACCACTTTCTTCCACTTCGCGATGTCCTGTATGAGGACTTCGCGGAGATGCGCGGGCGTGCCGCCGACCAAATCCAGGCCGATCGAGTCCATGCGCGCCTTCACATCAGGCATTTGCAGGATGCGATTGAGGTCTTTGTTCCAGCGCGTGACGACTTGCTGAGGCGTGCCCTTGGGGGCAAGGATGGCCGACCAGCTGACGGATACGTAGCCGGGAACGGTTTCACCGACGGTCGGCAGATCGGGTACGGCCGGGTTGCGCTTGGCGCTGGTCACCGCGATGCCGCGTACGCGTTTTGCCCGGTGGTGCGGAATCATCCCGGTAATGCCGCTGAAGATCAGCTGGATCTGGCCGTTCACCAGGTCGACCACTCCGGCGGTGGAACCTTTGTACGGCACGTGCGTCATCCGGATGCCGGTCATCTGAGCGAACTCCTCGGTCGCGAGGTGGTTGCCACTGCCGACCCCGCCGGAGGCAAAGTTGATCTTGCCGGGATTCGCCTTGGCGTATGCGATCAGATCCTTGACGCTCTGGAAGGGGCCTGACGGATGGACCGTCACCATGTTGGCGATCTCGCCGATCATCACCACCGGCATGACGTCTTTGAGCGGGTCAAATTTCAGCTTGTAGAGCGACACGTTGGCAGCGTAGCTCGTCGAAATCTGGAACATGGTGTAGCCGTCGGGGGGCGAATTCACCGCGATCTCGACGCCGATGCTTCCCGCCGCGCCGGGCCGGTTGTCCACGATGACCTGCTGTCCAAAAACCTCGGAGAGTTTCTGCGATATCGTGCGTGCCACGACATCGGTCTGGCCGCCGGCCGGGAACGGCACGATCAGCCGCATCGGCTTGGTCGGGTAGCCCTGCTGGGCGTACGCGCCCAACGCCGTCAGAATCAGTACGAGAAATGCCGTGATCAGTTTGCAGATTTTCATGCTCTCCCCCTCAGATCGATTGTCCGAATCTATTGTCATGCCTGTCACGAAACGCTGCTGATCGATGACAGGTATTCCCGCAATCTAAGCTAATGAATTGAACGCCGCAACTACCCGCACCGCAGCAATCAGGCGGCTTGCTTTCAGCCGCGGCCGCGGCTACGCTCCCACTGGTCTGAAAGTCTGTCTGCACCCCATGAGGAGAACTACCGTATGGACCATGTCGCCGCGGCCCCGACTACCCCGCAACCCGCCAAGCGCCCCAGCCCGGTGCGCGTGAAGAAGCTGGGGCACATTGTGCTCCAGGTGCGCAATCTCGAAGAGTCGATCAAGTTCTACACCGAGATCCTGAACTTCCGTGTCTCGGATAACGCGACGGTCGGCGGCACTTTCCTGACCGGCATCGGCGATCATCACACCATCGGCCTGTTCCCCTCCGACGGCGACAACGCGGAGTTCCCGCCGGAAGGCGCGGTGCGATTGCACCACTTTGCGTTCCAGGTCGAATCCATGGACGAGCTGTTCGAGATCCGAGCGTACCTGCAGGAGCGCGGCATCCCGCTGGCGTGGGAAGGCCGGCGCGCGATGGGCGGCCACACCAGCGTCGAGTTCCTCGACCCGAACGGCTATCACGTCGAACTCTATTGCGACATGGACCAGCTCAAGCCCGGACAGCCCTCGCGCCCGCGCGATCCCAACGCCAGGTACGACACGCTGGAAAAATCGCTGAAAAACCCGAAGCCACCGACCTGGTAGTGTTGCATCTGGTGATCGTTTTTGGCCGGCGTGTACACCGCCGGCACTGGCCGCCGCGCGTCGCCAAAGTCACCGCTGCCCATGGGGCTTCCCGCGGCTGCGATGAACCGGCTTCGTTGTTGCCCTGGGTCTAAACGCGAACCAGTCTCGCCAATTCCGCGCCCTCCACCAGCTTCACGCCCTTCTTCTTCGCAAACGCCCGCGCCTGTTCCGTTAACTCCCCCGCCACCGCATACTGGCATTCCGCCGCGCTGCGCTTCTCGCCGGCCGCCACCAACTCTTTTAACGGCTCCATGCCCGTACGCGCAGCCTTCCAGCGCCGCGCACACACCAGCGTCACGCGCCCTGATTTCTCCAGCTCGAAATCTACCGCGCCTTCGACACGCTGCACGGCGTAGCCTTCGCCCCTGAATCCCGTCTCCAACGCACGCGCGAAATCTTCCCAGGACATGCTGCGGATCTTTTCCAGCGCTTTTTCAAGCCGCGCACCGCTGGGCGTGCTGATCTGTCTCCAGGCGACGATCAGTGTGATCACGGTGAAGGGCGTGGTGGCGAAGAGCGCGTAGCCCCACTCCATGAAGTTCCGCACCACCCCGAATATGCCGATCGCAACCAGCGCGCTCACCCACCAGCTCTGGCGCATCAGGATTGCGAACAACGAGTTTTCGGCCAACTTCCACTTCATGCGTTGCGCACCATATCCTCGTAATAAACGGGCGTCGCCTTTAGTATAGGAAAATTAAACACGTGGCGCACCATGGTTACTGTTGTCACTTCCAGTCACCACGCAATGCCAGCACCCGCGCCTGCAAATCCTCCGGCGTCACTGCCTGCGGTGATAACGCCTGCGCAGCGGTCAATGCAATTTTTTCAAATGGCCTCAGTCGCCACGGCTTGCTCATCGCCGCGCCGTCCTTGCGACTGAAAAAACTGCCCCACAATCCGCGCAACGCCAGCGGCACCACCGGCACCGGCGTGCGCGCAATGATGCGTTTGATGCCCGGACGAAACGGATAGAGTTCACCGTTGTCGGTAATGCGACCTTCGGGGAAAATGCCGATCAAATCTCCGGCCTCCAGTCCACTCGCTATCTCTTCGTAGGCACGCTCCAGCATCGCCGGATCCTCCTTTGCCGAAGCGATCGGAATGCAGCGGCTGGTACGGAAGACAAAGTTCAGTACCGGCACACGAAAAATCCGGTGATCCATGACAAAGCGGATCGGCCGGCGGCAGGCCGCGGCGATGATCAGCGCATCCACAAAACTCACGTGATTACACACCAGTACCGCCGGCCCTTCATCCGGAATATGGTCGAGCCCTGATTTTTCAAGTCGATACACCGTGTGAATCAGCATCCACACGATAAAGCGCATCAGGAATTCCGGCACCAGTGAATAAATATAAAGTGCGACGACGGCATTCAAGATCGCCGTAATCAGGAACAGCTGCGGAATCGTCACGCCGAGCTGGAACAGACCGATGGCGATGCCCGCCGCAGTAACGATGAACAGCGCGTTGAGTATGTTGTTGCCGGCGATGATGCGCGAGCGGTGCCCCGGCTCGCTGCGGCTCTGAATCAATGCGTAGAGCGGCACAATATAAAAACCACCGAACACACCAATCAGCGTGAGATCGGCAAGGATGCGCCAGTGACCCGCTACGCTCACGAACTCGCGAATGCCGACCGGGCCATCTCCGATGTGACCCGCCAGCGCGAAATACAGATCGATGCCGAACAGCGTAATGCCGATCGAGCCGAACGGCACCAGACCGATCTCCACTTTGTGGCCCGACAACCTTTCGCACAGCAGCGAGCCCACGCCGATGCCGATGGAGAACATGACCAGCAGCAGTGTAACGATGCCCTCGGTGCCGGCGAGTATGTTCTTCGACAGGTTGGGAAACTGTGTAATGAACATCGAGCCGACAAACCAGAACCAGGAGATGCCCAGCACTGACAGGAGCACCGTGCGGTTGCCGCGCATGAACCGGAAATTGCGCCAGGTTTCGGTAATGGGATTCCAGTTGATGCGCAGATCCGGGGATGGCGCCGGCGACAGCGGGATGAAGCAGCTCAACAGGTAGCCGGCAGCGGACAGCAGTACTGTGGTTGCCGCTACAGCCGCAATGCCCCAGCTCTGCTGGCTGATCAGCCAGCCGCCGAGCATCATGCCGGTGAGTATGGCGATTGAAGTCCCCATTTCGACCAGGCCATTGCCGCCGACCAATTCGCGCTCGCGCAAGTGCTGCGGCAGGATCGCGTATTTGACCGGGCCGAACAGCGCCGACTGCACGCCGCCGAGGAACAATGCGGCGAGCAGTAATTCCAGACTGTGCATGAAAAAGCCGGCGGCGCCGAACATCATGACGGCGAGCTCGATGGCGACCGTAATGCGGATCAGGCGCGATTTCTCGTACTTGTCCGCGAGCTGGCCGGCGGTGGCAGAGAACAGAAAGAAAGGCAGAATGAACAAGGCCTGCGCAAGATTCAGCAGCACATCGGTGGAGAGCGTGGTGAAACTGAGCGTCTGATAGGCGAGCAGGATCACCAGCGCCTGCTTGAACACGTTGTCGTTCATCGCGCCGCAAAACTGCACGCCGAAAAACGGAGCGAAGCGGCGCTCCGTCAGCAGTCGGAACTGGCTGTGTTCAGTCATTGCCGGTCACTCTCCGCGGGCTGGTTTGCACCAGAATTCAATATAACTCGTTGTTTTAATTAATATTTTTACTGCTCACGAAGAAACGCTACACCCCAGGCCACGCCAAACCCGGTGCAATCACTCGCCACCGCACCCAGTCCGCCCTTGCAACTGTGCGCCGACAGATCCATGTGGATCCACGGCGTCTTGTCGGTGAAACGCTGCAACAGCCGCGCGGCGAGGATGTGATCGGCCTCGCCGTCGAGCGTGCATTGCTTGACATCAGCCACCGCGCTGTCGAGGGCACTGTCGTAATCATCATCCATCGGAAACACGCACACGCGTTCACCGGACGCGGCGCCCGCAGCTACGGCGCGTGCCGCCCACTGCGCAGTCGTCGCGAATACACCACTGTAACGGCTGCCCAGCGCCACATGCATGGCGCCGGTGAGTGTCGCAAAATCGATCATCACGTCGGGCTTATTTGGCTTGCCACGCGCGGCCAGCGTCAGCGTGTCAGCCAGCACCATGCGGCCCTCGGCGTCGGTATGCACGATTTCGATCGTGGTGCCGTTCAGCGCGGTGACGATGTCGTTCTGTTTATAAGCGCGCGGGCTCAGGTGGTTCTGCGCCAGCGCCAGCCAGCAGTCAATATTGACCTTGAGCTTAGCCGCAGTTGCCGCAGCGAGTATGCCCAGCGCCACCGCCGAACCGTTCATGTCTTCGTGCATGCCCTGCATGTAGCGCGCCGGTTTCAGATTGTGCCCGCCGGTGTCGAAGCAGATGCCCTTGCCGACCAGCGCCACGGTTTTTTTAGCACCCCGCGGCCGGTAGCTCAGCCGTACGATGGCCGCATCCTGTTCATCGCTGCCCTGCGCCACGGCGCAGAAAGCGCCGGCACCCATTTTTTGCAGGCGTTTGAAAGCGTATTCTTCGCGCGTCCAGCCGTTCTGTTTGGCGAGCAGCTTGATGCGCCCACGGTACGCACCGGGGGTCAGCTCGTTCGGCGGCAGCACGGTCAGCTCGCGGCACAACACGTTGCCTGCGGCCTGTGCGTGGATTGCGGCAAAGCCGTCGGCAGAGTGATGCCCATACAGCTGAATATTCTTGAGCGGCTTCGCGCCGGATTTATTTTTGAGCTGCGTCTTGCGTTGTGGCAGCGTAATGCCGTTGATCCAGGAGACATAAACCGCCAGTTCCGCCAGCACGCGGCGCTGTGCGGGGAGGCCGGCGACGATCACGGTCAGATCTTCCGGATGTTCGGCGAGCAACAGACCTACTGCCTTGCACACCAGCGCCTGTTGCTCGAACATGGATTTTTTCAGATCCGGCATCACCCATACCGCCAGCGCACCACCTGCCGTATCAGCGCTGACCGGCGCACCGGCCAGATCCGCGATTTTCTTGCGACGACGACTGAGCGCCCTGGCCAGCGCGTCGCTCATAGCCAGCGCGGAGTGCGCAGTGCCGGCGGGCGCCACAATCAGCAAATGCCGCGCACGCTCCAGTTCTTTCGGGCTCGGCATTGAAGTTTGTGTCTGCAGGCGCGCAATCATCGTTGAAAATCCGCAAGTTGGAATGATTGCGATTATAGCGGCCAGGGCGTCGCGGCCTGCTAAAATCGGTGGCAACCGTACCCCCGAAAACCAACCTGCACATCATGCGCACTTATCTCGATCTGCTCCGCCACGTTCTTGATCACGGCACCCGCAAATCCGACCGTACCGGCACCGGCACATTGTCGGTCTTCGGCGCCCAGCTCCGCTTCGATCTCAATGCCGGATTTCCGCTGGTCACCACCAAGAAAGTGCACCTGAAGTCAATCATCCACGAACTGCTGTGGTTCCTGAAGGGTGAGACCAATACGCATTACCTGAAAGAAAACGGCGTCAGTATCTGGGACGAATGGGCTAAACCCGATGGCGAGCTTGGGCCGGTGTACGGCTATCAGTGGCGCTCGTGGCCGGCGGCGGACGGCCGCCATATCGACCAGATCAGCCAGGTGCTCGATCAGCTGCGCAAAAACCCCGACTCGCGGCGCATGATCGTGTCGGCATGGAATGTCGCAGACCTCGACAAAATGGCACTAATGCCGTGCCATGCGTTTTTCCAGTTCTATGTCGCCGAGGGGCGATTGTCGTGCCAACTCTATCAGCGCAGCGCCGACATGTTCCTCGGCGTGCCGTTCAATATTGCGTCGTATTCGCTGTTGACGCTGATGGTCGCGCAGGTGTGCGGGCTGAAGCCCGGCGATTTCGTGCATACCTTCGGCGACACTCATCTCTACATGAATCACCTCGACCAGGCGCGTGAACAACTGTCGCGCACGCCACGGCCCTTGCCGGCGATAAAACTCAATCCGGCGGTGAATGATCTGTTCGCATTCAAATACGCGGATTTCACGCTCGAGAACTACGATCCGCACGCGGCCATACGTGCGCCGATAGCGGTGTGATGACCAGTGCAAAGTGAGGGTCAAAAACCAACCCCGACCCCGCGATTGTCGCTGATTGTGGCGATGGCGAAAAATCGTGTCATCGGTGCCGACGGCAAAATTCCCTGGCGTCTTCCCAATGAACTGCAGCTGTTCAAATCAGTAACCATGGGCCATCACATCATCATGGGCCGCAAGACTTACGAGTCGATCAACCGCCTGCTGCCCGGACGCACCACCGTCATCGTCACCCGTCAGCGTGATTACAAAGTACCTGGCGCCTTGATTGCGCACACCCTGGATGCAGCCATCACCTATTGCGCCGGTGACAGCGAAGTGTTCGTCATTGGTGGTGGTGAACTGTATCGCGAGGCGCTGCCCAAGGCGGATCGCATCTACCTGACCGTCGTTGATGCTGAACCGAGGGGCGACACGCACATGCCGGCATTTGATGCCGCGCAGTGGCACCTGCACAGCACCCGCGAATTCGCCAAAGACCAGCGTCATGCGCATGACTACCGTTTTGAAATCCATGACCGCGTGGCAAGCCATTGAAATTCTGAACAATGGCTGGATGCCATTGTTCCAGATACCTCCCTTCTCCCTCTGGGACCAGGGAACACTGGAAGCGAAGCAGAGGGTCGGGGATGAGGGAAATCCATGTTCAACACGACGCTGAGAATCATCAAGCTCGCCGCACTGCTGCTCGCTGTCACCATCGGTGCCGTGCACGCCGCCGCGCCGAACATCACCATCGATGATCTGACGCAGCGTGCCGAGGCTGGCGACCGCGGCGCCATGCGCGCACTGGCCGAATCCTATTACGCCGGGCGCGAAGGCGCCGAACAGGATTATGTCAAGGCCGCAGAATGGTTTCGTCGTCTCGCGCGGCTCGGTGACCGGCGCTCACAAACCAGCCTCGGCCTGATGTACGCGCGTGGTTATGGCGTTGCAAAAGACCTCGCGCAGGCGCACCGCTGGTGGAATTTCGCCGCAGTGCAGAACGATCCCGGCGCGCAATACAACCTCGGTCTGACTTATGTGCAGGGTGAAGGTGTCGGTGTGGACTACGTGCGCGCCGTACGCTGGTTTCGCGAGGCTGCGCGTCGCGGCCACGTCCAGGCCCAGTACAACCTCGGACTGCTGCTCAGCGAAGGCAAAGGCATAGCGCGCGATCCGCGGGAAGCCTATTACTGGATCAAGGTGGCAGCGCTGCAGGGTGACGAACGGGCGTTGCAGGGACTCGGCCCGCTGGCGGCCGCCTTGTCGGACTCGCAGAAAGCTGAAGCCGACGCACAGGCTGCGGCGTGGATGGATAAAGTCCGGAAACTGTCGCCCTGATCGTTTTCAGGATTCCAGCAGCGACACAAAATCCTCGTATTTGCCGCCGGCGCCGCGCGTAATCGCCTCCACGCGCGTGAGCGTGATTCGAAACGGCCAGCCCAGGCAGCCCTGCAGCGCGGTGATGAACTGCGCCTGTTCTGCCGCGGAAATGTCGCGCGGCGTGACCACCTCTGCGACCGACCGAACTGAAACTGCAGTGCCAGCATGCGCACCCCGTCATCGTCGGGGATCGTCGGCCAGGTCATGCCGGGCAGTGCGGAGCGTATCAGTTCCATCGTGTCAGTCATCAATCAGAAAAGCATATCATCGTTACCGGCAACGCCAATCGTTGACACTTATAATCCATAACCTATGCCTGACCGTTCCCATCTGAACCGCATCGCTTCATGCCCGACGTAGAAGAGCCGCTGGCAGAAAGTGCTGTTCTGGCACGGAGCATAGCCGCGAGCCACTGTCGCAAGGATTCGGTATCCGGGGAAAGCTGCGTCTGGTATCACGGTTTGTGGCAGGAATTGCGGTTGATGGATCTTGCCGCCTCGCCCCGGCACCAAGCCACTTTTTTCCCGCAGGCTCTGCAGATGCTGCACCACGGGCGCGACAGCCTGCGCATCCTAATTTCCGGTGCCGCGGACTATTCTATTTTGGCGCACGTCCTGCACGCATGCCAAAAATCCGGCATCACCGCCAGCATCACTGTGACCGACATATGCGATACGCCGCTGAAACTCAATGAATGGTACGCAGGCAGAGCGGGCATCAAGATCCACACGCTGCAGGCGGACATCCTTGATTACAGACCGGAAACGTCGTTCGACATCATCTGCAGCCATTCTTTCCTCGGCCAATTCGACGCGGCGCGACGTACCAGCATCGTCAGCCACTGGCGGCACTTGCTGGCCCAGGGCGGCGCCGTGCTGACCACCAATCGCATCCGACCCGAAACCCTGCACGACCCCGTGAAATTCTCAGAACCGCAGACACAGGCTTTTCTGAAAACGGTTTCTGCCAGAGCGAATTGCACCGGGCCGGACCTTGACCGGCTGCTTGAACGGGCACAACTTTATGCCCGGCACCTACACGCCTATGCCATTTCAGAATTTGATCTCATTGCGCTTTTTACTGATCTGGGTTACCACATTGCCGATCAGTCAGTGGTGAACTCGGCGGGCAGCACAACTCATCAAATCCGCGGCCTTGCCATTCCTGCCGAAGCCCGGCATGCCTGCATCATCGCCACCAGAGCCTAATGAATTTCATGAATGACTTCATCCAACTTCGGAAACGAAATCCTCGAATTTCCCGCCTGCGCTGCGGGGAATGGTTTCACAGTAGACGACCTTGACGCGAAACCCGCCCGGCATCTGAGCGCGCAAACGCTCCACGAACATGCTTTCCTGTTCCTGCGTAAATGGACTCGATACCACCAGCCGCGCTTCCAGCAAGTCCATGGCCTTCTGCACGAACTGATATTGTGTGACCGGAAGCACTTCAGAAAGACTGCGCATTGAAAATGACGGCCAGAGCCGTTCGCCATTCGCCAGCACCAGCATATTGCGCGCCCGGCCGATAATCCGGGACAGCGCCGGCAATCCCCTGCCGCACGGGCAAGGCGCACCGAGCTCGGCATAATCACCGATGTCATAGCGAATCAGCGGCGTCGCAAAATTGTGCAAGCTGGATACAACGATGCGCCCGGTTTGGCCCGGCGCACACGGCATTCCAGCATCGTCAATGATTTCCACGACCACGCCTTCCGCCATTACGTGATAGCTGCCGGTTTCCAGGCATTGCAACGCAATGTAACCAACCTCGTTCGTTGAATACATATCCGCCACAGTAACGCCCCATGCCTCGAGGCACAGTTCGCGCACCTCCGGTGACAGTAACTCGCCACTGGTCCTCGCTTCCCGTAACCGCGGCAACCGGACGCCACGTTCGATCGATAACTGCGCCAGCGCACCGAGATTGGTCGGATGCGTCAGCAGATAATCCGGATCCTGCTGCTGCAGCCACTGCAGTTGTTCGCTCACCTCCGTACCGACCGGTAGCGTGGCAGCGGGTCCGGTGCTCACCACCCCCTGCGTCGCGGCACCCCACCCTTTACCCTCTTCGCGTTTGACACCCTGTCGGATCGCCGCCAGCTTGCCCAACAGGTCACGGTTGTGCCAGGCATGTTCTCGCAGGGTGAATGCTTTCCAGAACAGCCCGCACAGTTCGGTTTTCAGAACACAGACTGGCGTACCAGTGGAGCCCGAGGTGCGCGCTTCAGCAATCGCCCCATGCTGCGCGGGAATTCGCGTACTTTTCATTTTGTCGAATCGCGTCTGCAGATCGGACCGCGTCAGCAGCGGCAACCGCATGAATGCTTCCCAGGTCAGCGGAATCGACGGATCGTATTCCCCCGCCCAGCGCTCGCGGTAATGCGGCACGGTTTCGTGGGCATGGGCAACGACATTGGTGAGCTGTGTTAACTGCAGTGCGGCCAGCGCGTCAGTTGGCAGCCACTGTGTCTGTTCGAGCTGGTATTGCAGCGCCAGCAGCGTCGCTGCACCGGGTGACGGAACCGCGGGCCATAAGGCACCGGGCAGCGCACTCTCGATTTCCCAAACCGCCGCCACCAGACAGTCCTTATTTTATTAATATAAACAAATACTTATAATATCAATCGCCGGTGACGCAATCGACGAAGTAGCGCAGCTCCGCCTCGACTTTATCGGTCACCAGGCCGTGGATGTCGGTTTCGAAACCCGGGAATTGCCGGTTGAACATGCGTGCAAACTGCAGGTAACGCACGATGGTGCTGTTGAAGCGCTCACCCGGTATCAGCAGCGGAATACCCGGCGGATACGGCGTCAACAACACGCTGGCCACCCGTCCTTCCAGCTTGTCGATCTCGACGCGCTCGATCTTGCGGTGCGCCATACGCGCCCAGGCTTCGGCAGGCGGCATCGCCGGTTGCATGTCCGACAGGTACATCTCGGTAGTCAGTCGCGCGATATCGTTCGCCCTGTACACGCCGTGGATCTGCTCGCACAGATCCTTGAGGCCGATTTTTTCGTAACGCGGATGCGCCGCCAGGAATTCCGGCAGCACGCGCCACAGCGGACGGTTGTTGTCGTAGTCATCCTTGAACTGCTGCAGCTCGGTGACCATCGTGTTCCAGCGGCCTTTGGTAATGCCGATGGTGAACATGATGAAAAAGGAATACAGACCGGTCTTCTCGACGATGATGCCGTGCTCGACAAGGTACCGGGTCACCACCGCCGCCGGGATGCCGGTTTTGGCAAATTTGCCGGTCACGTCCAGACCCGGCGTGATCACCGTGGCCTTGATCGGATCGAGCATGTTGAAACCCGGCTCGAGGTTGCCGAAGCCGTGCCAGCGTTCCGAGGGCCGCAGCATCCAGTCGTCGCGGTTGCCGACACCTTCGGCGGCCAGGCGTTCCGGTCCCCACACCTTGAACCACCAGTCCTTGCCGAATTCGGCGTCGACCTTGCGCATCGCGCGGCGGAAATCCAGCGCCTCCATGATCGATTCCTCGACCAGCGCGGTGCCGCCCGGCGGCTCCATCATCGCCGCAGCCACGTCGCAGGACGCGATGATTGCATACTGGGGGCTGGTCGATGTGTGCAGCAGGTACGCTTCGTTGAAGGTGTCGTAGTCGAGTTTTCGCGTCTCGCTGTCCTGCACCAGGATCTGCGAAGCCTGTGACAGCCCGGCCAGCAGCTTGTGCGTGGACTGGGTCGAAAACACCACCGACTCCTTGGTTCGCGGTCGGTCGCGGCCAATGGCATGCATGCCGTGATAGAACTTGTGGAACGTCGCATGCGGCAGCCAGGCTTCGTCAAAATGCAGCGTGTCGATCTTGCCGTCGAGCTTTTCCTTGATGACATCGACGTTATACAGAATGCCGTCGTAGGTACTCTGGGTAATCGTCAGGATACGCGGCTTGGATTTCGACTTCGAGGCAAACGGATTGGCGCGGATTTTTTTCTCGATGTTTTCCCAGGTAAATTCTTCCAGCGGGATCGGACCGATGATACCGAAGTGATTGCGCGTCGGCATCAGGAACACCGGCACTGCGCCGGTCATGGTAATTGCGTGCAGGATCGAGACATGGCAATTGCGGTCAACGATGACTACGTCGCCCGGCGCCACCGTCGAATGCCACACCATCTTGTTTGAGGTCGAAGTGCCGTTGGTGACGAAGAACAGGTGGTCGCAGTTGAAGATGCGTGCGGCGTTGCGTTCGGACGCCGCTACCGGCCCGGAATGGTCGAGCAACTGGCCCAGTTCATCCACCGCATTGCAAACGTCGGCACGCAACAGGTTCTCGCCGAAAAACTGGTGGAACATCTGCCCCACCGGGCTTTTCAGGAACGCGACGCCGCCGGAATGTCCGGGACAGTGCCAGGAGTAGGAACCATCCTGCGCGTAATGCGTCAGCGCGCGGAAAAACGGTGGTGCCAGGCTGTCGAGATACGACTTGGATTCGCGCACAATGTAGCGCGCCACAAATTCCGGCGTGTCCTCGAACATGTGGATGAAGCCGTGCAGTTCACGCAGCACGTCATTGGGGATGTGCCGGGAGGTATGCGTCTCGCCGTAGAGAAAAATAGGAATATCGGCGTTACGGAAGCGGATCGCCTTGACGAAAGTGCGCAGTTCGCCGATGGTTGATGCCAGTTCCAGCTCCGAAAAATCCTCGTCATCGACCGACAGGATGAACGCCGAGGCGCGCGACTGCTGCTGCGCGAAGGAAGACAGGTCGCCATAACTGGTGACGCCCAGCACTTCCATGCTTTCTTCCTCAATGGCCTTGACCAGGGCACGGATGCCCAGACCACTCGAGTTTTCCGAGCGAAAATCCTCGTCGATGATGATGATCGGGAAGCGGAAGCGCATGGTATGCCTCTATCTTAAAGCTGGATCACACTGCAGAGAAAGCCGCCGCCCTCATCCTCACCCTTCGGCTCTGCTTCAAGTGTACCCTTGTCCCGGAGGGAGAAGGGCTTTTCATCCCTCCCCCTCCGGGGGAGGGACCGAGGGTGAGGGAGAACAGCAATGAACATACCGGAACATTTTTCAAGAACCCTGAAGCAACCCGTCAGGTGTTTTTGACAACAATCTTGGGAAACGCCGCCGAATGATCCTGTTGCTTCTCGGCGATTTTGACAGCAACGCGCCGGGCAATCTGGCGATAGATGTCAGCAATGCGGCCATCCGGATCCACCACTACCGTCGGCTTGCCGGAATCTGCCTGCTTGCGGATATTGATATCCAACGGCAGTGAACCCAGCAGTTCGACGTTGTAATCGGCGCCCATGCGGCTGCCGCCACCTTCGCCGAATATGTGCTCTTCATTGCCGCACTTGGAGCAGATGTGCAGCGACATGTTCTCGACGATGCCGAGGATCGGAATGCCGACCTTCTCGAACATCTTCAGGCCCTTGCGCGCATCGATCAGCGCAATGTCCTGCGGCGTGGTGACGATCACCGCGCCGGTGACCGGCACGCGCTGCGCCAGCGTCAATTGGATGTCACCGGTGCCCGGCGGCAGGTCAACGATCAGGTAATCGATATCGCGCCATTTGGTTTCATTCACCAGTTGCTCCAGCGCCTGAGTCACCATCGGGCCGCGCCAGACCATCGGCGTTTCGGTGTCGATCAGGAAACCGATGGACATTGCCTGCAGGCCGTGCGCTTCCATCGGCTCCAGCGATTTGCCGTCCTTGGATTCGGGCCGTCCGGCGATACCCAGCATCATCGGCTGCGACGGTCCGTAAATGTCGGCATCGAGCACACCGACTTTGGCGCCCTCGGCGGCCAGCGCCAGCGCCAGATTCACCGCCGTGGTGCTCTTGCCGACACCGCCCTTGCCCGAAGCGATGGCAATGATGTTCTTCACGCCGGGGATCAGCTTCACGCCGCGCTGCACCGCGTGTGAAACAATTTTTGTGGACACGTTGACGTTGACACTGCCCACGCCAGGCAGTGTTTTCAGTTTGGCGGCGATTTCCTTGCGGATCGGTTCAATCTGGCTTTTCGACGGATAGCCCAGCAGGATATCGAGCGCCACATTGTTGCCGTCTATCTTGATGTTCCTGGCCGCCTTGCCGGTCACGTAATCGGTTTTCGTGTTCGGATCGGTCAACTGCTTCAATGCGGTTTGTACATCCTGCTCGGTAATAGCCATGGTTCGGGTTCCGTCGGTGTGCGTGGTAAGGCCGCGATTGTAGCGACATCGCACCGCCAGACCAACCACAACCCCATGCCGACAAAGGTTTTTTTGCCGATTGCTGGCCAAGCTGCCCCCGGGTCGGCCCCAGCAGCTGTCCGCAGGCCAGAGATTTTCGAATTGTTTGTTACAATTCAATCCTTTAGCTTCACTCCTCCGACTGTATCCATGACCCACCGACGCATCCTCGTCAATTTGGCGCTGCAGGATCACGACTGCAGCGTCCACGGCTGCCGCCTGCGCATCCATGACTGACCTCGCCCAGAAACCGCGCCGGATCCTGGTGACGTCGGCGCTGCCGTATGCCAACGGCGCGATCCACCTTGGCCATCTGGTCGAATACATCCAGACCGACATCTGGGTGCGGTTTCAGCGCATGCAGGGCCACACCGTGCATTACGTCGGCGCCGACGACACCCACGGCACGCCGATCATGCTGCGCGCGGATGCCGAGGGCATCACACCGGAACAACTGATTGAGCGCGTGGGGAAAGAACACCAGCGCGATTTTGACGCTTTCCTGGTCAGCTTCGACAACTACCACTCCACGCACTCCGATGAAACGCGGGAATTGTCGGAAGAATTCTACAAACGCCTCAATGAGGCAAAACTCATTGCGCGGCGCGACGTGGAGCAGTTCTATGACCCCGTCAAGAACATGTTCCTGCCGGATCGCTACATCAAGGGCGAGTGCCCCAAGTGCGGTGCGAAGGACCAATACGGCGATTCCTGCGAAGTCTGCGGCGCGACCTACTCACCTACCGACCTGAAAAATCCGTACTCAACAGTGTCCGGCGCCGCGCCGGTGCGCAAATCATCGGAACATTATTTCTTCAAGCTCGGCGACTGTGCGGAGTTCCTGCAGAAATGGACACGCTCCGGTACGCTGCAGCCCGAAGCCGCGAACAAAATGGCGGAATGGTTCGCCTCGGGACTCAATGACTGGGACATCTCGCGCGACGCACCCTATTTCGGCTTTCCGATTCCCGGCACTGACGGCAAGAAATTCTTTTACGTCTGGCTGGACGCGCCGGTGGGCTATTTCGGCAGTTTCCTGAATTATGTTAAAAAACAACAGGTTGCAGGTAACTCCATCGACGCCGATGCTTTCCTCAAACCGGGCAGCGACACCGAGCTGATCCATTTCATCGGCAAAGACATCCTCTACTTCCACGCGCTGTTCTGGCCGGCAATGCTCAAGAATGCCGGTTTCCGCACGCCGTCCAAAGTGTTCGCCCACGGCTTCCTCACCGTCAACGGCGAGAAGATGTCCAAGTCGCGGGGCACTTTCATCACCGCCGAGAGTTACATCCAGCAGGGGCTGAACCCGGAATGGCTGCGGTATTACTATGCGGCGAAACTGAATGCGACGATGGAGGACATTGATCTGAATCTGGATGATTTTGTGGCGCGGGTGAATAGCGATCTGGTGGGCAAGTATGTGAATATCGCAAGCCGAGCCGCGGGCTTCATTGCAAACAAATTCGACGGTCAACTATGCAGGCTTGATGGCCCTTACATCGACCCACCCCACATGAGCTTTGGTGGATTTCCGTTCGCAATATATGGCTCAGAAGAACATGGATTGCATGATCAAGCAGTAGTTAGAGGGCCTGAATCTGGGGTATTGCAGCATCTTCAACAGGCATCTGACGAGATCAAACTTCGATACGAAAATCGAGAGTTTGGAAAAGCCATTCGTAAAATTTTAGAGCTCGCTGATTTTGTTAATCAGTTTGTCGATCATGAGAAACCATGGGAACTCGCTAAAGACGAAAAAAATAAAGCCCGCTTACACCAAGTTTGCAGCGTTTTGATCAATGCGTTCCGAATTCTGACTATATATCTCAAGCCTTCCTTACCGAAAGTAGCTGACGAAGTCGAAAGATTCTTAAATCTCAAGCCACAGAGCTGGCAAGACGCGCAATATTTGCTTTTCGAGCACAAGATTAATAAGTATTCGCACTTAATTACCCGTGTCGATCCTAAACAAATCGAAGCCCTTGTCGCCGTCAACAAGGAAAACCTGCAAATGACCACCGTCCCCACGCCTGCGCCTGCAGTCGCTGCCGCAACACCGGCTGCCACCGGCCCGGCGACGATCTCGATTGATGACTTCAACAAAATCGACCTGCGCATCGCGCGCATCGCCAATGCCGAACACGTGGATGGCGCCGACAAACTGCTGAAGCTGACGCTGGATGTAGGCAGCCTCGGCGCCAAACAGGTGTTCGCCGGCATCAAGTCGGCCTATGACCCGGCGACGCTGGTCGGCAGGCTCACCGTG
>JAQBGW010000157.1:0-2670 GCA_032128415.1 Betaproteobacteria bacterium | reverse complement strand
A
This sequence comes from Betaproteobacteria bacterium, assembly GCA_032128415.1. Taxonomy (GTDB): domain Bacteria; phylum Pseudomonadota; class Gammaproteobacteria; order Burkholderiales; family SG8-41. The sequence goes on along the minus strand of JAQBGW010000157.1, from coordinate 2,669 downwards.
TTGTCATTGATCGCCGCCGTATTTGCGGATGGTGTGATTTTCATTCAGCAGCAACGCCAGAAACGCAGGATGCACGAACAACTTTTCCCGGCCAGACTGACTTTCGCGCAGCACCCCGATCCCCGCCAGCGCTTTCAGATAGACCGATGCAGTCTGGCGTTTGGCAATCCCGCCATCGACCAGGTTCTGGATGCGGCAATACGGCTGGACAAAAACGATATCGACCAGCTCGCGGCTGTATATCCTGGGCAGTCGATCGCGCACGAAATCGGCGGCATGCGCGATCAGATCGTTGATCGCAGCAATCTTCAGACTGGTCCACCGCGCAGTCTCGCGCACACCGGTCAGCATGAATAGTATCCAGGGCTCCCACGCAGCATCTGCAGTCACGCCGAGCAGCAGGCGGTAGTAATCCGCCTTGTTGCGAATTATGTAACGCGACAGATACAGCAGCGGCGTGTCGAGCAACTGCTCGTCTACCAGCATGAGTTGATTGAGTATCCGTCCGGCGCGCCCGTTGCCGTCAGTGAACGGGTGTATGGCCTCGAATTGATAATGCGCGATGGCCATGCGTATCAGCGGATCGAGCGTGGAACGGTCATGGATGAAATGCTCCCAGTTCCCCAGTTGGTCGCGCAACAAGCCCTCGCCTTCCGGTGGCGTGTAAATGATATTGCGGGTGGCCTGATTTTCCAGCTTGGTGCCGGGTACGCGGCGTATGTCCATCTGCACGCCCTTGATCGTACTGCAGACGGCGACCGCGGTTGCCGTTGTCAGCGGCCGGACTTTCAGCGATTCCACCCCCTGCCGCAGCGCGGTACGGTAACGCAGTGCCTCCTTGGTCGCGGGATCGGCCTGATCGGCATTGACTTCCGCGTATCGGAACAGCGTGTCGGTGGTCGTGACGATATTCTCGATTTCCGAACTCGCCTGCGCCTCCAGCAACGGAATGGTATTGATCAGCACGGCCGGGTTGGGAATCAGCCCGCTGGAAACACGCAATGCTTCGAGCGCGACACGCGCCTCGGTGCAGGCTTTCATGATCGCCCGGGACTCAATATCTGCCTGGGGCGGCAGCAACGGCAGTGCGTTATAGGGGCGGCCTGGTTCGAACTTGTCCATTTCCCGAAACATCCTCTGCAACCGGCACACCCGGATGGGCACGCCCGCTCAATCGACAGATTATACTGACATGTCGATATATAACAGTTTTATCGACATGATTTCACAATCTACCGATGCCATCGACACTTCATCATAATATGTCGATAAATTGAAGTTTTATCGACATATAGCGTGGTCCGACACCAAGGGAATGTCTATAAGTAATTGTTTTTAAAAGTTTTTATATATCACAGGCAGCTAATTACCCCAGCTGCCCGTAGTATCCGCTCACTTCAGCGACGCTCAGTCTTGCAGATCTCATCCGGGGTGCGCTCACTGCTCAGAGTAGAAGGGGTCGGGTCGGCCATTTTTTCCAAGAATTCTTGAGCAAACTAACCGATGCATGCGTTCAGCAGTTGACGGCATGTGGGCAAGAATGGCCAACCCGACCCCTACTACTGACCCCTACTACTATTAACCCGACCCCTACTACTATTTTCACCATCTGCCGGTTGGGCCGTTTCAGATGGTTTCCTGCAACGTGCTATACCTGAGGCGATGAAGTGCTGCCGCAGCGGTATACCAGTGCTGGTGATCACGCTCGTGCTGGGTGCGGCGGCGGGTGCGCGCGCTGCCGGCGGTGCCGATCTCACGCGCGCCTATCTCGATGCCTATGCCGGCAACTGCGCCTTTGGTGCGGCGCAGGTAGCTGCGCTGCGCCGGCACCAGGTGCTGCTGGTGCCCGGCTATTTCAGCAACCTCGATCCGAACTACTATGTTGATCAGCTGCGCTGGCTGCACCAGCTCGGCGTCGCGCATGAAAAAGTCGCGGTCAAACCCGGCCAGAGCATCGCAGTCAATGCGGCAATCATCGCCGAGGCGATCGGCGCGGCCGCCAAGCCCGTGCTCCTGCTCACCCACAGCAAGGGTTCAGTCGATGCGCTCGAAGCGCTGCGCACCGTACCCGCGCTGCGCCGCAAAGTCAGCGGCTGGGTATCGCTGCAGGGCGCGTTCGGCGGCTCGCCGGTGGCCGACTGGCTGCTCGACGGCACAGTGCTCGATCCGATCGTCTCGACGTTGATCCTCGGTTTTTTTGGCGGCAGCAGGCAAGCCGCCGAAGGCCTGACGACCGCGGCCTCGCGCGCATACGTGCGCATGCATGCGGGCGCGATCAGCGAGATCATCCGCCAGGTGCCGATCCTCGCCTTTGCCAGCGCGCTCGAGCCGCACAGCAAGACGCTGCTCGCGCTGCCGCGCGATCTGATGGCGCACGAGGGCCTGCAGAGCGATGGCCTGATTCCGCTCGCGGCCGCGGTGCTGCCGGGCATGGATTTTGTGAAGGTGACTGCGATCGATCACATTGCGCCGGTGATGCCGGCGCTGCAGCCGTTAGATCGCGTGCGCATGACGCAGGCGCTGCTCGTCGCGCTGCGCGGGCCGTTGCGCGGCCTGCCGCGCGATGCCAATTGTTCAGCGCGAGGTGCGCATTCTGTTCCACCAGCAGGATCGACAGGCCCGCGATAGCGCGTAGAGGTCCACGGGGGTGACCGCTTCGACGTCACCCC
>JAQBGW010000156.1:0-14739 GCA_032128415.1 Betaproteobacteria bacterium | reverse complement strand
CGCCGCATGTGCTGCAGGTGGTGGAGGTGGATTTTCACCGCGTCGAGCAGGCGCGCAAGTTGCATGGTGCGGAGTGGAAACGCCGCGAAGGTTATTCGCTGACCTATTTGCCGTTCATCGTGCGCGCGGTGTCGATTGCATTGGGCAAGTTTCCGAAACTCAATGCCAGCCTGCAGGGCGATGGCCTGGCATTGCATCCCCGGATCAATATCGGCATCGCCGTCGATCTCAATTTCGACGGCCTGGTGGTGCCGGTGATCAAGGATGTGCCGGCCAAATCGTTGCCGAAAATTGTTAAAGAAATCAACGACTTGGCGCAGCGTGCGCGCGCCGGTAAATTGCGCCCGGATGAGATGACCGAAGGTACCTACACCATTACCAACAATGGCGCGTTCGGCACGGTGATTACCGCACCCATCATCAATCAGCCACAAGTGGCGATTCTTTCTGCTGACGCCATTCGCAAAAAACCGGTGGTGATCGAGGGCGCCGATGGTGACTCGATTGCGATACGTCCGGTCGGCGTGCTGGCGCAGAGTTTTGACCATCGCGCAGTAGACGGTTCGTATTCAGCGGCCTTTCTCGCCGAAGTAAAGAACGTCATCGAAACCCGCAATTGGGAGCAGGCGTTGTCGGCGTGAAGGGCCAAACTTTTTAGCCACAGAGATCACGGAGGCCACAGAGAAAAACAAAACTGCGGCCCGAGTCGAGTGAATACCGTTTTTCGCAGTTCTCTGTGAACTCTGTGTACCCCTCAAGGGGGTATTGTGATGAATCCTCTGTGGCAAATGCTTTTGATTTTTTAAGGAATTGAAATGGCAAACATGAAACAACACAAGCTCGGTTGGATCGGCATCGGCCGCATGGGTTATGCAATGGCCGAGCGTCTGGCGAAAGCCGGTTGCGACATCACCGTCTGGAACCGCACGCGGGCGAAGGCCGAACCGCTGGTCAAATCCGGCGCAAAAATTGCGGATAAGCTGACGGATCTCGTGGGCTGCGACATCGTGTTTACCATGGTGTCCGCCGGCAAGGACGTCAAGGAAGTGCTGTTCGGGTCGAATGGTGTGTTGTCCGCGGGCGGCGCGCCGAAAATCATTGTCGACAGCACTTCAATATCCCTCGAAGAATCCGCCGAGATCCGCGCCAAACTCGCAGCGAAGAACATCAAGATGCTTGCCTCACCGGTGTCAGGCAATGCCAAGGTGATCAAGGCCGGTAAATTGACCGTGGTTGCTTCGGGCCCTCAGGACGCTTTTGATGCGGTTGCGCCCTACCTCGAAGCCATAGGGCAAGGGGTGTCCTATGTTGGCGATGGAGAACTGTCGCGTATCGCCAAAATCTGCCACAACGTGATGTTGGGCGTAGTGACCCAGAACCTGTGCGAAATCACGGTACTTGCTGAAAAGGCCGGCATGAAACGCCATGCTTTCCTCGATTTTCTCAACAAAAGCGTCATGGGTTCGATGTTCACCGCATACAAAACCCCGGCACTGTCCAATCTTGATTTTCACGTGACCTTTACGCCGGAACTGCTGCGTAAGGACATCGATTTGGGATTGGCTGCCGGGCGCACTTATGGGGTGCCAATGCCGACCACCGCGACTGCCCGCGACATGGTGCAGACGCTGATCGGGCATGGTTACGATCAGGATTTTTCGCAACTGCTGTTGCTGCAGGCCAAGGCTTCGGGAATTGAATTGAAAAGTGAGAACGTAGATGTGGGTGACGGTCTGTCGTAACCCGGTGACCTGCGTAAGTGCGGGTCATGAAATAGCTGAATGTTTGACGACGGCAGGGTGAGCGCCTACCCTGATCAGGAAGAAAATAGAGACGTTAACGATACAAAGTTGGAGGGGAACAGGTGAACAGCACGCAGCAGATACAACCACGCATTGTGGTGACGGGTGCAGGCAAAAGATTTGGCTCACTGCAGGTCTTTCGCGATGTCGATCTTTCGGTGGGTGAGCGCGAAGTACTTGCGATCATCGGCCCGTCGGGCTGCGGCAAAACGACCTTGTTGCGTTGCATTGACGGGTTGATGCCGCTGAGCGAGGGTGAGATCCAGGTGGAGGGTGAACGCATTGTTGAGCCTCGCGCCGGCGTAGCAATGGTGTTTCAGCATTTCGGGCTGTTTCCGTGGAAAACCGTCTACGACAACATCGCCTACGGCCTGAAACTGGCCGGGGTATCGCGCGCGGAGATCGACGCCAAGGTACCGGAATACCTCAATCTCGTCGGCCTCGCCGGCTTTGAGCACTATTATCCGTACCAGATATCCGGCGGCATGCAGCAACGCTGTGGTCTGGCGCGCGCATTGGCGGTGGAGCCGCGCGTACTGCTGATGGATGAACCGTTTGGCGCAGTGGATGCGCAGACCCGCGAAATTCTCCAGTTTGAAATGTTGCGCATTTGGGAGTCACGGCCGACGACCATGGTCTTTGTGACCCATGCGATTGACGAAGCGGTGCTGATGGGTGACCGGGTATTGGTGTTGAAAGGCCGGCCCAGCAGCGTGCATGAAATCATCAAGGTGGATCTGCCGCGACCGCGTGATCGCGCTACGCTCCTGCTGCCGCGTTTTGCTGAACTGCGTGAGCATGTCTGGAGTACGCTGATGCAGGAAGCCAAGGAAGCTGAGTTCAATGTGTGAGGTAGGCGGTGCCGCAAGGTATGGTCTGCCGGTTGGCGTTTAAAACATAACAGGAGGTTGAAATAAATAGGGCCAGGGAAAAGTTACACTGACCCTATTTATTCCCACAGATGTGCCATTGTGGCGAGGTGTGGACGGGCTCGATATTTTGCAACATGGTTCAAACTTTGACCGGGAACGGTTAAACTGGGCGCGATTTCCCGGCACCACGACGATCCCAGGTTTGTGCATCCGGCATCCTCAAGGCTGAACATGCGGATGTCGTTGGCGAGTCGTTCTCTATATTTAACAGGAGCATTAGGCATGAAGTCAGTCAAATGGGTGATGGCCGCTTTTGCGATGATCGCAACCCAGAGTTGGGCAGCGGAATTCCCGACCAAACCGGTGCGCTTTATTGTGGCATTTCCGCCGGGCAGCTCGACCGACATCGTGGGTCGTCTCTACACCAACAAATGGACGGAAATGTGGGGCCAGACCGTGTTGGCCGACAATCGCGGCGGCGCTGGCGGCACCATAGCCGCAGGTGTGGCGGCCCGCGCAAATCCCGACGGTTACACGCTACTGATGCATTCATCGGGGCAGTCCGTCAACCCGGCCCTGTATGCCAAGCTGCCGTATGACACCTTGAAGGATTTTGTCGATATCGGCATGCTGGCGCAACAACCCAATGTGCTGGTGACCAGTCCCAATTCGAGCTACAAGTCGGTGAAGGATCTGATCAGCGCAGCCAAAGCCAAGCCGGGCGCGATTAATTTTGCGTCTGCCGGCATCGGTAGCGGGACGCACATGAACCTCGAAAAATTCAGCTTCGAGAGTAAAATCAAGATGAACCACATCCCTTATAAGGGATCGGGAGAGGTGCTGATCGACGTGGTCGGTGGTCGTGTTGATTTCTATTTTGCACCGATATCGGCCGTTCTGGGCTTCATCCAGAGCGGCAGGGTGCGCGGGCTTGCGGTCTCCACGGCCAAACGTTCCGGAGTGCTGCCCAACATGCCCACGATTGCGGAATCCGGCGTGCCGGGATTTGATTTCTCGTTGTGGTTCGGCATCTGGGCGCAGACGGGCGTGCCGCAGCCGGTCATCAACAAGATCGCGGCATCGATCAAGGCTGCAGCACACGATCCGGTCGTGCATGCAAAACTGGTGGCACTGGGCAATGAGACGATAGACATGACACCCGCGCAATTTTCAAAATTTGTTCGCGCGGAAATCAAGAGCTCATCCGAACTTCTAAAAGCTGCCGGCATCAAACCGCGGTAATCTGGTTCGCCAATTGAAGACTTGTGGGCGGCGCTGATTGCGCCGCCCGTTTTGTTATTGGCAAGTGACTGCAATGTGAAAACCCTGGCCGTATCCGGGCTCATGACCGTAAGTCAGCGGGATGTATCTGCGGTACAGATAATCTGCACGAGGAAAATGTGACGATGCTTGATTGTCGCGGCAAACGCGGTGCTGAAGTGGGCAAGGCTGTAATCGCACACTTCAATACGTTGCAGACCGGGGCATGCTTCGATGTCTGGCTCGATGACTATCCGATGGGGTTGCGCATGTGGCTGCTCGAGGCCGGTGTGCGTCATCGGGCAACTCCGGGGAGTGCCGGCGGCTGGCGGATCGAGGGTCGGCGCGGGACAGCACCTGCACAGGGTTCGGTTCCCGGTGTGCATCATCTGCTAAGCGGGCCTGATGGTTCGATCTGGGTTTGTGAGCGAGCTAAGCGCGTAGCGCGTATTGATGGCGTGACACGTCATGTCGCCGCTACCAGCCAAGTTGCAATCCAGGCATCGCATCTGGCGCTGGATGCAAAAGCAGGCCGGTTGTTCGTGGCCGACCCGGGATCGAATGAAGTGTTGGCGTTGCGCGCGGCCGATCTTGTGGTCGAGCAACGATGGGCGGCGCCTGGTATGCCGCAATTGCCGGTGGTGTCGGACGACGGTGTAGTGTGCGTGACTGGCGGTGCGTCGGGCACATTGACCATCGCCCGGCCGCATGCACGGGGGTATCAAGCGCAGACTATCGAGGTCGGGATATATCCCCATGATCCGCTGGTGACCGCCTCTGGCGAATATGTATTTGTGCCCTGTGCGGGCGACGCGGTCGTGGTCAAGGTGCGGCTGAGTGATGGACAGATTGCAGGGCGCTGTGCGGTCGGCCACGGCCCATCACACTTGGTGGCCCATCCGGACGGCACTCGCATTTATTCGGCCAACAGTTGGGACGGCACAATCAGTTGCATTACGGCAGAGGGTGAGCCTGTCAGTCAGGCTAAAAGCGGGGGTTGGGCGCACGCGATCGACATTTCACCCGACGGTCGCTGGGTGTACGTCGCGAACTTTCTTGACGACACACTTGCGGTGTTTGATGCAACAACGCTGCAGCGCAAGGCTTTGTTGCCAACCGAGGCTTATCCGCACGGTCTTGATGTATCACCGGATGGCCGGTATGTTGTTGCTACCGGGTTTGCATCGAAATTTCTTCGTATTTACGATGCCGATAAACATGTTGAGATTGCGCGAGTAGAGGTTGGTCTCGGTTCGTCACATACTGCGTTCATGGTGGGCAACGCCGGGCAGGCATTTGTCGGGTGTTCGGTGGATGATCATGTCGCCTGCGTTGATCTGCAGGCCGGCCGATTAACTGGCACGCTATCGTTGCATTGATATGAAATACCGGCGACTTGGAAAAAACGGCCCGGAGGTTTCGGCCATCAGCATGGGGCGCGGCGCCCAACCGGTACAGTTTGGTGAGCCACTGGAGGTAGAGTTCAATGCCGCAATTGCGCGCGCACTCGATCTCGGTATCAACCTGTTCGATACCTCGGATGCCTATTGGCAGGGACGTCACGAAATATTGCTGGGACGCGCGCTGAAGGGACAGCGCAAGCAGGTGCTGATCGCTTCAAAGTTCGGCAACATCGATCTGCCCGATGGCAGCAAAGGTACGGACGGTCGGCCGGAGTATGTGCGGCAATGTTGTGATGCCAGTCTGCAGCGGCTGGGTACCGATGTCATCGACATTTATTATCTGCATCGCGTGGATCCCAACGTGCCCATAGCAGAAACAGTGGGAGCGATGGGTGATCTGGTGACCCGCGGCAAAGTGCGCTGGGTAGGGCTGTGCGAAGCCGGGGTCAACACGCTGCAGCGTGCGCATCAGGAGTTTCCGGTGACCGTATTGCAGACGGAGTACTCACTGTGGTGTCGCGATGCAGAGGAGGAGATGCTGCCGGCGTGCAGGAAGCTCGGGGTGGGCTACGTGGCATATGCGCCGCTGGGGCGCGGCCTGTTGACCGGTAATATCAAGAGTGTCGATGATTTGCCGAAGAATGACCGCCGGCGAAAACACCCGCGGTTTCTGCCGGAAAATCTCGCGCGTAACGTTGAATTGGTCAAACGACTGGAAGTGGTCGCTCAAAATGTGGCGGCAACCACCGCCCAGACCGCATTGGCCTGGTTGCTGGCGCAGGGAGATTTCATCGTGCCGATACCCGGCACCAATCGTGCGGCCAATGTCGAACTCAATGCGGCGGCTGCTGAATTGGAATTGCCCGCTGATGCCCGTGCTGAACTTAATGATATTTTTTCTGCAGGTGCCGGCGCTGGTGCCCGCTACGCGCCGCATCTTCTGAAAGGGATGGGACTGTGACCAACATTGAAACCGATAACCCGCTAAACCTTGAGCCGCGCTTGCAGGCGATCATGCGGCAGCAGTATCCGCGCTTCTCCGATGCCGAGTATGCGCGGCGTCATCAGGCGCTGGCCGAGGCGATGGCCAGACAGGGTTGTGATCACCTGCTGGTGGTGACCGATCACCGTACCGGCAATGCCCCGCAATGGGTCACCGGTTGGCCGGGCACGGTCGAGGCCTACGTCATCTTCAAACCCGGCGATCAGATGCTGATGCACATGGAGTGGTACAACCATTTTCCGCTGGGCCGGAAAATCGCTCAGGGTGTCGATGTGCGTTGGGGACAGCATCAAGGCATCGTCAAGACTATAGAGGAGCTGAAGCGGCGGGGTGCCAAGCGCGTGGGCATCATCGGTCCACTGGTCGTTTCAAAATACCGACAGCTCGAAGCGCTATTCGATATGGTCTCGCTCGACACCGATTACGTGTGGCTGCGCACCATCAAGTCTGAAGAGGAAATTGACTGGTTGCGCATTGGTGCGGCGTTGTCCGACGCGGGCCTGCGCGCGCTGGTGGCGGAGTGCCGGCCGGGACTGACCGAGCGCGAACTGGGCGCCATCGTCGAGAGCGCCTATATTAGGCATGGCGGTACAACCATGATTCATTACATAGGCGTCACGCCGATGGCGCAGCCGGATATTTTTGTGCCGCCGCAACATCATTCGCCGCGCAAGGTGCAATCCGGAGACGTGGTGTTCTGCGAACTGTCGGCATTCTGGTGGGATTACGCGGGGCAGGTGCTGCGTACCTTTACCGTCGATGCCGAACCGACCGCGCTATACAAAAATTTGCATATCACCGCCGAGGCGGCATTCGATGCGGTGACGCAGGTGGTGCGCCATGGTGCGACCATGCAGCAAATTCTGGATGCGACCGGCGTGATTGAAGAAAATGGATTTACGGTGTGCGATGACCTGATGCACGGTTTTGGTGGCGGCTATTTTCAGCCCATCGTCGGCACCAAAAGCCGCATGGCCGGTACGTTGCCTGCCATGACGCTCGAAGAAAACATGACTTTGGTGATACAACCCAACGTGATTACCACCGAGGCCGATGAATCGAGGCGCGCCGGCGTGCAGGTGGGCGAATTGATTCGTGTAACCCGCGACGGTTTTGAACGCCTGCACGGTGCGCCACGTGGCTGTTTCCGTGCCGGTCAGATTATTTGAACTGTGCTGCGCACTGTTAAAATCTGCGCATGACTGAAAACAAGAAGCGCCGCAAAAAAGTCGATGTCGTGCGGTGCGATGCAGTGCTGCTGGTAGATGCCGAAGCCGGTGAACGCCGGATATCCGGGCGCTTCGTGCCCGAGCGCAACAGCGTCGAGGCTTACGTGCTTGATGCTTTGCGTGCCGGACGCCTGAACATCACGGTCGTGCCGTTTGATGCGGCAGTAGAGCCGACGATATGCGAGTTGCGGACGTTGAAGCCCGGGCTGGTGTTTAATCTGACCGAGAGTGTGGATCTCGACCGCAGTCAGGACGCCGCGATTGCCGGGCTGCTCGATCTGCTGCGAATACCTTATACCGGCACCGGGCCTGTGGGCCTGCGGCTGGCGCGCGACAAAGCGTTGTCCAAACACATCGTCGCCGATCTTGGTGTGGCTGTTCCGCGATATTTTGTGATTCCTGCCAAGGGTCCGATTCGTAACCCGCGAGTGCCATACCCGCTGATTATCAAGCCGCAATTTGGAGACGGCTCCGACGAAGTGCGCGTTAATTCACTGGTGAAAAACGAGCGCGAACTGGTGCAGCGGGTGCGGGTGCTGCGCCGGCGTGTGACGGAGCCGCTGATCTGCGAGGAATTTATTGAGGGAAGTGATCTCTACGTGGCGCTGCTCGGCAATTTGCCCGAGGTCATGCCCGCGATCGAGCTGGTGATCGGCCGCAAAGGGCGTGGTGCGCCGGAGTTTGCTTCATACAAACTCAAAAATGACGGTGCTTATCGCAATCGCTGGCGGGTGCGCTGGCGCGTGGCCAAACTCTCGCGCAACCTGGTGCGTGATGTGGCAACTGCCAGTCGTTCGATTTTCCATGCGCTGAAGCTGCGTGACTACGGGCGCGTCGATTATCGATTGACGCCGGACGGTCGGCTGGTATTTCTTGAGGCGAACGCCAATCCCGATCTGCATCCGCATGCGATGGGTAACAACATGTGTTTTGCGGGCGTGACTTATAGCGATGCGCTGCGGCGCATAGTCAGTGCTACACAGTTACGCACTCACCGTAAAAAAACATAATAAAAACAATAGGTTACGTTACTTTTCTTAGCCGCGTGCCTTGAGCAGCGATGCGGTGAGCCCCGACAAGCGCACGATCTGCTGGCCCTCGGCATCGAAGTTTTCTGGTGCCAGCCATTCGGCAAAGACCGGTTGCAGTTCCGGCCATTCACGATCGGTAATTGAATACCAGGCGGTGTCGCGGTTACGGCCCTTGGCGACCACGGCCTGGCGGAAAACGCCTTCGAACGAAAACCCCAGCCGTTGCGCCGCTTCGCGCGAGGGAATGTTCAAGACATCGCATTTCCATTCATAACGTCGATAGCCGAGTTCGAACGCACGCTGCATCAGCAGAAACATGGCTTCGGTGGCTACTGGTTGCTGTGCGATCAATGGCGTGTATTTGATGCCGCCAATTTCAATGCAGCCGTTGGCTGGGTCCATGCGCATGTATGCGGCGACGCCGCCGACCTTGTCACTGCTCTGATCAATGATGGCGTGACACAGGTAGTCGGTACGTTGTGCGGTGGCGTCCGCCCATCGCCGGCAATCATCCGGTGTGGCGAAAGGTCCGTAGGTCAGGTAAGTCCATCCCCGCTGATCGGGCTCCAGGGCGTTGGCGGCATGGAAATCTTCAGCGTGGCGCGCGCCATCCAGCGGTTCTACCCGGCAGTACTGGCCGACCAGCGTTTCGCGTGATGGCAGCGGCGGTGGCGTCCAGTCGGGCAATGGAAAGCCAACAGCTTGGCCGTACTGGTCGGCGTGTTGGGTCAAGTTGCAGTCTCTTTATTGCGTTTAGTGTGCCATTGTTTCAGCCAACCGGTATTACCGCCGAGTTCGACGATTTCCAGCAGTGAGTCGGGAATCGGCGGATATTCGCGGTGGATGTCGCGCGTGCGGTTGATGAACAGGCCATTGCGGAAGTCGATTTCGAGTTCGTCGCCGGTGTCACACAGTTCGGTCGCATTGACGCAGTCAGTCATGGTCCGCAGGCCGCAGCCGATGGCTGCGCGGTAGGCAAGGAAGGGCATCGATTCGCAAACCAGTCCCAGGCCCAGCGACTGCATTGCAATGTAGCCGTTCATTTTCGGGCCCATGCCGAAATTACGGCCGGCGACGATGATGTCGCCGGGCTTGCAGCGCGTGTGGAAGCCCGGATCGGTTTCCTCGAAGAGGTGCGGAATGATGTCCTTCGCGTCGAAGTGACGGCCGATGATGATGCGGTTGGGCACCACGCCACCGGGATGCGGCACGTTGTGGCCGAGCTTGTAGCAGCGGCCGGCGAGTTGCCATTGGAATTCAATGGTCATGGGTACAGGGCAAAGCCAAGGTTCACTGAACTCTGTTGTATGCAGGCCAACCAAGCCGTCATTCCGGCGAAAGCCGGAATCCAGTAAATGTGCATGACTTCACTCAAATCAGACTGTCGTACAAATCGATCCATCTGCGTTTCCAGCTCTTGATGATTTTCTCTCTTGAGATTGCGGATTCCATGGTTTCGTGCAGCTCATACCAAACGAGGGTATGCACACCATAACGTTTGGTAAAACCGGCTACCGCATCGTTTTTGTGTTCCCATATTCTCTTGACGATATTGGACGTTACACCAGAGTACAACGTGCCGTTTCTGCGGCTTGCAAGTATGTCAACACAAGGTAACTTCACTACCTGGATTCCGGCTTGCGCCGGAATGACGACAGTAGATCAAAGATTACGTGCATCAGTAATCATGCCTGCGACTGCCGATGCTGCCACCGTCGCCGGACTGCCCAGATACAACTGCGCATCGCGTGCACCGAAACGCCCCGCGTTGTTGTTGGCTGCTGTCGAGATCGACACTTCGCCGCTATGCACCGGTCCGATCACCGCGTCGTTGCACGGGCCGCAACCCGGGGGCAGCATCACCGCGCCGGCCTCGATGAAGGTCTGCAGCAGGCCGGTACTCGCCATGCGATTCAGTGAGGCTTCAGAACCCGGCGCAATGAACAGCCGCAGGTGCGGAGCGATGCGCTTGCCCTTGAGCACTGCGCCGGCCTGTTCCATGTCGTCCCACATGCCCGAGCCGCAGGAGCCGATGAAGGCGTGACTCACGCGTGTGCCGGCGACCCGGGAAAGATCGACCGCGTTTTGCACACCGCCGGGTGTGGCGATTTGCGGTTCCAGCGCACTGACGTCAATTTCGCATTGCGCTTCGTATTGTGCATTGGCATCAGCGTACACCGGCTTGAACGGTATTTTCGCCTGTGCACGGGCGTGGGCAAGGATGGCATCCGATGGCGGGACGAATACACCGTAAGCGCCGATTTCGGTGGGGCTCGAACACAGCGCGGCGCGAGCGGAGAGGCTGAACTGGTCGAGATCACCTGCGTATTCAAGCACGCGGTAATCGAGGTCTTCTGTCAGCGCGCCGGCTTTGATCAATCCGGCGATGTGAAAGCCGAGGTCCCGCGCATGCACGCCGGACTGCAGCTTGCCCTTGATGGTCAGCTTGACTGACTCAGGCACCATGATCCAGTTGGTGCCAGTAGCCAGCACCCGCGAAATCTCAGTGCCCATTCTGAAGCCGAATGCGCCTATGGCGCCGGCGTTGGTGGCATGGCGGTCATTGTCAAAATAAAACATGCCCGGCAGCAGCATGCCGCATTCCATCGGGAAAATATGGCCGTGACCGCCGCGACCGACATCAAAAAACTGTTTCACCCCCCAGGTTTGTGCTGCGGCGCGGTTGTAGGCGCCGCGCTCTGCGGCGCGCGCACTGCCGTAGATGACGTCGTGGTCGGTGACCATTACCACTTTGTCGGGGGCTGCAAGCCGGGTAATGCCCAGCGCATCAAGCTCCCGCTTCGCACCCATCACCACGCCGTCGTGGATCATGATGAAGTCAGGATCCGGATGCACTACATCGCCCGGGCGCACGGCGGTTTTCCCGCATTTCAGGGCGAGTGTTTTTTCGACAGCAGTCAGGCCGGGCATTACGACTCCATAAGTTACTGTTCGAGACTGAGAGCGCCTAACATGATGAAGTCCATGTGGCGCTGGCACGATTTTGCTTCAGGGCGCGAAGCGCGGCGCGGTGCATATCGCGAATATACACGAGCCGTGCGACAAAGCCCTGAGGCAAAACTCGCGCCAGCCCTCCGGGTTGTGGCCAAAATCGGCGCTGGCTTTGTCGGACACGTCGCTCATATTCGCGATATGAGCTTCCTCGTCCTTCGCGCCACCACCGATTTTGGCCACAACGACACATGAACTTCATCATGTTAGGCGCTCTATTCCGCCCCGGTGGGTGTCAAGACAATGGACAGCCGCAGAGCGGAAGCGCACACTGGATTGGCCATGAAGTCCGCTATGACTCACTGGTTTATGCGTCGCGCCGCACCCTGTCTGGCGCTGTGTTGGGTTGCGTCGGCCTTGATTGTGCCGGCCTCGGCGCAGCAGGCGGACGTGACGCAATTCGACAATCTGGCAAGCAGCCCGTATGTCCACTGCGCGTTCTACAAAAAATATGATGTGGATCCGCAAACCGGCGACCTGTTGCTGGTCGAAGGGCGTTCCGATTCGCTGACGCATTACCAGCGTGGGCGCGCCGGCGGCACGCTGTCTATCGATACCCGGCGTTCTGGTGCCCATGACGTGCAGGTGCTGCGCGGTCGCAAGTACCTGCATTTCATTGAACGCAATGCCGGCATGTTTGTGGTGACCACCATTTATGCCTGCCTGGAGCGTGACGCGCGCAGCGACACTTGCATCAACTACGGCGCCGTCAATGCGCGCCATTTCGACAGCCGTGTGCTGCTGGAGCCTGATGCGGTGTACGAAGAACTGCAGGCGCGTGCCGAGCCGGGATTCTGCGACCACAGTTTCCTCCATGTGCAGGAGGCGGCGCATACTGCGCCCGCAGATCAACCGTAACCCGTTGTTTTTATTTATATAATTACCCTGTTGCTGGCGGCTAACCGCGGCCGCGGTATTCAGTGTTTCGGCGTTAATGCGGCAATGACGCGCTGCCGTTTCTCTTCCATGTCCTTTGCGAATCCCGGTTGCCGTTGTTCGATCAGGCCGGCAGCGAGTCCTATTTTCAGCAGGGCCACGGCGAAGGTCGCCGACAAATCATCGAGATCGGGACTGACTTTTGCAAGCTGCATGGCCTCGATGGTTTCATCACAGAGTTGCTGAATGGCATCGTTCAAATCGTCGTCGAACAGTTTGGGTGTGCTCATAGTCTGGTCGAAAAAAGTGGGGCGCCGATTGTAGCGCGATTGCCTGCAATGAAAGATTACAATGGTGCACCATGAATACTGCATCTATGGCGCGCACACTGTGTATGCTGATCTGCGTGTTGGTTACGGAAACTAACGCACAGCATTATCCCAGTCATACGGTGCGCATCATTGTGCCGATCAGCGCAGGCGGTACCACGGACGTATTGGCGCGAACCCTGGCGCAGGGTTTTGTCGAGGCCTGGGGCCAGCAGGTCATCGTCGATAACCGGCCGGGGGCGGGCGGGCTGATCGGTTCTGAACTGGTTGCGCGCGCACCACCTGATGGCTACACGCTGCTGATGGCGTATACCTCGCATGTGACCAATCCATCGCTGTGGACCCGCATCCCGTATGACACTGAGCGCGATTTCGCACCCATCGCGATGGTGGCCACTGTGCCCAGCGTGTTGGTTGTGCATCCGTCGCTGCCGGTGCGTTCGGTGCGCGAACTCATCACCTTTGCCAAACGGCGGCCGCACGAACTCGACTATGCGTCTTCAGGCATCGGCACGTCGGCGCATCTGGCGGCCGCATTGTTTGCCCAGCGCGCCGGATTGTTCATGACGCATGTGCCCTATCGCGGCGGCGCGCCGGCGATTTTCGAACTGGTCGGCGGGCAGGTATCGATCATGTTCGGTAGTCTTTCCACTGCGTTTCCGCACCTCTACAGCAAACGCGTACGCGCGTTGGCGGTCACCAGTAAACAGCGTGCTGCTGCTGCGCCGCAGATTCCCACGATGCAGGAGACAGGCCTTACGGACTATGAAGCGTTGGCGTGGTTCGCGATGTTTGCGCCGGCACAGACCCCGGGCAGAGTGGTCAACAGGATCAGCACCGAAATTTCGGCGATGCTCAATCGGCACGTGATCCGCGAGCGCTTTACCAGTCAGGGCGCGGATCTTGCGCCGTCCCCGCCCGGCGAGCTTGGTGACCGCGTTCGTGCGGAGATCGTGAAATGGAGCGGCGTGATCAAGACGGCCGGCATAGAGCCGATGAAAAATTGAGAGGCTGGTACCGCTCGCCATGCTTGACGGCACAACTCTGCTGGCGCGTGCGGGGCGGAAATTGATCGCTCGTCAGTAATCGCAACTGTGCCGATCGAGAGTCACGCAAATAGGCGTGACTCTCGTCGAGTATGACTACTGCCGGTTGATCGAGAATTTTCCCGGACCGATCAGCGCCACCACGATGGAAGTGAGCAGGAAGAAACCCTGCAGTTCCAACGCCCAGCCCCCCGATTTGCCGATGTCAAACAGTTGCGAGCCATGGGCCAGTGCGATGGCCACCACCATGTTGAAGGCTATGATCACGCCGCCGATACGCGCATAAAACCCGGAAATCACCAACAGCGGAGCAAGGACTTCGCCGATGATCACGCCATAGGCAAAAAATCCCGGCAGACCGTGGCTTTGTAGCATGCCCTCGATGCCACTCACGCCATAGCGCAGTTTGGCGACGCCATGAAACAGCATCAATATGCCCAGCGTCAGTCGCAGCAGCAGTTTGCCTGTATCGTCATTCATGGTGAAGTTCCTTTTTGGTTTTCTTACCAGCCGGTAGTCTGCGCGCCTTCAGTAGCGAGCAATATATAGGCCATGATGCAGGGTTCCTTGCCGCGGTTTTCCCAGTTGTGATTGGTAGCGCGCTGGATGATTACGGTGCCCGGCGTCAGATGGACTTCTTCACCGTTGTCCAGTTGCATCCACAGCTCGCCCGACAGGCAGATCGCGTAATCCACGGAATCAGTACGATGCCAGCGCTTGGCCACCCCCGGTTCGTACTTCGCCAGCCGGAATACGCTGCCGCCGGCGAGACTGGTGCCTAGATCCCAGGTGTTCGGATCTTCTTCAGTCATTTCCGCGGGCAGTTTTTTCGTGGCCCACATCGGAATGTTGCCGAAGCCTGTGCGCAACGGAATG
>JAQBGW010000155.1:0-12499 GCA_032128415.1 Betaproteobacteria bacterium | reverse complement strand
ACGCGGAGCGCGACGGTGTCCTGGCCGCCGGTGACGGCATCGGGCACGCGCGCATGGCGTTTCAAAACCAGCGTCAGCGGGCCCGGCCAGAATTTCTTGGCGAGTTGATGTGCGGTCGGTGGAATTTCGCGCGCCCAGTTGGCGAGTTGCGCGGCATCGGCGACATGCACGATCAGTGGATGGTCGGCAGGCCGGCCTTTGGCGGCGAAGATTTTGCGCACTGCCTCGGCATTTGATGCATCGGCGCCGAGGCCATAAACGGTCTCGGTGGGGAATGCGACGAGGTCGCCGGCTTTGAGCAGCGCGACGGCGCGGGTGATTTCTGTGGCAGGAACGGAATGCGTCATGGCGTCAGCGTGACCTAAATTAACCAATATGTCAATAAAAACAATGGGTTATGCTAGATCAGCGAGGGTGCTCCCTCACCCTAACCCTCTCCCAGAGGGAGAGGGGAATTCTTTTTGGGCAGGTGCCGCTAGATTGGCGCGAGGGGTTTGAACTGTTTGCTCAGCTTCAACCCCTGCGACTGGTAGTTCGAGCCGATGTTCACACCGTAGATTTTTTCCGGCTCGCCGAGCAGGCGTTCGTAGATCAGGCGGCCGACATCCTGACCATGTTCGATCATGAACGGCACGTCGTGCGAGCGCACTTCGAGTACAGCGCGCGCGCCCGTAAGGTTGCTGGCGCCGTAACCAAACCCGGGATCGAAGAAGCCGGCGTAGTGGATGCGGAATTCGCCGACCGACGGATCGTACGGCACCATCGACGCGGCATGGCTGTTGGGGATGCGCACGCGCTCGCGCGACACCAGGATGTAGAAGTCATCCGGGTTCAGCACCAGGCTGCGGTCGGCGTTGCGTGCGATCGGTTCCCAAAAATCCAGCGAGTCGTAGTAGTCGATCTTTGACAGGTCGATCAGCGGCGCGTGGTGCTTGGCGCGGTAGCCGATGATGCCGTTGCTGGATTCGCCTTCGAGATCCACTGAAATCCACAGACCGTTTTTGATGATCGCCGGCAGCGGCACGTCGCTGTCGGAATAGACGAGCTTGATCGTCTGATCGAGTTCGGTGAGCTTGGCGTCGGAGGGCGGCGGATTGCCGCGGACGAAACGAATTTGATTTAATCGCGTGCCCTGCTGTGCCAGCACGCTGAAGGTGTGCGGCATGATTTCCACATAGAGCTTGCCCTTGTAGCCGGCGGCCACGCCTTCGAATTCGGCGCCGGCATCGGTGATCAGCCGCGTGAAAATATCCAGCCGCCCAGTGGAACTTTTCGGGTTGGCGTGGCCCGCGATGTCGGCGGGCAGCTTCAGCTCTTCCATCAGCTCGGCGATATAGACGCAGCCTTTTTCCAGCACCGTGGGCTTGGTCAGGTCGATTTGATGCATTTTGAGGCGGTCGATTTTTGCCTGCACCGTCGATGCCTTCCCCGGCAGAAAACTCGCGCGCACCCGCCACGCAACCTTGCCCAGCCGCAGATCGAGGCTCGCCGGCTGGATCTGTGACGCCTCGACGCCGCCTTCGGCGCTGATACGGCCGCCGTCGATCAGTTTCGCAATGTCGCGGTCGGGCAGAATCCCGGTGGTCACGCCGTCAGCGGAGGGCTTGGCGTCCTTCTCCAGATCGGTGAACAACTTGCCGGCATCGCGTTTCATCAGAGGGCGTTGCGTGCGCGACTATTGCGTCAACAGCCGTTGCACTTCACGGTATTTGTCCGAGGTCTTGGCGAGCACCTCAATCGGCGGTGTGGGTGCTGGCGGTTTTTTATTCCAGGTCGTGGTTTCGAGCCAGTCGCGGATGATCTGTTTGTCGAAACTGGGCGGACTGATGCCGATGCGGTATTCGGCAGCGGGCCAGAAGCGCGACGAATCCGGCGTGAGTATTTCGTCAATCAACACCAGATTATTGTTGTCATCGACACCGAATTCGAACTTGGTGTCGGCGATGATCACGCCGTGTGTGGCGGCAAAATCCGCGGCTTCGGTGTAGAGGCGGATCGATACGTCGCGCACCTGTGCAGCCAATTTCGCACCGACAAGTTTTTCGACCTCGGCGTAGGTGATGTTTTCGTCGTGCTGTCCGGCGGGCGCCTTGGACGACGGCGTGAACAACACCTGCGGCAGTTTCTGCGCCTGCTGCAAACCTTCGGGCAGCTTGATGCCGCACACCGCGCCGGTTTTTTTGTAGTCATTCCAGCCAGAACCGATGAGGTAGCCGCGCACCACCGCTTCGACCAGCAGCGGTTTCAATTTTTTCACCACCATGGACCGCCCCGCAACCTGCGCGCGATCCGCTGCCGACACCACTGATTCCGGCGCCACCCCGGTCAGATGATTCGGGATGACATGCCCGAGTTTCTTGAACCAGAAATTCGACAGCTCGGTGAGCACGCGGCCTTTGCCGTGTATCGGCACCGGCAGGATCACGTCGAACGCGGACAGGCGGTCGGTCTGAATCACCAGCAGCTGGTCGTCGCCGACGGCGTAGAGATCGCGCACCTTGCCGCGATGCAGAAATTTGAGACTGGTGAGGCTGGTTTCGAGAATTGCGTCGGTATTGTTCACGTCGGGGTCACGATTCAATTACAGGTCGGGTAGCTTGGCGGCCTTGACGGCCTCGGTTTGCCTGGCACGGAAGGCAATGAGTTTTTTCGCCAGCGCGGCGTCTTGCAGCGCAAGCATCGCCACGGCGAAGAGTCCGGCATTCGCCGAGCCCGCGTCGCCGATGGCGAATGTGGCCACCGGGATACCCTTGGGCATCTGCACCATGGAGAGCAGCGAATCGAGTCCGCCGAGATGCTTGGAAGGAATCGGCACTGCCAGCACCGGCAGCGTGGTTTTTGCCGCGACCACGCCCGCGAGATGGGCTGCGCCACCCGCGCCCGCGATGAAACACTGCGCGCCGCCCGCAACCATTTGTTCCACCCATTCAAAGAGCAGATCGGGCGTGCGATGCGCCGACAGCGCGCGCGATTCGTAAGCAACGCCAAAATCTTTGAGTTGCTGCGCAGCGTGCTTCATGATGTCCCAGTCGTTGGTGCTGCCCATGACGATGCCCACCAGGGGTTTGCTCATTGCGTTTCGCTCCAGGTCCGCAGAAGGGCGCTATTTTAGCTCACCACCACCAGTGAATCGCGCTGTTTTTTGATCAATATAAAAAGCGGATGATTGCGATTACACATTACGGACAACGCACTACCGGTGCGTTGAATGGCTGCTAGAATCGCCCGACTCGCGTGACGGCTCCAGCTACGACTGTCTACCCGGCGCAGGCCACCTCGAGAGGATTCCGCAGATGATTTTTTGGTCATCGGTATCACCGACATCATGACGCTCATGGATCGATGCCTCGACAAACTCAGCCACACCACGAACGGCGCTGCAAATGATCGTTGGCCCTGACATGCGGGGCATGCCCGGCTGCTTAATGCGCAGGGGGTTATTTTTTTAACTCGTTGTTTTTAAAGGATTATTAATGACTCATGCAGCAGGCATGCGGCCCGGCGATGAACTTGTCGGCAAGGTCGCGCTGGTCACCGGCGGCGCGCGCAATATTGGGCGCGCCATTTCGCTGTCGCTGGCGGCCGGCGGCGCCGCGGTGATGGTCAATGCCAATACTTCGCGCGCAGCCGGCGAGGAAACTGTGGCGATGATCAAAAAAGCCGGTGGCAAGGCAGCGTTGCATATCGCCGATGTCACTGACCCGAAGGCCGTCGCGCAACTGGTGGCGGAAACCGTCAAACAGTTTGGCCGCATCGACCTGCTGATCAACAACGCGGCGATCCGCGCCGAGACGCCGTTTGAAAAAATTTCGCTGGAAGAATGGAAGCGCGTGACATCCACTGTGCTGGATGGCGCGTTCCTCGCCACGCAGGCCTGTTTGCCGCATTTGATCAAGGCCGGCGGCGGTGCGGTGGTCAACATCGGCGGCCTGACCGGCCACCGGGGTGCGCTGGGCCGCTCGCATGTGGTCGCCGCCAAGGGCGGGCTCGCCGCGATGACCAAGGCTGTCGCGCTTGATCTCGCCACACACAACATCACGGTCAACTGCGTGGTGCCCGGTACCGTGGAAACGGTGCGCGGCCTGCCCGGCGCACCGGCGCGGCCCGATCATCGCGTCACATTGCCGCCGATCGGACGGCGCGGCGCGCCCGAAGAAATCGCGGCCATGGTGCGGGTGCTGTGCGGGCCCGATGCGCGCTACATCACCGGACAATCCATACACGTTAACGGCGGAGGACTGATGCCATGAGCAAAACCAAAAAACCATCGGGATCGGCGATTTCACCCTTGATGCGCACGCTGGCCGGCTACATGGCCGCTGCTGCAAAAAAACCGCTGCCAAAACCGGTCATCGAAAAAACCAAACATCACCTGCTCGACACCATCGCCGCGATGGTTTCCGGCTC
This sequence comes from Betaproteobacteria bacterium, assembly GCA_032128415.1. Taxonomy (GTDB): domain Bacteria; phylum Pseudomonadota; class Gammaproteobacteria; order Burkholderiales; family SG8-41. The sequence goes on along the minus strand of JAQBGW010000155.1, from coordinate 8,092 downwards.
ACGTCTGCTCCCCGGACGCAAGGCGATCAACTATATAAAAACGCTGGGCGGCAAACCCGAAGCCATTGTCATCGGCTCAAAAATCGTCACCACTGCCGAACATGCCGCGCTCGCCAACGGCATGCTGGCGCATGCCGACGAAACCGATGATTCGCATGCGCCCTCGCTGTCGCATCCCGGCTGCGCCGTGGTGCCTGCGGCGCTTGCCATGGCCGAGCGCGAGAAACTGAACGGCACGCAACTCCTGCGTGCGGTGGCGCTGGGTTACGACATCGGCTCACGCATCAACATGTCGCTGCATCCATACGATTTCCGCAGCGTCGGGCATTCCACGCACAGCTTCGGCCCCAGTTTCGGCGCCGCCGCCGCCGCCTCGATGCTTGCCGGACTCAACGCCGACGGCATGCGCCATGCCCTGTCTTACGCCGCGCAGCAATGTTCGGGCATCTCCTGCTGGATGCGCGACGAAGAACACATAGAGAAAGCCTTCGACTTCGGCGGCATGCCGGCGCGGAACGGGGTTGCTTCGGCAGCGATGGTCGCGTCGGGCTTCAGCGCCGTGGAAGACGTGTTCTCCGGCGAACGCAATTTCTTCATCGCCTACGACGAGAAGCTGCGCATCGGTCGCGCGCCGGAGCCGCAGACACTGATCCGGAATCTCGGCAAGGTCTACGAGATCATGAACACCAATATCAAGCGCTGGTCGGTGGGCTCACCGATGCAGGCGCCGCTGGATGCCCTGCTTGATTTGATCCGCCAGTACAAACTGACGGCGAACATGGTAGACAAATTGACTGTGCGCGTCGCCCATCAGGGCGCGAACACCACCGACAATCGCAACATGCCCGACATCTGCATGCAACACATGTGCGCGGTGATGCTGATTGACGGCATCGTCACCTTCAAGTCTTCGCACGATGAGAAGCGCATGAAAAATAAACAGGTGCTGGCCCTGCGCCGCCGCATCACGCTGCTCGGTGACGACGCGCTGACCGCGGCCATGCCGTCGCGCCAGGGCATCGTCGAGGTCAAACTGAAAGACGGCCGCATGCTGCGCAACCATGTGAAGGCGGTGCGCGGCACCTCGGATAACCCAATGACCCGCGCCGAAGTGGATGAGAAGTGTTACCACCTGATGGCGCCCATCCTCGGCAAGTCGCGCGCGCGCAAATTGTGCGATGCGGTGTGGGGCATCGAAAAAATCGGCAATGTCACCAGGCTGCGTGCGTTGCTCAAAGCCTGATCGAACGAAACAATCGCGAGGTTTATTGCCATGACGTGGAAATTCGAACTGCTGAAAAAACCGGTGGGTATTCCGATTACCGAGGGCCCGGTGTGGGACGGCGAAAATATTTACTTCACCCACATCCACGCCAGCACCATCTTCCGCTATGACCTGAACACCAATGCCATTACGCCGTGGCGCACCGGCCTCGACCGCACCAACGGCCTAGCCTTTGATGCGCAGGGCCGGCTGTTCGGCTGTTGCCAGGGCGGGCGCCGCATGATGCGCTTCGATCCGGATGGCAAGAATGTGGTGATCGCCGACAAAGTGGACGGCCAGCGACTCAACACGCCGAATGACCTCGCCATCGATCGCAAGGGCCGCATCTGGTTCACCAATCCGTGGAACGAAGGCAATATCGATAAAACTGAAAAACAGGATCTCGATAACCGCTCGGTGCTGCGCATGGATCCGCAGAAAGACGGCAAGTACACCGTGACCCGCGTCACCTTCGACACCACGCAGCCCAACGGCATACTGGTGTCGCAGGATCAGAACACGCTGTACGTCGCCGAAAGCGGTTATTCGAAGGACGTGGTCCGTGAACTGCGTGCCTATCCAATCAAGGACGACGGCAGCCTCGGCCCCTACAAGACGCTGTTTACCTGGGGTGCCGATCATCAGGGCGTGCATCGCGGCATCGACGGCATGTGTCTGGACGCCGACGGCAACATCGTCGCCACCGCAGGGTGGGAAGTCGCTGGCGCCGGGCCGATGATTTACGTGTTCTCGCCGACTGGCCGCGTGCTGGAAACGCATCCGATCGCGGCCAACCGCCCCACTAACTGTTGTTTTGGCGGGCCCGATATGACGACACTGTTCGTCACCAGCGTGGAAGGCCATTTCTTCAGGGCGCAGACTGATCGTGTCGGCTGGGCAATGTTTCCCTGAGTTTCTTCTGCAGCCGGCAGTGGCAGCCTGACAATAAAACCGAGGAGGAGCGCAACATGAAACTGTTCATCCGCATCCCGTCGTTATTGTTACTGTTGCTGGCCGGCGCCGCCGGTGCGCAGGGCTATCCCGACAAACCGGTCACTATGGTCGTGCCCTTTCCGGCGGGCGGTTCCGCGGACCTGATCGCGCGTGCGGTCGCCGAACACATGACCGCGTCGTGGAAACAGAATGTGCTGGTGGCGAACCGTCCCGGCGCCAGCGGCAACATCGGCGCCAATGGCGTGGCGCATGCAGCGCCCGACGGTTACACGATATTGTTCGGCACCACCGCGCTGTCGAGCAGCCCCGCGGTATATGCCCGTTTGGGTTACAACGTGCTGACCGATCTCGCGCCGGTCGGCCTCGTCGTCAAGCAGGCCAACGTGCTGGTGGTGCATCCTTCATTGCCGGCGCATACGGTCAAGGCGCTGCTCGCGCTCGACAAATCGCATCCGAAAACGCTGAATTCGGCGTCGGCTGGTGTCGGCAGTTCGAATCACCTCGCGCTGGTGCTGTTCAACATGCTGTCGGGCGCGAAAATCGGCCATGTCCCGTACAAGGGTGCGGCGCCGGCAGTCGCGGACACCATGGGCGGACACGTACACATGACCTTCGCGCCCGTAGCGGCCGCGGTGCCGCCGGTTACTGCGCACAAGCTGCGCGCACTGGGCATCAGTTCGGCCAGGCGCTCGACAGCACTGCCTGACGTGCCGACTATCGAAGAGGCCGGGGTACCGGGTTACGAAGCGGGCGGATGGAATGCCCTGCTGGCGCCGGTGCGCACCCCGCGCGACCTCATTATAAAAATCAACCTGGCCCTGCATGCCGCGCTCGCCTCATCGAAGGTGCGGCAATTACTGGCCAGATCCGGCGCCGAAGAAGCCGTAGGCACGCCCGAGGCGTTCGGCATGTTCCTGAAAACCGAAGTCGATAAATGGGGCAAGGTGGTGCAGGCCGCAGGCATCAAGCCGCGCTAGCCGTCACCCGGAAAAATCCAGCATGCGGAAGCAGAGCCTGCTACAGACGCACTGGGCATCGCGCGGTAAAATGCAGACTTACCCAACCCGTTGTTTCATATCATGGATTTCCGACTCAGCCCCGAACAGGAACAGTTCCGCGACGCCGTGCATGGCTTTGCCGAGCGCCATTTGCGCGCCGATGCGCTGAAGCGCGCGCATCAGGAAGAACATCCGTGGGATGTCGCGAAGCAGATGGCCAATCAGGGCCTGATGGGCATCACCATGAAGGAAGAAGACGGCGGCCAGGGCGGCTCGCTGATGGATGCCATCATCGCCATCGAGACCATCGCCTCGGTGTGTCCGCGCAGCGCCGACGTGATCCAGGCCGGGAATTTCGGCCCGGTGCGCGTGCTCGCCGAATACGGCACGCCGGATCAGAAAACTCGCTACCTGAAAAAAATTCTTCGAGGCGAATCGGTAATTACCGTCGGCATGACCGAGCCGGAAGCCGGCTCCGCGGTCACTGATCTTAAAACATCAGCCACACCCGACGGCGACGGTTATCGCATCAACGGCGTAAAAGTATTCCAGACTCATGCCTCGTACGCCGAGGTCATGCTGACTTACGTGCGCTTCGGACCCGGCGTCGGCGGTATCGGTTCGGTATTGATTCCGCGCGATGCGCCAGGTTTCAAACAGGGCGCACCGTCGAAATTCTTCAACGGCGAAGAATGGGTGCAGACCTATCTCGACAACGTCTACGTCGGCCCCGAGAACGTGATGCTGAAAGAAGGCGGATTCAAGAAACAGATCGCCGGCTTCAACGTCGAGCGCATCGGCAACACTGCGCGCTCGCTGGCGCTGGGACGTTATGCCTACAACGTCGCCCGTGAATGGGCCCTGCAGCGCAAACAATTCGGCAAACTGCTGTGCGAATTCCAGGGTCTGCAATGGAAATTCGCCGACATGAAAATTAAACTCGACGCCGGCCAGTTGCTGCTCTATCGCGCCGCAGTCAACGCCGACGGCGGCATCCCGTCTGCGGAGGAAACGGCGATCGCCAAAGCCTTCTGCAACCAGGCCGGCTTCGACATCTGCAACGAGTCGATGCAGATCATGGGCGGCATGGGTTACACCGAAGACACGCTGGTGGAATACTGTTTCCGCAAATGCCGGGGCTGGATGATTGCCGGTGGCTCGATTGAAATTCTCAAGAACCGCATTGCCGAGAGCGTGTTCGAACGCAGCTTCTCGCAACGCCCTCCGAAAACCTGAACCGGGTACGGTGCCCACGCACCGCGCCCCCTGCACTGCATGTCGAACCCACTCTATCAAGCCGTCTTTGATCCCCGCTCCATCGCTCTGATCGGCGCCTCCGGCGACGAGCGCAAGAACACCTCGCGCCCGCAGCGCTACCTGCGCCGGCACGGCTACACCGGAAAAATCATCCCGGTCAATCCGGGCCGCGACGAGATCTTTGGCGAAAAAGCGTACCCGGATGTCACCGCGGTGCCCGACGCCATCGACCACGCCTTCATCATGGTGCCGACAGGCGCAGTACCGGCGGCGCTCGCGCAATGCGTCGCCAAAAAAATACCGGTGGTCACCGTTTACAGCGACGGCTTTGCCGAAACCGGCGCCGAGGGACGCGTCAAACAACTGGAGCTCAATGCCATTATCCGCGGCAGCAGTACGCGGCTGGTCGGCCCCAACTGCATCGGCCTGATGAGCACGCAGACCCACCTCGCGCTGTCGGTGAATGCGGTACTCGAAAAACTAGACATCACGCCCGGCGGACTGGCCATTGTTTCGCAGTCGGGCAGCATGATGGGTGGGCTGATGTCGCGCGGCCTGGGCCGCGGTGTAGGTTTTTCAAAGCTGATTTCTGTCGGTAACGAAGCTGACTTGGGCGTCGGCGAACTCGCCGGCCTGCTGGTCGATGATCCGCACACCGAGGCCATCCTGCTGTTCATGGAAACCATCCGCGACGCGCCGCATCTTGCTCGCGCCGCGCGCCGCGCCTATGACGCGGGCAAACCCGTCATCGCCTACAAACTCGGTCGCTCGGAAGTCGGTCAGGATCTCGCCGCATCACACACCGGCGCGATGGCCGGCACGGCGGAAGCAGTCGATGCTTTTTTCACGGCGCACGGCATTTTGCGCGTCGATACACTGGAAGCGCTGTTCGAACTGCCGGCGCTGGTCCAGGGGCACAAACCGGGAAAACAACACCGCGTCGCAGCGATGACCACCACCGGCGGCGGTGCGGCCTGTGTGGTGGATCGCATCGGCACTTATGGCGTCGATGTCGTCGGTCCCACCGATGCGCTGGTCGCCGCGCTGGCACAGAAAAAAATCACCATCAGCAAAGCGCGTATTACCGACCTGACACTGGCTGGAGCGAAAAAAGAAATCTACGGTGGTGTGCTCAACGCGCTGCTGGCCTCTGATCATTGCGACCTGGTGCTAGCCGTCGCCGGCAGCTCGGCGCAGTTCCAGCCGCAGATTGCCGTCGAACCTTTGCTCGAAGCCGATCGCCGCAACAAATTACTCGCAGTATTCCTCGCACCGCACGCCGAAGCTTCGCTGAAGCTGCTGGCGCAGGCAGGCGTCGCCGGATTCCGCACGCCGGAATCGTGCGCCGATGCGATCCGCGCCTGGCGCGACTGGACTGCGCCGACAAACGTTCCCGCGCCGGATACATTACGCATCAATGCAGCGAAAGAATTGCTGGATGCCTCGCCACAAAAACAATTAAACGAGCAGCAAGCCTGCGCCGTGTTCGGCGCGCTGGGCGTGCCGCAGGCAGATACCGCGGTGATGGCCGACGCTGATTCTAAAGTGGACATCGTCTATCCGGTCGTCGCCAAGATTCTGTCGCCGGACATTGCACACAAGACCGATGCCGGCGGCGTGGTGCTGAATATCGGTGACGCCGCGCAACTGAAACAAGCCGCGCAGGACATTTTCATACACGTGCGCGCCAAACATCCGCAGGCCAAACTTAACGGCATCCTTGTGCAACGCATGGAGTGCGGGCTCGTCGAAGTCATCGTCGGCTATAAGCGCGACCCGCAGGTAGGGCCGTTGATCGTGCTCGGCGTCGGCGGTGTGCTGGCCGAGATTTACCATGACATCGCCATGCGACTGGCGCCGGTCAGCACCGAAACTTCAGAAGAAATGATTAATGAAATCAATGGGTTATCTATTATCCGTGGCTACCGCGGCCTGCCACGCGGAGATTGCGCAGCACTGGCGCAGGCGGTGGCAGCATTTTCACAACTGGCGGCATTTGATGACATCGCCGAAGCGGAAATTAACCCGCTGATGGTCAGGAATAAAGGCGAAGGTGTGGTTGCAGTTGATGGCCTGATTGTTCGCCGTTCATCCGCCGCTGAACAGCGTCAATGACAGGCAGGTAATAACACAGGCAAGATCACGTTTATCAAGGAGACCGATCATGCTGATTCAACAACTCGCCGATTACGCGATTCGCGAACGGACTTCAAAGCTCCCGGCGGAAGTCATCCATCACGCCAAGCGCGCGGTGATCGACTGGTACGCGTCGCTGCTGCCGGGCAGCATGGTCACGCCGGCGATTCTGCTGGAAGAGGCCTTTGCCGAAGATCTCGACCGCGGCCGCGCACGGCTGGGTAGCGGGCGCCGCGCGACGCTGCGTGCCGCGGCAATGATCAACGGTGCGGCCTCGCACTCGGTGGAATTCGACGACATTTACCGCGACGCCGGTTACCACCCGGGCAGCCCGGTGATCTCCGCAGCGCTGGCTGCGGCCCAGGCGAGCGGCGCCAGCGGCGAGCGATTTCTGCGCGGCGTGATCGTCGGCTATGAAATCTCGACGCGCATCGGCGAGGCGGTGATGCCCTCGCACTACAAGTACTGGCACACCACCGGCACCGTCGGCGCCTTTGGCGCTGCAGCGGCGGCGGCAACCATCCTCGGCGCGAACAAGGAACAGTTCATGCACGCGCTGGCCACCGTCGGCAGTTTCGCTTCAGGCCTGAAGCAGGCGTTCCTGTCGCAGGCCATGACCAAGCCGCTGCACGGTGGTCACGCGGCTGACGCCGGCTGCTGGGCGGCGATGGCGGCGATGAAAGGCGTCACCGGCGCGCTGGACATCATGGAAGGCGAATCCGGTTTCGGCAACGCGATGAGCATGAAACCCGACTGGAGCAAAGCGACCAGAGGCCTGGGCCAGGATTACCACATCAACCAGATCACCTTCAAAAACCACGGCTGCTGCGGCCACACTTTCCCGTCGATCGACGGCGTGCTGCATCTGCAGAAGGAACACCGGTTCACACACAAAGATGTCAAACACATCAAACTCGCCACTTACAAGGCGGGACTGGACATCATCGACAACGCCAACCCGGAAGGCGATTACCAGGCCAAGTTCAGTATCCAGTACACAGTGGCCCATGCGCTGGTGCACGGCAGCGTACGACTCAATGCCTTCCTGCCCGAGCGGCTGAACGATGCCGATGTGCGCGCGTTAATCAAGAAAATAGAACCCGTGGCCGATCCGGTGCTGTCGAAAGGTTATCCAGGACAGCGCGCAGCGCAAGTCACGATCGAGCTCAGTGACGGCCGCAAACTCGAACACTTCCAGCCCTACCGCAAAGGAGACCCCGAGTTGCCGCTGACCGACGATGAACTGAACGACAAGTTCACCGAACTTGCCGCGCCGGTAATTGGCAAGCCCGCGGCAGCGACACTGCTTGCACAACTGTGGAAAACCGAAAAACTTTCCACTGTGGATTACGACATCGGCACTGGCGACAAACGCGCCCCGGAGGAAGTCCCCTTGGGGGGCGCCCCGGAGGAAGTCCCCTTGGGGGGCGCCCCGGAGGAAGTCCCCCTTGGGGGGCGCCCCGAAGGAAGTCCTCTTGAAGGA
>JAQBGW010000154.1:0-20216 GCA_032128415.1 Betaproteobacteria bacterium | reverse complement strand
CTGATTTCCAAAATATTCACGGTCTAAAACGACGCTAATATCTGTAAGGTTCTCTGACAAAGCGGGCGCACCAGCTATCAGGGTGCGCCCGTTTCCATTTCCCCTCTTTGGCACCGCCAGCTTAGTGTTAAGCCAAGACGTGAATCCAGTGCGACTGTTTGCAATTCAATAAAAAACGGCCGGGGAATTCCGGCCGTTTTTCTTGGGGCAGTTGACGTTTACAGCAGCGGCACAATCAGCAGCGCCACGATATTGATGATCTTGATCAGCGGGTTAATCGCGGGGCCGGCAGTGTCCTTGTAAGGGTCGCCTACAGTATCGCCGGTGACCGCTGCCTTGTGGGCCTCGGAACCTTTACCGCCATGGTTGCCATCCTCGATGTATTTCTTGGCATTGTCCCAGGCGCCGCCGCCGGTACACATGGAAATGGCAACGAACAGTCCCGTAACGATGGTGCCCATCAGCATGCCGCCCAGGGCCTGCACGCCGGCGTCCTTGCCCATCAGCATGCCAACGATCAGCGCGACGGCAACCGGTGCCAGCACCGGCAGCAGCGAAGGCACGATCATTTCCTTGATGGCGGCACGGGTCAGCATGTCCACTGCGCGCGAATAGTCGGGCTTGGCGGTACCTTCCATGATGCCGGGTATTTCCTTGAACTGGCGACGCACTTCGACCACCACCGAGCCCGCAGCGCGGCCTACGGCTTCCATCGCCATCGCACCGAACAGGTAGGGGATCATGCCCCCGATGAACAGGCCGATGATGACTGCCGGGTTCGACAGATCAAAAGTCACGATGCGGCCGGTTTCTTCGATCTTATGGGTGTAGTCGGCGAACAACACCAGTGCGGCGAGGCCCGCCGAGCCGATGGCGTAGCCCTTGGTCACCGCCTTGGTGGTGTTGCCCACTGCGTCCAGCGGATCAGTGACGGCGCGCACTTCCTTGGGCATATCCGACATCTCGGCGATGCCGCCGGCGTTGTCGGTGATCGGGCCGTAGGCGTCGAGCGCGACGATGATACCGGCCATCGACAGCATGGAGGTCGCGGCGGTTGCTATACCGTAAAGGCCACCCAACGTGTACGACACGTAGATCGCCACGCATACGGCCAGCACCGGCCATGCGGTGGAGCGCATCGAGACGCCGAGTCCGGCAATGATGTTGGTGCCGTGGCCGGTGGTCGACGCGGAAGCGACGTGCTGTACCGGGGCGTAATCGGTGCCGGTGTAATACTCGGTAATCCATACCAGGAACGCGGTCAGCACGAGGCCGACGACGGCAGCGCCGTAGAGTCTCATGACCGAGAGGTTGGGGTAGTGTTCAGCGATGTTGCCGAGCATCCAGTTGGTGATCGGATAGAACGCGATCAGCGCCAGGACGCCGGCGACGATCAGGCCGCGGTAGAGCGCGCCCATGATGTTCTTGCCGTCAGAGGTCTTGACGAAAAAAGCGCCGACAATGGAGGCGATGATGGCAAAACCGCCGAGCACCAGCGGGTACATTACGGCGCCTTGCACAACTTCCGGTTTCGGCAGCATCAGCGCAGCGAGCACCATGGTAGCGATGATGGTTACTGCATAAGTCTCGAACAGGTCGGCAGCCATTCCGGCGCAGTCGCCGACGTTGTCACCGACGTTGTCGGCGATCACTGCCGGATTGCGCGGATCGTCTTCCGGAATTCCGGCTTCGACCTTGCCGACCAGATCAGCGCCGACGTCGGCGCCTTTGGTGAATATGCCGCCGCCCAGACGCGCAAAAATAGAAATCAGCGAAGAGCCGAAAGCAAGGCCGATCAGCGGTTTGATGATGTCATTCATTTTGGCGCCGGCGGCCGCAGTGCCGATCAGATACCAGAAAAACAGTACGGTTCCCAGCAGGCCGAGGCCAACCACCAGCATACCGGTGATGGCGCCGCCGCGGAACGCGATGTCGAGTGCGGGATTGATGCCGTGGCGTGCAGCTTCGGCAGTGCGCACATTGGCGCGCACCGAAACATTCATGCCGATGTAGCCGGCGAGTCCCGATAATATGGCGCCGACGGCGAAGGCTGCGGCGGTAGTGCCACCGAGCGCGATCCAGATCAGCACCAACAGTACCGCGCCGACCATGCTGATGGTGGTGTATTGGCGATTGAGATAAGCCTGCGCACCGGACTGGATGGCTGCGGCAATTTCGCGCATGCGGTCATTTCCGGTGGGTTTTGCGACGATCCACTGGATCGACAGGCCGCCATAGACGAGCGCGGCGATGGCGCAGACCAGCGCAAAAATCAAACCATTGGTCATCATTACTCCTAAGCTATTGTTTTAATTAAATAAATTTACATTCGGCCTCTGGCCGAGCCGCGCTAGGGTGCCTTTATTTGCGAATTAGCGCAAGACCTGCTTTGCCACCAGTGTGCCCTTGTGCTCCGCTTCAAGTGTGCCCTTGTCCCCTGACTTCCGGGTCTGGCTGGAGCTGATAAACCGCTGCGAACATGATCAACGATCAACTGATCGACGGCGGCCTGATCAAGTATGGGCACGCCTGCCGACAGGTCAGTGACGCGGCGTCAATATTATAAAACCCGCCGAAGTCTGCTGGCATCTTTGACAATTTGCGTGCACGGATCAGGGTCATGGCAGTTTCCTGCAGCGGGCCGGCAACTTACGGCGCACGGCGCGCAGTTGCAGTTTTGCATGTACCGGCAGACCGTCGACGAACGGCGGCCAGGCTTCGCCGCGGATCAGTGGCGTGAAATAGCGGCGGGCGCGGGCAGTAAGCCGGTAACCATCGGCAGTCATAAAATTGCGCGGCAGGATTTTCTCGCGATTCATGATGTCGGCGAGCGGCACGGGCGTGATGCGCCAGCGATAGGGATGATCGTTCGTGCGCACAATCACCGGCATGACGTCAGTGAGGCCGCGCAGGGCATATCCGATGGCTGCGCGGCCGACGGCATAGGCCTGTTCCACGTCGCTACGTGAGGCGAGGTGACGTGCCGAGCGCTGGACGTAGTCGAGCACGCTCCAGTGCACCTTGACCTTGAGTGTGCTGCGGATCATCGCCGCGATCAGCGGTGCGACACCGCCCCGTTGATCATGCGCGGGAATGCCGTCGCCGCCGACCTGGGTCAGGCGCCGCCCGTCGGCGAGCTGGATGCCTTCAGCGACTGCCACTGCGCAGTACCCGTGCCGGGCTATGCGCACGCGTACCGCGGCAATAAATCGGCGGCGGTCAAAATAGATTTCCGGGACGAGCAACAATAACGGACCGTCGGCATTGGGCAATTGCGCCATGCCGCAGGCCGCGGCGATCCAGCCGGTATGCCGGCCCATGACTTCCATGACAAAGACCTTGGTGGAACTGTTGGCCATGGATGCCAGATCCGCCATGGCTTCGCGCAGACTGGTGGCGACATGCTTGGCGACCGAGCCGAAGCCGGGGCTGGAATCCGAATGCACAATGTCGTTGTCTATGGTTTTGGGTACGGCGATCGAGACGACGGGATATCCCAGTCGCGGCAGGATGGTCGCGATCTGGTGCGCAGTTTCGGCGGAGCCGTTACCGCCGTTGTAGAAAAAATAACCGATGCCGTGCGCGCGGAAGACATCGATCAGGCGTTCGTATTGGGCACGGCCTCGCGGCAGCGGCGAGAGATCAAAGCGGCAGGAGCCGAGGGCGCCGCCGGGCGTGTGGCGCAGCGCGCGAATCGCCGCGGGTGACTCAGCAGCGATATCGATCAGGTCTTCGGTCAGGGCGCCCAGAATGCCGTTACGCGCCGCATAGACCCGGCCGATGCGCGCGCGATGCAGCCGTAGGGCTTCAAAAAGGCCGCATGCCGTGGCGTTGATGGTGGCGGTGACGCCGCCGGACTGGGCGTAGAGGACGTTATGAGCGGGCACTAGCCTGTCAGCACTGCAGTGCTGCAAATTTTAATTGTTACAAGCGCATGCGCGCGGCATGCGATTCAATGGCCGCAAAAATCTTGTCGCGGATGTGTTCAACCGAGCCGCGGCCGTAGATATTGATGTAATTTGGCGCCTGCGGATCACCGCTCGCCGCCCAACTGAGGTAATAGTTGATCAGCGGTTTGGTTTGCGAGTGATAAGTTGCGATACGTCTCTTTACAGTTTCTTCGTTATCGTCCGTGCGCTGCACCAGAGGTTCGCCGGTGACGTCATCCTTGCCATCGACGCGCGGCGGATTGAATGCTACGTGATACGAGCGACCCGATGGCGGATGGACGCGACGACCGCTCATGCGCCGCAGGATTTCGTCGTCGGCTACTTCGATTTCGATGACAAAGTCGATATTGATGCCCGCTTGGCGCAGTGCTTCCGCCTGCGGCAAGGTGCGCGGGAAACCGTCAAGAATGAAGCCTTGGGCGCAATCGGATGCTTTGACGCGCTCCTGTACCAGACCGATGACCAGGGTGTCGGGAACCAGCGCGCCGCGATCCATGAAGGAACGAGCCTCGTTACCCAGCGGTGTATTTTTCTTCATCGCCTCGCGCAGCATGTCGCCGGTGGAAATCTGCGGAATCTTGTAGTGCTCAATGAGAAAATGGGCTTGTGTGCCCTTGCCTGCGCCGGGCAGGCCAAGTAACAGTATGCGCATTGGGTAATACCGGATTGAGGTGGGCGTGGATTTCGGAGGAGGGCGAGGTGAGAGTATAGCCGCGCGGGTGCGGCATGCAAAATCAGGCCGGCGTCTCGCCTCTCAACGTGCCAGCAACCGGCGCAGGCGCTGCAGATCGGCGGGAGTATCAATACCGGGATGCGGCGCAGCGGAGGTCATGGCGACGCTGATGCGGAAGCCGTGGACCAGCGCGCGTAACTGCTCCAGGGCCTCAAATTTTTCCAACGCCACCGGTTTGAGCCGGGCATAGGCGCGCAGAAAGCTGCAGCGGTAGGCATAAATGCCGAGATGGCGCAGGGCGGGCAGTGCATGCGGCAGCGTGCGGATGCCGCGCAAGAACATGTTGGGTGAGGGCATGTCGGGCGAGAACGCATCGCGCGCCCAGGGAATCGGCGCCCGGCTGAAATACAGCGCATAGCCGTTGCGGTCCAGCGTGACCTTGACGACGTTGGGATTGGCCATGTCGTGCGCCTTGGCTATCGGGCAGGCCGCAGTGGCCATGGCGGCGGCGCGGTGGGCGGCAAGATTTTCCGCGACGCGGCGGATCAACGCCGGCGGAATCAACGGCTCGTCACCCTGCACATTGACGACAATGGCATTTGCGGCGAGCCGCAGTTTCGCCGCGACTTCGGCGATACGGTCAGTGCCGGTCGCGTGATTGCGGCGCGTCATCATTGCGCGAAAGCCGTGATCTTCGACTGCGGCGGCGATGCGTGCATCATCGGTGGCCACGATGACCTGTGCCGCCCCGCTTTTTGTCGCCCGCTCGGCTACGCGCACCACCATCGGTTTGCCGCCGATATCGGCAAGCGGTTTGCCGGGAAAGCGCGACGAAGCGTAGCGGGCAGGGATGACGACGGTGAATTTCACCGGTTTACAACTCTTCCGGCGAGACTTTGCGCGCGTCTTCCTCGAGCATCACCGGAATGCCGTCCTGGATCGGATAACCGAGACGGCAGGGCCTGCAGACGAGTTCTGCGGCGGCCTTGCGATAGAGCAACGGTCCCTTGCAGATGGGGCAGACCAGTATGTCGAGCAGTTTTTCATCCATGACGTGTGCCTTGTGCGAGACGGGCGAGGATCATGTCGCCCAAACGCGTGTCGATTACCGCATTGACGACCAGTGCCCAGTGGTTTTCGGTCGCGAATGCTGTGCATTTTACCGCATCCTTTTCGGTCATCACGACATCATCTGCATCTGTGAATTGCAAGTCTGTGGCCACAAAGGCGTGGTGATCAGCAAACGGGTGCGCGACACACTCGACGCCCAACCGCTGCAGATGCGCGAAAAAACGCTGCGGATTGCCGATGCCGGCGACAGCATGCACGCGCCGGTTGCGGAAATGCGCCGCGGTGACGGTAAGGCCGGGGTTGCGCAGATTGCGGAATTCGCCGCCCTCGAGGTGCATGGTGAGGGCCTGCGGGAACGCATCTGCCACATTGTCGCCGTTGACGACGACGGCATTCACCGAATCCAGGCGCGAGGCGGGCTCGCGCAGCGGACCGGCGGGCAGCGGCCAGCCGTTGCCGAGTCCCAGCGCACCATCGATGACGGCAATCTCAAAATCACGGGCCAGCCGGTAATGCTGCAGTCCATCGTCGCTGATGATGACATCGGTTTCGGGGTGAGCCTCCAGCAATGCGCGCGCTGTTGCAGCACGGTCCGCGCCCACCCACACCGGGCAGCCGGCGCGACGGGCCAGCAAGCAGGGTTCGTCGCCATATGCTGATGCGGTGCTGCCAACCGGCACTGCGCGTGGATCGGTGCGGTTCGCGCCATAACCGCGGCTGATGATGGCGGGGTGTTTGCCGTGATCGCGTAAAAACTGCGCGAGCCACAGCGTCAGCGGCGTCTTGCCGGTGCCTCCGGCTGTGATGTTGCCGACGACGACGACCGGCACGCTGACTTGTTGCACGGACAGCGCACCGCAACCATAAGCGTAGCGCCGCAATGTGCTGAGCACCGAGTACAAGGCCGCGATGGGCAGCAGCAGCACGGCCAGCGGGCCGCGAGATTGCCAATGGCGAGTCGTGGATGTTGCAGGGGCGGGCATGAAGGGTGGAGCGTAGCCCGTTTGGGCGTGGCCGTCGAGAAACGACAGCGCGGATTATCTGCGTGGTGCCTGCGTGGTGAAGGTAATCTTGGACAGGCCGGCGAGTTGTGCGGCTTCCATTACGCGTATAACGGATTGGTGCGCTGCGTTGGCGTCGGCGTTGATGACGACGACCGGATCTTTCATGTTGGCGGCGGCGCGTTTAAGCGCCTCGCTGAGCGAAGCAGCATTGGCGGCAGTGATGCCCGCTTTGTTGATCACGTAATTGCCTTTGGCATCAACGGCGACGTCGATCTGTGCCGGATGCTCCGGCGGCTTGCCGGTTTCCGCGGTCGGCAGATTGATCTGCAATTCGGCAAACCGCGAGTAGGTGGTGGTGACCATCAGGAAGATCAGGATCACCAGCAGCACGTCGATCAACGGGATGAAATTGATCTCCGGATCTTCGCGGAAAGCACGGCTGCGGAATTTCATGTACGAAATCCCGAATGATGAATTTCAGATTTCATATCAGGCATCTCTTTCGCCGTGGATGATTTCGACCAGTTTGACCGCCTGCATTTGCATTTCGACCAGCAGTGCATCCACTTTGGTGCGGAAGTAACGGTAGAAGATCATGCTCGGCACGGCGACGACCAGGCCGCCGGCAGTGTTATAGAGCGCGATGGAAATGCCGTGCGCCAGCACCAGCGGATTGCCACCGCCGCCCGCGGGTGATTGCGAGCCGAAGATATCGATCATGCCGATGACCGTGCCGAACAGGCCAAGCAGCGGCGAGATCGCGGCAATGGTGCCGAGGCTGGTCAGGAAGCGCTCGAGATCAATGGCAGCGACGTGGCCGGCCTCCTCGATGGACTCTTTCATGATCGCCGCCGAATGTTTTTCGTTGCGCAGTCCGGCGGCGACAATCTGGCCCAGCGGCGAGCCGGCCGCCAGCTGCGTCAGCAATTGCGGCGTCACCCCGTTCTGGCGATAGGCCTGTACGGTATGTACCAGCAGATTTTTGGGCAGCACCACGTTCTCACGCAATGACCAGAGGCGCTCGCCGATGATGGCCAGTGCGATGACGGAACACAGGATCAGGGGCCAGATCGGCCAACCGGCAGCTTCAATAATGGATAACACGCGATATTCCCTTGATTCAGGCTGGAAAAAATTCGCGTCACTGTACCCGCCATGCGCTGAATCGGCAAGCGTTGCGACGCAATGAGTTGTTCGAAGCCGTTGACCTGCAACGCATTTTTCCGCTTGTCCACATTATCTGTGGATAACCCTGTGCATGACCTGTACACGGTGCATGTAAGTCGCGCCCCTGTCTGGGGTTTCCGGCTACTGCCTATTTGTTCAACTACTTAAAAATATTAATAAAAACAATAAGTTATATATATCCCCTCTGGCTGCAGTGGGAACTGCCCGGCCTCGCGCCGGTGTCGAGCCCCTCTGTGTATGGGCTGCGTCGGAAAAAACTGTTTTGCGTCCATGAGTTGCACGGGTCAGCGGGCATAGCCTTGAAAATTCAGCAGCTATACTCGGCCGATGGCCTTACTGACTATAGACTCCGCTGAACTCGCTTTCGGCCTGCATCCACTGCTCGACCGCGCCAACCTGACCGTGCAGGACGGCGAACGCATCGGCCTCATCGGCCGCAACGGCACCGGTAAATCCTCATTGCTCAGCATCATCGCCGGTCGCGGCGCGCTCGATGAGGGCGAGATTCGCCGCCAGGACGGCCTGCGCGTGGTGATGGTTGAGCAGGAGCCGCTGCTGCCCGATGCCATTTCATTGCACGCGAGCCTGACCGCGCGCGGCCATCTTGAAGACATTCACGATGATCGCCAGCGCTGGCGTGCAGATGCGCGGCTGTTTGAATATCTGCACCGCTTCGGGCTTGATGAAGCCAGCACTCCGCAGACGGCCTCCGGTGGCGAACGCAAACGCGCTGCACTGGCGCTGGCATTGGCAATGCAGCCCGATTTACTGCTGCTCGACGAGCCGACTAACCATCTCGATATTGCCGGCATTACGCTGCTCGAAGATCTGCTGCTCAAGGGCCAGATCAAATCCGCGATCATCATCACTCACGACCGCGCTTTTCTGGATCGTGTCGCGACCCGCATCGTCGAGCTCGACCGCGGTTTGCTGCGTTCGTATCCGGGCAATTTCGCCGCGTATGAAGCGCGCAAGGCCGACCAGTTGGCCGAGGAAGAAAAAGCCAGCCGCCGTTTTGATAAATTCTGGGCGCAGGAGGAAGTGTGGATTCGTCAGGGTGTCAAGGCGCGGCGCACCCGCAACGAGGGCCGGGTGCGGCGGCTGGAAACCTTGCGCGTCGAACGCGCCGCGCGGCGCGAGCGTATCGGCAACGTCAAGCTGGCGCTGGATGCCGGCGAACGATCGGGTAAGCTGGTCGCTGAATTGACGGATGTGCGAAAGGGTTATGACGGCAAACCGCTGATTGCTGATCTGAATTTGCGTATCATCCGCGGCGATCGCATCGGCCTGATCGGCGCCAACGGCGCAGGCAAATCGACATTGATCCGAATCATACTCGGCCAACTCGCGCCGGATGCCGGCGAGGTGCGTTTGGGTACCAAACAGGAGATTGCCTATTTTGACCAGTTGCGCGAACAACTGGATCCCGACCGCACGCTGGTCGAAACCATCAGCCCCGGCTCGGATTGGGTGGAAACGGCCGATGGACGCAAACACGTGATGAGTTACCTCAGTGATTTCCTGTTTCCGCCGCAGCGCGCGCAGGCCAAAGTCAGCATGCTCTCCGGCGGTGAGCGCAACCGGCTGCTGCTGGCGCGGCTGTTTGCGCAGCCCGCCAATGTGCTGGTGCTCGATGAACCGACGAATGACCTCGACATCGAGTCGCTGGAACTGCTCGAAGATACGCTGCAGGGTTATAACGGCACGCTGCTGCTGGTCAGCCATGACCGCGCCTTCCTTGACAATGTGGTGACGCAGACACTGGTAGCCGAGGGCGCAGGACGCTGGAAAGAATATGTCGGTGGCTACAGCGATTGGCTGGCGCAACGTGCGGTGCCGGTCGTGGCGGATGCTCCGGCAGGTAAAGCAGCGCCGGCAAAAAACACGTCACGTATGGCTGCGCCGGTAAAGGTTAAACTCAGTTTCAAGGAACAACGCGAACTGGAACTGTTGCCGAATGAGCTGGAGTCGCTGGAAAAGGAGCAGTCAGATCTTGCGGCGCGCATGAGCGGTGCGGATTACCACAAGCAGGGCGTTGCACAATTGAAGGCTGACCGCGAGCGAGTAACAGCGATTGAAAGATTGTTGGCGAAAAAATTTGAACGGTGGTCTGAACTGGATCAGAAGGCGGGGCAGACGGTGAGCGCATGAGCAACCAGAATTTCATCTTCGGATACGTAGAGGCCTGCGCCAGCGGCAGTCTGCGGTTTGCCGATTGCGGGCCCGTCTGGCAAATGGGGATCATCGCCACGTTGCTGGTATTGGCGATTGCCGTGCTGGCCATACTCAGATTGCGTGCCAACCCGCCGGCGTTGAGTTGAGTGGGTTCGCGCATGGCGCGGTTTCCGGCTGCAGACGCCGCAAATGACAAAAATACAAATAAAAACAAAGAGTTAGATAGCGCTTCCCCTGGGCTGCGGATTGCAGAGGGCGCTGTGCTACTCGCGTCGACAGGCTGCGCGCAAACCGCGCGTCCCCGCATACAATCCAGCCATGCCTGATCTGCTCGAGCAAGCCACCCAACAAACCGTGATCTCCGTTGCCGAGCTGAATCGGCTCGCGCGCAGTGCAATCGAGCGCGGCGTGCCGCTGCTGTGGGTGGCCGGCGAGATTTCCAATTTCAAGCGCTACGACAGCGGCCATTGTTATTACACGCTGAAAGATGAGGCGGCTCAGGTCGATGCAGTGATGTTCCGCCACAAGGCGCAGTACCTGGACTGGCAGCCGGAGAACGGCATGCAGGTCGAAGTGCGGGCAACGGCGACGGTGTACGAGGCACGTGGCAAATTCCAGTTGGTAGTCGATGCCATGCGCCGCGCCGGACTGGGTGCGTTGTATGCCGCGTTCGAAAAACTCAAGGCCAAACTCGAACAAGAAGGCCTGTTTGATCCGGCACTGAAGCGCATGCTGCCGCCGTTTCCGCGCACCGTCGGGGTAGTGACGTCACCGCAGGCTGCGGCATTGCGCGATGTGATCACCACGCTGCGCCGGCGCATGCCGGGCATCAATGTCATCATTTATCCGACGCCGGTGCAGGGCGAAGGCGCAGGCGCAAAAATCGCCGAGGCGATTGCGCTCGCCGGATCGCGCGCCGAATGCGAGGTGCTGATCGTGTGTCGCGGCGGCGGCAGCATCGAGGATTTATGGGCGTACAACGAAGAGGTGGTGGCGAGGGCGATCCGCGCCTGTCCGCTGCCGGTGGTATCGGGCGTCGGCCACGAAACCGATTTCACCATTGCCGATTTCGCTGCGGACGCGCGCGCGCCGACGCCGACGGCCGCGGCCGAACTGGTCAGCCCGGACGGCGCGAAACTGCGGCGCGATGTCGGCTTGCTGGGCCAGCAGATCGTGCGCGTATTTGCGCGTGGAATCGAAGATCGCATGCAGCGGCTGGATTATTTGTTGCGACGGCTGACACATCCCGGTGAGCGCATCAGCAACCAGATGGTTCATCTGCACCATCTGGGCAGCCGCTTGCGCAGCGTGTGGGGGCGCAGTACGGATGAGCAACTATGGCAGTTGCGTGATACTGCGCAGCGCTTGCGTGCTGCGGTGCCTGATCCGGCGGCGCTGCTGCAGCAACAACAGGATCTGGCGCGACGGCTGCAGCAGTCTATGCGCGGGATTGCCGATCTTGCCCGCAGCCATCTCAAAGGCATGGCGGCGCAATTGCTTACACTTGCCCCGCAGCGTGTGCTGGAACGCGGCTACAGCATCACCACCACGACCGCCGGGGAAGTGGTGCGCGACGGCGCGGGCTTGACGGGCGGCCAGCCGGTGCATATAACATTCGCCAGTGGTGCTGCAGACGCCGATATCCGCGTTGTCCATCAGGGAAACAGGTCGGGAAAGCAGTGAACGACCGAATCATATCGGTGAAAAATTCAGAGAAGGGCTTCTGTCATGAGCAATTTTGATTTCACGCGCCCCGCGCAGAGCGAGGTTTACAACGCCAATGTGGCGCGGCTGTTTTTTCACGCCAACGGCAAGGCGCGCAGCATAGCCGCCGGTGCCGCGCTGTTTGCGGAGAACGCCCTGGGCAACACCATGTATTTCCTCGTCAGCGGCGATGTTGCGCTGACCCGCAACGACAAGGCGCTGGATGTCATCAAGGCGGGTGAAGTGCTGGGCGAGATGTCGGTGCTGACCGGCGTGCCACGCAGCGCGACGGCCACTGCCAAGACCGCCTGTGAAGTCATCGAGCTGGACGCCAATACTTTTTCGAGCGCCATCCAGGTGACGCCGGAGTTTGCGCTGATGCTGCTGGCAATCCTGATCAAGCGGCTGCGCCTCGCCCTGGCAATGCAAATGCTCGGCAAGGGGCGGGGGGCTACCGGCGCCATTGAAACCATACCGACGTCGGGCGCGGTATTCGATGAGGCGTTGTTGCAGGAGCTGACATCGAATTTCCCGGCGCGTCCGCCGGTGTATCAACCGAAAAACACGGTCATCATGCGCGAGGGCGAGGCCGGCATCTTCATGTATGTGGTCATCGACGGCGCGATACGCATCACCGTCAACGACAATCTGGTTGAACTGGTCAAGGCAGGCGGTGTGTTCGGCGAGATGGCGCTGGTCGATCAGTCCAGGCGCGCGGCGTCGGCGGCGGCGGCTACCGACAGCAATCTGATGTCGATCAACCGTAATGATTTCCTGACGCTGATCAAGACCAAACCGGTATTCGGCGTGTCACTGCTGCGCGCGCTGGCCAACCGGTTGCGCAATACCGGCAAGAAATAAGGCCTCAGGCTCAGCTTATTACACGGGCTAGTTGGTAGCGTATACGCTGGAGCGGTGTCCAACTTTGACGACGTGCACGACCAGCCGGTCGTCCTGAATTTCGTAAACGATGCGGTAAACGCCCTGCCGGACGCGATATCGCTCCTGGCCGGAAAGTTTTACGCAACCCTCGCCGCGGGGATCCACTGCAATCGCCTCTATCCTTTGCAGTATTCGTCTGATGTCCTGATTGGGAATCGCCCGCAGGTCTTTGGCGACAGATTTTTTGAACGTGACCTTATAACTTGCCATGCTTCTTCAGGTCAGTGAGCAGGGCTTCGTAACTGATTTCCGGTTCGCTGGCCCGCTCCGCAAACGCGGCCAGATCTTCCTGGTCCTCGCGCATCAGCAGCTTGACTGCTTCATCCACCAGCTCGGACACCGATACCTGCGACGAGGCTGCACGCAGCCGCAGTGCCTGATGTATCGACGGGTCGAAGTAAATCGTTGATCTTTTGGAGAGGCCGCTCATGGTGTCGCCATTATTTCTGTTTGCCGGACAGCATCATAACGCTATAACGTTATAACGTCAACCGAGGCGCTGGGTCGCCCAGTCGATGCACGTAGCGCGAAGAGGGGTGATGTGGGGACGTGGTCTCATTTCATATCAACAGCGGGGCTAGGAAATATCCGGGCTCCGTCCCCATATCCCCCGATCATCGACTTGGGTGTGTTTTTGTTGTTGTCGTAATTTTGTCTATATGCCGAAGAAAGAAAAAAATATCTTTTTTAAACAAATAGTTACGTGTTATTCGCCACGCCAGACTGCGTCCGTGCGTTGATCATTCTTCCCCTGCAACGATCTGCGCCTCGAGTTCCTGGCGGATGTACTCCAGCACCATGTCGCCGATATCCTCGGCGAGGCAGTCGAATTCCGTGTTGTCTTCCATGGCGCGCAACCAGGTCAGTTGACGTTTGGCGAGTTGGCGTGTCGCGGCGATGCCCTGTTCGCGCAATTCATCGAGACTGATTTTGCCGCTCAGGTGATCCCATGCCTGACGGTAGCCGACACAACGCATCGACGGCAGGTCGGGTTCCAGCGAAGACTCATCGCGCAGCGCGCGTAATTCTTCGACCAGACCGGCTTTGAGCATGGCGTTGAAACGCTGCGCGATGCGTTCATGCAGCACTGCGCGGTCGCCCGGCACCAGCGCGATGCGGATCGGCGTGTAGGGGAAATACACGTATTTCGGTTTTTTCAGCAAGTCGGTCATCGACTTGCCGGTGATGTAATAGATTTCCAGTGCGCGCTGGATGCGCTGTGCGTCGTTGGGTTCGAGTCGCGCTGCGGTTTCCGGATCGACCTTGCGCAGCTTTTCATGTAAGGCGGGCCAGCCTTCTTCTTCGACCATGGTCTCGATGATCAGCCGGATCGCCACGTCGGCTTCGGGCAGGTCGTTGAGGCCTTCAACCAGCGCCTTGAAATAGAGCATGGTACCGCCGACCAGCAGCGGAATGTTGCCGCGCTCGGTGATTTCGCGCATCAGCGTCAGCGCGTCGTCACGGAATCGCGCTGCCGAATAACTCTCGTGTGGTTCGATGATGTCGATCAGGTGGTGCGGTGCTCGCTTGAGTGTATCGGCATCGGGCTTGGCGGTGCCGATGTCCATGCCTTTGTAAATCATTGCTGAATCGACGCTGATGATTTCGCAGGGCAGCGTCGCCGCCAGTTGTACGGCGACCGCAGTTTTGCCGCTGGCGGTGGGGCCCATCAGCAGGATGGCGGGTGGATACATAGGGTTGGCCATATCTAAATTACCTATTAAAACAACAGGTTACATTCATTCTCCGCGACGAAACCATTTATCGAGCTCGACTACGGAAATCTGCTGCCAGGTCGGCCGGCCGTGGTTGCACTGGCCCGAGCGTTCGGTGGCTTCCATATCGCGCAACAGCGCATTCATTTCGGGAATGGCGAGTTTGCGGTTGGCGCGCACCGCGGCATGGCAAGCCATGGTGCCGAGCAATTCGTTACGGCGCTCGGTGGCGATGCGGCTCGCACCGTACTCACGCACTTCGTGCAGCACGTCGAGCGCCAGCGCCTGCGCATCGGCCTCGGCGAGCAGCGCCGGCACGCTGCGCACAATCAGCGCGCCGGGTCCGGCGGGCGCGATGTCGAAGCCGAGTTCGTGCAGCGCGTCGTGTTCATCTTCGGCGGTGGCAACATCCAGCGCTTCAGCGGAAAAATGTACCGGCACCAGCAGCGGCTGCATCGGAAGGGCGCGGCTGTCGAGCGCGGTTTTGAGTTTTTCGTACATGATGCGTTCGTGCGCGGCGTGCATGTCAATGATGACCAGTCCGCTGCTGTTTTCAGCGAGTATGTAGATGCCGGCGAGTTGCGCCAATGCGTAGCCCAGCGGCGCGGCATCAGTGCTCGTCGGTAGTGCGGGTGTGGCCGGCTCGGCGATTGCGGTGGCGGAGGGGCGCGGCGCGAACAGCGTGGCATAGAACCCCGCCGATTGCGCGACACCCAGCGGCATGGCGCCTTGATTGCGATAAAACGGCGATGTCGGTGCGGTCATGGCCGGCGCCGACAGATTTCCTGCGGCAGGTGCCAGCGTCTTGTGCAGCGCGTGGAATATGAACTGGTGCACCGCGCGTGAGTCGCGGAAACGTACTTCGGCTTTTGCCGGATGCACATTGACATCGACCAGTTGCGGATCGATGTCGAGAAACAATACGAAGGCCGGATGGCGGTCATGATGCAGCACATCGGCATAGGCCTGGCGGATGGCGTGCGTCACCAGCTTGTCGCGCACACAGCGGCCGTTGACGAAAAAATACTGGGCGTCGCGTGTGCCGCGGGCGTGTGCGGGAGAGCAAATGGCGCCGCGCACGGCGATCTGACCAGCGGACTCGGCGACTTCCAGCGCACCGGCGCCGAATTCTTCGCCGAGTACCGCAGTAATGCGCGCCGTCAGCGGTTGCGGCTTCAGTTGCAGGCGGGCGCGGCCATTGTGGGTCAGCGCAAATGCAACGTCGGGCCGTGACAGCGCGATGCGGCGAAAGGCCTCCTCTGAATGGGCGAACTCGGTTTGCTCGGACTTGAGGAATTTGCGCCGCGCCGGCGTGTTGAAATACAACTCGCGCACGTCGATGCGGGTGCCGCGGGCGAGGGTGGCCGGTTCCGGCGCACTGAGCGTCGGGCCTTCGGCGGTGACGCGGTGGGCATGGCGGTCGTCAGTGCGGCGGCTGGTCAGCTCGAGGCGGGACACCGAGGCGATGCTGGCCAGCGCCTCGCCGCGAAAACCCAGGCTGGCGACGTGTTCCAGATCGTCCAGCGAGGTAATTTTGCTGGTGGCGTGACGGGCGAGCGCGAGCTGGAGTTCGTCACGCCCTATACCTGCGCCATCGTCGATGACGGTGACCTGCTTGACGCCACCGGCGGCGAGTTCGACGCTGATCGCCTGCGCGCCGGCGTCGAGGCTGTTCTCCAGCATCTCCTTCAGCGCCGAGGCCGGACGTTCAATGACTTCGCCCGCGGCGATCTGGTTGATCAGGAGTTCGGGAAGAACGCGGATCGCGGACATGCGTCATTATATAAGAGCGCCTAATAAAATGACCGCCCACCCTTCGACAAGCTCAGGGCGAACGGTCATTTTGAGAGCCGTTCGTGGTGATGCTGAGCCTGTCGAAGCATCGAACCATGAACGGTGGGCCTACTCATTTTGTTAGGTGCTCTAAGCGGCGGCACAATGCCGCAGCGCAACTGTGGCTGCAATCGCGGGTAAAATCGCGGCAAGGGAGAATTCATGACCATCATCGCGAACCATACCAAACAACGACTTGCCGCCGGCGAACTGGCGCTGGGCATCGGCGTGCGCCAGGCGCGCACTGTGGATATCGCGCCGATCAGCAAAACCTGCGATTACGACTGGCTGTTCATCGACCTCGAACACGGTTCAATGAGTCTTGATACTGCGGCGCAGATCGCAGTGGCGGCGCTGGGCGTGGGCATTACGCCGCTGGTGCGCGTGCCGGGCAAGGAACACCATCACGCCACGCGACTGCTTGACTGCGGGGCGCAGGGCATCGTCTGGCCGCATGTGGACAGCGCCGCGGAAGCCAAGCGACTCGCCGATTTCTGCCGTTATCCGCCGCTGGGTCACCGTTCAGTGGCCGGCGGCAGCCCGCAACTGGGTTTCCGCAGTCTGCCGGTCGCGGAAATGACCAAACTGGTGAATGACGAAGTGCTGGTGGTGATGATGGTCGAGACGCCGCAGGCAGTAGCAGAGGCGGAGGCGATGGCGGCACTGCCCGGCGTGGACGGTATTCTGATCGGCACCAACGATCTGTGCGCGGAGATGGGCATACCGGGGCAGTTTAACGACCCGCGAGTGGAGGCCGCCTATGCAACAGTCATAGCCGCCTGCCGCAAACACGGAAAAATTCCCGGCATGGGTGGCGTTTACGAGCCGGCGTTGATGCAGAAGTTCATCGGCATGGGCATGCGCTTCATCCTCAGTGGTTCGGATCTGTCATTCATGATGGCTGGCGCGAGTGCGCGATCAAGCGTATTGCGCGGTGCCAAACGTTGACGCGTATCAAATCCTTAACCGCTGAGCCGGATGGGATTAGCCTTATAATTCAAGCCTTGACGCGCAGGGAGTCGTTGCAGGATGCAGTGCGGTTCATGGTGCGTGCCTGCAGGGAAATTCGTATGAACTTGGGCCTCCCGGCTGAACCGCATCCTCATACCATGCGGCGGATCGCGTCCACCCTGGTTAAATCGAGCTTCAATATTCAGTGTCAGTAATGAAGGGGAATACATGCCTCAGATCATAGGAGTGCCCAAAGAAACGGCGACGGGTGAAAAACGCGTCGCTACCGTGCCGGAAGCCGTCGAAAAGCTGATCAAGCTGGGCTTCAAGGTTCAGGTGCAGTCCGGTGCCGGTGATGCGGCGAATTGCAGTGATGATACCTACCGCGCTGCGGGTGCAGAAATCATCGATACCGCCGCTGATCTGTGGTCCGCCGCGGACATCGTGTTCAAGGTGCGCGCGCCGTCTATGGACGAAGTCGATCTGATGCGCGACGGTGGGACCTCATCTGCCACCTCATTTACGACATTAGTCAGCTTCATCTGGCCCGCGCAGAATCCCGAGCTGATGCAAAAACTTGCGGCGAAAAAGGCCACTGTGCTGGCGATCGACAGCATGCCGCGTATTTCGCGCGCGCAGAAAAACGACGGGCTGTCCTCGATGGCCAATGTCGCGGGCTATCGCGCGGTGATTGAGGCGGCGCACCAATTCGGCCGATTCTTCACCGGCCAGATCACAGCCGCGGGCAAGGTGCCGCCGGCCAAGGTATTCGTCATCGGCGCCGGCGTGGCCGGCCTCGCCGCGATCGGTGCCGCCGCCGGCCTGGGTGCGATCGTGCGCGCCAATGACACGCGTCCGGAAGTTGCCGACCAGATTAAGTCGCTGGGCGGCGAGTACGTCGGGGTTGAATACGTCGAGGAAGGTACCGGCGTCGGCGGCTATGCCAAGGTGATGAGCGAAGGTTTCCAGAAGGCGCAGAAGGAAGTGTTCGCCAAGCAGGCCAGGGAAGTCGACATCATCATCACCACGGCGCTGATTCCGGGCAAACCCGCGCCGAAGCTGATCACCGCCGACATGGTGAAGTCGATGAAGCCCGGCAGCGTGATCGTCGACATGGCCGCTGAACAAGGTGGCAACTGCGAGCTGACGGTGCCCCACCAAGTGACCGTGGTTCACGGCGTCACCATCATCGGCTATACGGACCTGCCGAGCCGTTTGCCGAAGCAGTCCAGTACGCTATACGCCAACAACCTGTGGCGCTTTTCCGAAGACTTGTGCAAGGCCAAGGACGGCCAGTATGTCGTCAACATGGAAGACGAAGTCATCCGCGGCGCGACAGTGATCAACAAGGGTGAGATCACCTGGCCGCCACCCGCGCCGAAACTGTCAGCGGCGCCCCCGGCTGCAGCCAAACCGGCGGCGGCTGTGCCCGCGGCCAAGAAGGGCCATGGCGGTAAAGGCGAACCCGCTTCGGGCAAGTCGATGGCGATCATGTTCGCAGTCGCTGCAGTTTTGTTCTGGTTCATCGGCGCCCACGCGCCGGCGGCTTTCCTCGGCCACTTCACGGTGTTCGTGCTGGCCTGCTTCGTCGGTTACATGGTGGTGTGGAATGTCACACCGGCCCTGCATACGCCGCTGATGAGCGTCACCAATGCGATCAGCAGCATCATTGCCATCGGTGCACTGGTGCAGGTGGCGCCGTTGCTCACGGGTGCGGTCGGTGCAGACCGGCCCGGCGACTGGATCCTGGGACTGGCGGTCACGGCATTGGCGCTGACTTCGATCAACATGTTCGGCGGCTTCGCTGTAACCCGGCGCATGCTGCAGATGTTCCGGAAATAAGGGAGACGATCCATGTCCGCAACTCTGGCAACCGTCTCCTATATCGGAGCCACCATTCTGTTCATCTTGAGCCTCGGCGGCCTCTCCAATCCGGAGACTTCGCGGCGCGGCAACCTCTACGGCATGATCGGCATGACGATTGCCGTGCTGGCCACGGTCTTCGGGCCGCAGGTCACGGCGAGCGGCTACGCCTGGATCATCGGCGCGATGGTGGTGGGCGGCAGCATCGGTCTTTATGCGGCGCGCGTCGTGAAAATGACGCAGATGCCCGAACTGGTCGCGCTGATGCACAGTCTGGTCGGGCTTGCAGCCGTGCTGGTCGGTTACGCCAACTACATCGATCCGGCGGCGGCGGGCATGCTCCAGGGCGCCGAGAAGACCATCCACGAAATGGAGATCTATATCGGCATCCTGATTGGCGCCGTGACGTTCTCCGGATCGGTGATTGCGTTCGGCAAGCTATCCGCCAAGATCAGCGGCAAACCGATGTTGCTGCCGGGACGTCATCTGCTGAATCTGGCCGGACTGCTGGTAGTGATTTTCTTTGCCTGGCGTTTTATCAACACCCACACCGTGGCTGATGGCATGACCCCGCTGATCGTGATGACCGTGATCGCGCTGCTCTTCGGCATACACATGGTGATGGCGATCGGCGGCGCCGACATGCCGGTGGTGGTGTCGATGCTGAACAGCTACTCCGGCTGGGCCGCTGCGGCCACCGGTTTCATGCTGAATAATGACCTGCTGATCGTTACCGGTGCGCTGGTGGGATCGAGCGGCGCCATACTGTCGTACATCATGTGCCGCGCGATGAACCGCAACTTCATTTCGGTGATCGCCGGTGGATTCGGCACCGAAGGTGGAAAACCCGCTGCGACCGGCGGCGCGGGAACTGAGCCGGCGGGCGAAGTCCATCCTATCCTCGCTGCGGAAACAGCCGAACTGCTGCGCGATGCCAAGAGCGTGATCATCGTGCCGGGCTACGGCATGGCGGTGGCGCAGGCACAGCACACGGTCTACGAGATCACCAAACACCTGCGTGACAAGAGCATCAACGTGCGCTTCGGCATCCATCCGGTCGCCGGCCGCATGCCCGGCCACATGAACGTGCTGCTGGCCGAGGCCAAGGTGCCCTACGACATCGTGTTCGAGATGGACGAACTTAACG
>JAQBGW010000153.1:0-7445 GCA_032128415.1 Betaproteobacteria bacterium | reverse complement strand
GTGAGGATCGTTTCCTCGACCGCGCCCGGATACGCGTCTCGCAGGTCCTCCAGGAGATGAAGCAGATCTACCCGTGTCTCGGCCACAAGAGAATTCGGTCAGAGAAAGGCGTGAATCGTGATTGGTGAGTCGTGATCTAGTCGCTCTTCGATTCAAGAAATCGGCATGCTCACATGAGCATGCCGATTTCTTTCATGTACTTGAGCACGCCCGGATGGATAAGGTCGCGCGTCGGCGCAGCGGCCAGCGTGTTCTCGAGTGTGGACTCCTGCGCCTGGTCGAGCTTCTTCGCGAGCGCCGCGTGTCCCGTGTGCAGCGCCTTCGCCAGGCGGTAGGCGACGTCGTCCGGCAGTGAAGCGCGCGCCAGCACGAACGGCCATGAGCCCACCGAATTGACCGCGCCCGCCTGCCCCGGGTAGCTGCCCGCCGGCATCGCTGTTTGCTTGAGGAAAGAGTGTTTTGCCTGAATGCGCTTGATCTCGTCGGCACTCGGACCGATGAAGCGCCCGCCGGCGGGTCCTTTGGCGATATTCATGAACGGTGGCCAGCCGACGCCGCCGCCCCACATCGCAGCCGCGCGCCCGTCGAGCACCATCGGCGGCCCGTCACCCGCCTTCTCCAGCAGGTGCGCTTCGAAATCCTTCTTCATGTCTAAGCCGAGTCCGTCCAACACGTAGCGCGCGAGCACGATGAAGCCGGAACTCGCCGCGCCCCAGGCGATGGACTTGCCCTTCAAGTCGGAGATGCTGCGGTACGGGCTGTCAGCTTTCACCATGAACATGCCCGCCTGGGAATAGGTGGCGTTGATGATTCGCAGGTTGTTCGCCTTCGCCCGGCCCAGCCCGTTGATCGCCTCGTACGTGACCTCGCCGGTGACGAGCCCGAGATCGAGCTTGCCCGTGTCGAGCGACACCACGTTCTCGTTGCTGCCCTTGGTGTTGATCGGCTCGATCGCGAGGGCGGGGTCCGTCGTGTTCAGGATTTCCGCGTATGGCCAGCCGTAGGCGGGAAAGCCGCCGCCGGGGGTAGCTGTGCCGAGTTTGACGTGGGTTTTCTGAGCCATGAGTATTCCTCCGTAAATTTATTTTTCGGTCAACGATACGTTACTGGCCTGTTCCCAATAACGCACGATCTCGGTCTGATCCACACCAGCACCAACTTTTTCAACCGCATCACTCCATAGTTCAAGCACTTTCTCGCCCAGTGGCACCGCAGCACCGATGGCATGTGCGGTATCAACAGTAATTTTGACATCCTTCGCGATAAAGCTCAGCGCCATGCCGGAGGCGTACTTGCGCGTGAGTATCTGCGGAATGATTTTTTTCTCGATCGGATGATTGCGCTTGGCGCACATGTTCGCCAGTCCTTCGGTCATCATCTTCGGATCGAGGCCGAATTTCTTGCCGATGGTCAGCGCCTCAATGGCGTTGATCAAGGCACAGGCATTGACGTAGTTGGCCAGCGCCTTCATCGCATGCGCCGCGCCGACGGCTCCGCAATGCGTCACT
Organism: Betaproteobacteria bacterium; assembly: GCA_032128415.1. Classification (GTDB taxonomy): domain Bacteria; phylum Pseudomonadota; class Gammaproteobacteria; order Burkholderiales; family SG8-41. The sequence goes on along the minus strand of JAQBGW010000153.1, from coordinate 5,937 downwards.
GCGCGACCCATGGCTTTCAGCAGCGGCGTGCAGCGAGCAACCAGTTCCGCATCGCCGCCGGCCATGATGTCGAGCGTTGCATCTTTGGCGAATATCACACCGCCCATTACCGGCGCATCGATCATGTGGATGCCCAGCGACGTCAGCGCCGCTGCAGTTTTTTGCGTACCAGTGGGATTGCAGGTACCCATGTCGATCAGCACCGTGCCACGCGCCAGCGAGGATGCCGCACCACCTTCACCCAAAATGACAGCGCGCACAATCTTGTCGTCGGGCAGCATGGTGATGATCGCGTCTGCGCCACGCGCCAGGTCGGCGAGCGATGCCGCAGCCTTGCCGCCATGCTGCGCGACAAACGCCGCAGCGGTCGCAGCCCGCGCATCGAACACCGTGACATCGAAACCGCCTTTCAGCAGATTCGCCGCCATCGGATTGCCCATGTTGCCGACACCGATGAACCCGATTTTTTTAATTGTGGCCAATTTTGCCAGCTCCTCTACCAACCTGCCCCGCGCGCGGTGATCGGCCACAGCGCTTCGACGCGCCCGTCGCGCACGCAAACAAAGTGGTCATACAAATTTACCGTCGGATCGCAATGTCCGGGTATCAGCCTGATTTTGTCGCCCAGTGCAAAACCTGGCGCACCGTTGATTTTGATCGTGCCGTGCTCGTCGGAGGCCTTGAGAAATTCCGCCCGCGGAAAATCCGCCACGCGCGGCATGCCTGAATCGACGCTCGACGCCTTCAGCCCGGCATCAACGATGGCCACATCAGGTCGCGTGCGACTCATCACCGCGGCCCAAACGAACAGGCTGTGTTCAAAGCGCGGGATGCCGCTTTCAGTCCAGTCGTTTTTCGCATAATCGGCATCCATGAAAATGTACGAACCGACTTGCAGTTCGTCATACACCTGGCTCGCCGCTTCAAACAGGTAAGTGCCGGTGCCGGCGCCCGTGACTTTGCCGCGTGGGATGCCGGCTTTCTCAATCAAATCCAGTGTCCGTTGCACGGCTGCCACCGCGGCATCGATGGCTGAGCGCCGCTCCGCAACACTGCGCAGATGTTGCGCACCACCCTGATAAGCCTGCAACCCGGCGTAGCGCAGGTTCTTGCAGGCGGTAATGGCCTGAGCGAGCTTCAGCGCCGGCTCGCCCGGCTCAACGCCACAGCGATTGGCGCCGACATTGACTTCAACCAGCACATCAAGTGTTACGCCGGATTCACGTGCGGCGGCATCGATCTGCGTCACATTGCCGGCATCATCCGCGCAAACGCTGATTTTCGCCCGCTTCGCCAGTGCTGCCAGGCGTTTTAGTTTGGTTGCGCCCACCACCTCGTTGGCAATCAGCACATCGGGTACGCCGCCATCTACCATGGCTTCGGCTTCGCTGACTTTCTGACAGCACACACCGACCGCACCCAGCGCAATCTGGCGGAGCGCGATCTGCGGACATTTATGACTCTTTGCATGCGGCCGCAGCATGATCTTGCGGCCGACAAGCGATTCATTCAATCGCTGCAGGTTTCGTTCAAACGCATCAAGATCGAGGATCAGTGACGGCGTATCAACGTCGGCAAGCAGCATGCCCGGATGGGCTGGCGGCGTATATGACATGAAATGGCGCGCGCCACCGGCGATACCCGCCGGTGCAACGCGATTGCCGAAAAGTCAAATGACCGGTTTCAGCCCGGCCTGCTCGGCGCCGTAAGCGCACACGGCTTCATCCTCGTCACCGGTGCCGCCGCTGCCGCCCGCAGCGCCCAGCACATTGCCTGCGGCATCCTTGATCAGCACGGCACCCGGCTGTGGCAGGAATTTGCCCTGCGCAGTAGCCGCCAGTGTGATCATGAAATTGGGATTTTCCTTGGCCCGCCCGGCGAGCGCGCGGCTTGAACAGCTCATTGCCACTGCGGCCCAGGCTTTGCCCAGCGCCACGTCGTAGCGAAACATGGTTGCATTGTCCTGGCGTTGCGCAGCGACGATATGGCCGCTGTCATCAAGCACCACAATCGCCAGCGGTTTGACTTTCATTTCCTTCGCTTTGGCAAAAGCTTTTTCAATAATGGTATTGGCTTGCTGCAGAGTGAGCTTCGACATGTGGATCTCCGTGTAGAGGGTGTGAAACTTGCAGGATGGGCTGCTCGACGTCAGCAAATTTCAGTGGTTGACTATACAACAAAAGCTGCGAGCTATACCTTGGTCGCAATCAGTCTTGCTTTTTCGAGCAGCTGAGAAATACCGCCGGCTCGCACCAGTGTCATCAACGGCGCCGGACACCACGGCCTTGCGCCCGCTTTTGGCGCGAGGATTTTCTCGGCGATGGTCATACCCATGCGCTGCTCCTTCGACTCAACCGCCGGAGTATTTGCGCTCCATGTCGTCGAGAGTTTTCATGCCCATCAGGTCATTGAGTTCCTCAAAGCTGACCTGCAGATCAGTGTGCTCGACCACACTGTTGTTGCCGACCACTTCCCGCTGAAACACCTCCAGCGCATTCATCATGCCGCGCAGCGCTGCCGTGGTCAGCAGCCGCGGGTAACTGACTGCCGCAACACCGATGTCCTGCAACTGCTGCGGGCTAATCAGCGGCGTGGTCTTGCGCGGGCGCATGCCCAGGCCCATATTGACCATCAGCGGTTTGGGCACGCTTTTCGCAACCTTGGCGATATCCTCTTTCGACAGCAGCGCGTCGGCGTACATCACGTCGGCGCCGGCCTCGGCGTACAGATTTAAACGGCGGATTGCCTCATCGACACCGTGCGGCCCCGCTGCATCGGTGCGCGAGACGATGACAAAATCATTATCGCGTCGTGCGTCGACTGCTGCCTTGACCTTTTGCACCATTTCTTCCGCCGGGATACACGACTTACCAGCCATATGACCGCAGCGCTTGGGCCACACCTGATCTTCGATCATCAATGCCGCCATGCCGGCCTTCTCAAAGGCGCGGACCACAAAATGCACGGTCATCGCGTTGCCGTAACCGGTGTCGGCATCGGCGCGCAACAGGAGATCCGTGCAATCGGCCAGCCGCCGCGCATTGTTGAGGTTTTCTTCAAAAGTCATCACACCACGGTCAGCCCAGCCCATGCGACTCTCCGACACGCCGGCGCCGGAGATCGCCGCCGTCTTAAACCCTGCGCGCTCGATCAGCCGTACGCTGTAACCGTCATAAACGCCGGGCTGAATCAGGATTTCCGGCGCATGGATCAGCGCCTTGTATTGTTTGCCTTTGCTGGTCATGACATTCTCCGGTTAGCGGTGTATTGCAGCGCTGCGCCATGTACACAGACCTGCAGTCTGTCGCTCATGCCGCCTGATTTTATCCGGTGCAGGCGTTTCCACGACAGCAAACCCGCGCCGTGAAATCAATCTGAAACGATCCCTCACAACCCGGATTCGTACAGCCCGATCAGGGTTGGGAATGGAAGCGGTAGGTGTTTTTGCCTACTTTTTTCGCGGCATACATCGCCGTATCAGCGCTTTTGAGTAACGCTTCCCCGGTATTGCCATCCTGCGGGAACACCGCAATACCGATACTGATGGTCACCACTACTTCCCGTCCATCCACCTTATAGGGCACAGCTGCCGCATCGAGCATGCGCTGGGCCACCAATCCCGAGTTCTCCGGCTCGCTCAGCTTGGTCAGCAATACGGTGAATTCATCGCCGCCAAGCCGCGCAATCCGGTCTTCATTTTCCAATAATTTCCCGCGTCCTATGGTGTCATCCTCGCGCAAGGTGTCGCGCAGCCTCGCGCCCACTTCCTTCAGCAGCTGGTCTCCGGCAGCATGGCCCAACGCGTCATTGACCTCCTTGAAGCCGTCGAGATCGACGAACATCACCGCGAGGACCTCCTTGTGCCGGTTGGCATGCGCGACGGCCCTGCGCATCATCTGGGAGAATAATTCTCGTCGCGCGAGTCCGGTCAGGCTGTCATACATGGCGTGGTGACGCGCTTTATTCTCAGCCAGCTTGCGCTTGGTCACATCGCGGATGTTGATCACGATTCCCTGAACGGCCGGGTGGCTGCGGAGGTTGGTCGCAATGGCCACGAAATGCCATCCGCCCTCGATCCTTTGCCTGCCTTCAAACTCAAGACGGTGATCACCTTTGGGCTCGGCGATGATCCGGTCCAGCCATTTGGCCATATCGTCGCGGTATTCCTCGCTGGCATAGTCCAGCAAAGAAGTGCCCATCGGATCGACTCCCGGCAGGCCAACCATCTGCAAATCCTGCAGCGTCGAAAAAAACACCTTGAGATCCGCACCGAGCACCAGGATGGCATCGGCTGAATGCTCGATCAAGGCTCGATAAAACTGCTCGTCAAGGATTTTCAAAATGGACCTTACCTGAAGTCTGCTACTTTGAGGCATTCTTCTGTATTCGCCACGATCCTGAATTCAGTCGGCATCGTGTACCGTCCCCTGCTTACCACGCCACTGCTCCGCCATCCACCGGAATGATCGCACCGGTCATGAAATTTGACGCATCGGAGGCGAGCAGCACGGCAATGCCCTTCAGATCATCAGGTCCGCCCGTGCGTTTCAGCGGAATCTCGCGCTCGATGTTGTCCTTGTTCTTCAGGTAGAGCTTCTCGTTGATCGGCGTCACAAAAAAACCGGGGCAGATGGCATTGACCTGGATGTTGTGCTGCGCCCATTTCACCGCCAGATCACGGGTGAAATTCACCAGCGCGCCCTTGCTCGCGCCGTAGGCGATCGAGTTGTACGCTTCCGGATTGCGCCCGACCAGTCCGGCAATCGACGCGATGTTGATAATCTTGCCGCGGCGCTGTTTGATGAACTCGCGACCCAGCACCTGCGCGCACAGGAAAGGGGCTGTGATGTTGAGATCAAAGACCTGTTGCCAGCGCTCCAGCGTTGTATCCTCCGGCGGCGCCACCCAGGCGCGGCCGGCGTTGTTGATCAGCACATCGATGCGACCGAATTTTTTCAGTACTGCCGCCTTCATCGCTTCGACCTGATCGACCTTGGTCACATCGCAGCCCAGCGCCAGCGTCTGCACGCCCAGCTTCCCGATTTCTGCCGCGGCCGTTTCACAAACGTCGATACGGCGCGAACAAATTACGATGTGCGAACCGGCTTCGGCCAGGCCTTTTGCCATCTGCAGCCCGATGCCCGTGGCGCCACCGGTCACCACGCTGACGCGCCCTTTAAGGTTCATTAATTCCTGAATATTGGCCATGATTCAGCTCCGCGCAGTATGCTAATAAATATGAATTAAAACAATCAGTTACGTAATGTCGCTGCGGGTATGCTCAATCATCCTTCAACAGCAGACCGGCAATGATGTTGCGCTGGATTTCCGATGTGCCTTCGTAGATACGCACAATACGCGCATCGCGGAACGTGGTTTCGATGCCAGCATCGCGCATGTAGCCCATGCCGCCGTGGATCTGCACCGCGGCATCGACGACACGGCCCAGCGCTTCGGTGGCGAACAGCTTTGCGGTGGACGCCTCCATCGTACCGCGCTCACCGCGCATCAAGGTATCAATCGCACGTTGCATGAGTCCGCGTGCCGCATCACGCGCCACCGCCATGTCGGCGAGCATCCATTGCAGGCCCTGGTGCTCGGCCAGCTTCTTGCCGCCCTGCGCTCGCGTCTTCATGTAGTCCGCGGTCTGCGTAATCAGCTTGTCCATCATGCCGCAGCAGCGTGCCGACACCGTGACACGACCGGCAGTCAGCGTCTTCGTAAGCCAACGCTACTCGAACGAGTTTGCGCACTGGCTACACTCGGCGGCTGGCGAACCGTCGCTGGCCGAACGTGTCGCTGCGGTCGACATCCGCGAGTTCGTGTCGCTTCAGGCTCTGCGCAAGCACTTACTGTCTTTCTTCAAGGAATACTTCGACGAGAACCCGGGTGTGGGGACTCGTCCGGCGCGCTTCCCATTCCATCTGTGTCGCTCCG
>JAQBGW010000152.1:0-8625 GCA_032128415.1 Betaproteobacteria bacterium | reverse complement strand
GTCGGTTTTGTGACCTTTATCCTGAGCGCAATCCTGGACAACCTCACGACTACCATCGTGATGATCTCCCTGATGAAAAAACTCCTGGATAAACGCGACGACCGGTTGTTTTTTGCCGGAATGATCGTCATTTCAGCCAATGCCGGCGGCGCCTGGTCGCCGATCGGTGACGTCACCACGACGATGCTGTGGATCGGCGGTCAAATCACCGCCCTGAATATCATCATCTCCGTCATCGTGCCTTCGATCATCAACCTGCTCATCCCGCTCTGCATCACCAGTTATGTGCTACGCGGCAAGCAGGTCATCGCCCCTGCCGGCGGCGGCGACTCCGATCAACTGCCCACGACGACCCTCGAACGCAATACCATGTTTTTCATGGGTGTGGGCGTGCTGATCGCAGTTCCTGCGTTCAAGACCATAACCAATCTGCCGCCGTTCATGGGCATTCTTTTCGGATTGGGATTGCTCTGGCTGGTGGGTGATCTGCTCCACAAGGAAAAGGATGATGATGAAAAGGAGCACCTCACACTGGCGCACGCCCTGTCGCGCATCGACATGAGTTCCATCACTTTTTTCATCGGCATATTGCTCGCGGTCGCATCGCTGGAGCACACCCACATACTTTCAGGCCTGGCGCAGTGGCTCGATGCCACCGTGGGTCGTCAGGACGTGATCGTCATACTCATCGGGATACTGAGCGCCATCGTCGATAACGTTCCTCTGGTAGCTGCGTCCATGGGCATGTACAGCCTCAGCCAATATCCCGCCGACAGCTTCTTGTGGGAATTCCTGGCCTATTGCGCCGGGACAGGCGGCTCCATCCTGATCATCGGTTCAGCGGCCGGCGTTGCTGCAATGGGATTGGAAAAAATCGACTTCTTCTGGTACATCCGCAAAATCAGCGGATTGGCATTGGTGGGCTATTTCGCCGGCGCCATTGCCTATATCGTCCAGTTCAACCTGTTTCACTAGACCCCAACGGGTTTGGCGTCTGCCATCCCGGACAACGGTAGCACTGGTCAGTTCGTGGAATCGGTTGTCTTCTGCCGCTGCCCCAGCAAGGTGCCCAGCAGATCTATCGGCACCGGAAATACAATAGTTGAACTTTTGTCTCCGGCAATGGCACCCAGCGTCTGCAGGTAACGTAACTGCATCGCTTCGGGCTGCCGCGACAGCATCTGCGCCGCCTGCAGCAGTTTTTCCGCAGCCTGCAGTTCACCCTCGGCATGAATTATTTTGGCGCGCCGCGTGCGCTCCGCCTCGGCCTGCTGGGCGATCGCCCGCACCATCGACGGGTCGATATCGACGTGTTTGATTTCCACGGTCGCGACCTTGATACCCCAGGCATCGGTCTGCGCATCCAGGCTCTTCTGGATGTCGATGTTGAGCTTGTCACGTTCAGCCAGCATCTCGTCGAGTTCATGTTTGCCCAGGACCGCGCGCAGCGTGGTCTGCGCCAGCTGACTGGTCGCTTCGAAGAAATTGACGACCTGGATGATCGCTTTCTCCGGGTCGATTACACGGAAATACACCACCGCATTGACCTTGACCGAAACGTTATCGCGTGAAATGACATCCTGGCTGGGCACATCCATCACCACGGTGCGCAGATCCACTCGCACCATTTGCTGGATTCCGGGAATGATGACGATGAGACCCGGACCCTTTACGTTCCAGAAACGCCCCAGCATGAAAACGACACCGCGCTCATATTCGCGCAGAATGCGCAGCGCCGACGCGACCAAAACCAGCAGCGCAACCGCTAAACCCGCGTAACCAAATTCCCAGATCATTTGCTGTTACCTCCTTGGTTATCGGGCTCGACGACCAGCGTCAGGCCCGCTCGGGATTTCACCCGCAATGACTGGCCGCGCCGCACCGGATCCATGCTGACAGCATGCCAGCGTTCACCGGACACACGCACCCAGCCTTCTTTTTCAAAATCATCCAGCGCAATGCCATGAGATCCAATCAGTTCTTCGCTACCGCTCACCACGGGGCGTTTGCGTGCCCGCAGCGCAAATGCCACTGTCGCAAACACCAGGCCGGAACTGACCACGCCCAGCGTGACGACGAAAGGCAGCGGCAATGCATAGGATCCGGAGGTATCGCCATCAAACAGCACGATTGCACCAATGGTCAGCGCCACCGCACCGCCGATGCCCAGAATGCCAAAACTCGGTAAAAACGCTTCCGCGACGATAAATGCCACCCCCAGCAGGATCAGTCCCAGTCCGGTGTAATTGATGGGCAGCAACTGGAAGGCGAATGCCGCCAGCAACAGGCAAATCGCGCCAACCACACCCGGCCCGACAGATCCCGGAGTGGAAAATTCGAAGATCAAACCGTATATGCCGATCATCATCAGGATCAGCGCCATTCCGGGATTGGCAATCACCGCCAGCAGTTCACTGCGCCAATCCGGATCCAGCACGATGGTTTCAGCCTGCGCGGTCGTCAGCGTACGCTCGACACCCTGCACGGTAACCTTGCGGCCATCAATTTTTTTCAGCAGCGCGGGCACATCCTGCGCCACTACATCGATCACTTTGCTCTGCAACGCCTCTTCTGCGGACAGGCTGACCGCTTCGCGCACTGCCCGCTCCGCCCACTCGGCATTGCGCCCGCGCAGTTGCGCCAGTCCGCGGATGTAGGCGGCCGCATCATTGACCATCTTGGCCTTCATCGTGTCTTCCGGTGGTGGTGCCGGCGTTTTTTTCGCCTTGCCGCCCCCCGCCTTCCTCTCCTCTTGGTCTTCGGTGGCAGTGGGTTTCGGCGCAGACGGGCTGGGTAAGCCGATCGCTATCGGCGTCGCGGCACCCAGATTAGTGCCCGGTGCCATGGCGGCGACATGACTGGCGTACAGAATGTAGGTGCCGGCGCTTGCCGCGCGTGCGCCACTCGGCGCAACGTACGTAGCCACTGGAATCGGGGACGCCAGAATTTCCTTGATGATGCTGCGCATGGCCGTATCAAGGCCGCCGGGCGTATCCATCTTGAGCACGATCAGCGACGCGTTGCGCTCTGTCGCATTACGTATGCCGCGCACCGCGTAATCAGCAGTGGCCGGACTCACCGCGCCATTGAGCGAGAGCACGATCACCGGTCCGGTCACAACGGACGCACTGGGCGCACCAGCTGCTGCAGCGGCGAGTGCGGCGCATGTCATGCTCATCCACAGTGCTGCGCGCCAAAACCGGAAATTGCTCATTTCGCTTGGACACACTGCGTCGGCGGATGTTCGCCGCGAGTTGCAATCGGACCAGGCAGCGTAGCGCCCCACCGCCTCTGAAAATATATAACCTGTTGATTTAACACATTATTTTATGGAAGTAGCAGGATATGCACGCGGTAGGGTCCGTGCGCACCCAGCGTGACGGTCTGCTCGATATCCGCTGTGCGTGAAGGTCCTGAAATGAAATTTACCGCCCGCGGCATTGCGCCGTACTCCGCTCGCAGCAACGCCCACGCATCTTCCATGCCGGTGACGATACGGCTGCGCGAGACGACGGCAATATGGGTTTCCGGCAACAGGCTCGCGGCAGGCGGCGTATCTGCACCCGAACACATCATCAGCGTGCCGGTTTCGGCAATCGCGCAAAACGCACCGGTGATGCCGACCAGATCGTCGCCACGTGCAGCACGCGCATCCACCCGCAGTCCCTGTGCGGTCCAGTCCAGTGCAGCCAGTTCCGGCCAGCACACGGCAACGGGCTGCAGGTTCAGTTCGCGCAGATAACGCGCCACTGCAGCCGGGATATCCGCAGCAGCCTGTACTTCGTCGATGGTGGTCATCAGATTCAGCGCGCGGTCGCGAAAGCGCGCCACCACGTCGGCATCCACCTGCGGCCGCGGCCCCTGCGGATGCGCCGCAATGTATTGCGCAACCATCTCATGCTCAGCAGCCGGCACTGTAACCGGCGCCTTGCCCTGACGGGTGCGAATGCGGGTCAGTATGTTCTCGCGTGCTGCCATCACCCAGTCCTAGCCCAGTGTCGGCATGTTGAAACCACTGGTCACGGCCTTATCATTCGGCCAGCGCGTAGTGACCACCTTGCCACGGGTATAGAAGCGCACGCCCTCCGGGCCATGCACATGCTGATCGCCAAATAATGAATTGCGCCAGCCGCCAAACGAGTAATACGCAATCGGCACCGGAATCGGCACATTGATGCCGACCATGCCAACCTCGATCTCGCGTTCGAAACGCCGCGCAGCACCCCCGCTGCGGGTAAACACCGCTGTGCCATTGGCGTAAGGATTGGCATTGATCATGGCAATCGCCTCATCCAGCGATTTCACCCGCAGCACGATCAACACTGGCCCGAAAATTTCTTCCTTGTATATCGACATGTCGGTGCGCACATGGTCGAACAACGATGCGCCGATGAAAAACCCGTCTTCATGCCCCGGCACTTTGAGATTGCGACCGTCGAGCACCAGTTTCGCACCTTGCGCAACGCCCTGATCCACATAGCCCGCCACCTTGTCGCGATGCACGCGACTGATCAACGGCCCCATGTCCGCGGTCTTCTCGTTGCCGGCACCGATCTTCAGCTTGCCCGCGGCAGCCTTCAGCTTCTCCACCAGCTGATCGGCAATACTTTCAACCGCAACCACGGCGGAGATCGCCATACAGCGTTCACCCGCAGAACCATAGGCCGCGCCTATCAATCCATCGGCAGCAAAATCGAGGTCCGCATCGGCCAGTATCACCGCATGATTCTTCGCGCCACCCAGCGCCTGCACTCGCTTGCCTTCTTTCGCGCAGGTTTCATAAATATATTTTGCAATCGGCGTCGACCCAACGAATGACACAGCCTTTACATTCGGGTGATGCAACAACGCATCCACGGCTTCCTTGTCACCGTGCACCACATTGAATACGCCGTCGGGCAGCCCCGCCTCCGTGAACAACTCCGCCATGCGCATCGACGCCGAGGGCACTTTCTCGGAGGGTTTCAACACAAATGTATTGCCGCAGGCTATGGCCACCGGATACATCCACAGCGGTACCATCACCGGGAAATTAAACGGCGTAATGCCTGCACACACACCCAGCGGCTGCCGGAGCGAGTGGGTATCCACGCCGGTGCCCACATCTTCACTGTGTTCACCCTTCAGCAGGTGTGGAATGCCCATCGCAAATTCGACGACTTCGATGCCGCGCTGCACCGACCCCGCGGCATCGGGCAGCGTCTTGCCATGCTCATCGGTGACCAGCCGCGCCAGCTCATCCCGATGCGCGTCCAGCAGCTCACGGTAACGCATCAGGATGCGCGCGCGGCGCAGCGGCGGCGTATCACGCCACGCCGGAAATGCGCGCTGCGCCGAAGCAACGGCGGCATCGATATCGCGCGCGTTGGCCAGCGGCACATGGCGAGTCACTTTTCCGGTCGCCGGATTGGTAACGCCCGCAGTGCGGGTAGTGGTCGCTGGCTGCGCTTTGCCATCGATCCACAGCGGGATAGTGGCAACGGTGTTGATATCTGACGGTTTATTCATATTTTCCTCACACCTCAGCTATGCGCCGGATTTCTTGCCGGCTTGATATAACTCACGAAACGTTCTGCCCTCGGGCGCCGGAAAATCACGCCGATCCGTCCAGCCACCACCGAACGGCAGGCTGCGGATCATGCCATTTTCCCCGGCCATGGCTTTCAGCGCACGCACTTTGATGCGCGTCGCCCATGCATACAATACTGGCCGCTGCGCGAGCCAGCCCCACAATTTCAGCGCCGCAACCTCATGCCAGGGCTTCAGCCCCTGTTCGAACTGTCGTTCGCGCAACTTGCGCAGCAGATCGGGCAGCGGAATCTTCACCGGGCAGGCGACGCCGCATTGGTTACATAATGTCGACGCATTGGGTAAATCGCGCGCATTTTCCATCCCGATATACGTCGGCGTCAGGATCGAGCCCATCGGTCCCGGATAGACCCAGCCATAGGCGTGTCCGCCCACGCTCTGATACACCGGGCAATGATTCATGCATGCACCGCAGCGGATGCAACGCAGCATTTCCTGCATGTCACCGCCAATTAATTTGGTGCGCCCGGCATCAACCAGAATCACATGAAAATGCTCGGGGCCATCAAGATCACCTGGCCGGCGCGGACCGGTGGTCACTGAAATGTAATTGGTGATGCTCTGCCCGGTACCGTGGCGCGGCAACAGGCGCAGCAGCGTGGTTACATCCTCCAGCGTGGCCACCACTTTCTCGATGCCGGTGATCGCCACATGCACGCGGGGCAGCGTGGTCACCATGCGCCCGTTACCCTCGTTGGTAACGATCAGCGTCGAACCGGTCTCGGCAATGATGAAATTGGCGCCGGAAATACCCATATCTGCCGACAGGAAATGAGGTCTGAGCTTTTCGCGCGCCTCGCGGCACAGCGCTGGAATATCTGTCAGTCGCGGCGCTTTGTGTTTTTCGGCAAACAGGTCTGATATCTCTTCCCGCGTTTTGTGCACCACCGGGGCAACAATGTGCGACGGCGGCTCGTTGGCCAGTTGCAGGATGTACTCGCCGAGATCGGTTTCGACGACCTCGATGCCGGCGGCAATCAGCGCGTCGTTGACCCCGCACTCCTCGGTAACCATCGATTTCGACTTGATCACCTTGCGCACGCCGTGCTGTAGAGCTATCTCGTTGACGATGCGGTTGACGTCTTCGTGGGTTTCCGCCCAGTGCACTACGGTGCCGCGAGCGGTGGCGTTGCGCTCGAAGGTTTCCAGATAAACGTCGAGGTGCGCCAGCGCACGATCACGGATTTCTGCGGCCGAGTCGCGTATGTCCTGAAAATTGTCGAGCTCGGCGACCCGATCGGCCCGCCCTTTGACGAAATTACCCTGCAGTTTTTTCAGTGCGCCCTGCAGCCGGACGTCAGCCAGCTTTTCGCCGACGCGCGCCTTGAAATGCATGGAAGTGATTTGCATGGGGCCTAGTATATCGCCCACCACCGAGCACCGCGAATCAGCAAGGCGCTGAGGCGCGGCCTCACCTGGCCAACAACAATACAACCACAATGAACAGTATCAGGGACACGCTTTTCCAGAACAGCACCGGATTACGCTCCAGCAGCGGCGGCCGGGTCTTGTTCAGAAACGCCTTGTTCGGATGGCGCAGGTCATACATGAATTCGGAGAACTCCACGTAACGCTTGTTTGGATTCGGATGGACAGCCTTCCGGATGACACCATCGATCCAGGCCGGGATTTCACGCTCGTCATCGAGCAGGGAACGATACGTCAGCCTGTTTTGTGTGGCTTTGGTTCTGGATTTTGCGACCTGGGCACCATAGGGCAGATTACCGGTCAGCATCTGGTACGTAATGACTCCCAGGTGGCGGTGTTCCGCATCGACGATGACCGCATCTACGCGACTGCCAACCACGACCCGTTTTCAAAAGCCAACGTGCTGTCACGCGGCATCGTCGGCGACCTCAAGGGCGAATTGGTCGTAGCCTCACCGGTGTACAAGCAGCACTTCAGCCTCGCCACCGGGCAATGCGTCGAGGATGCCGAGGTGAAAGTCGAGGTGTTTCCGGCGCGCGTCGCCAACGGCATGGTGCAGGTCGAGGCCTGATGAACGCCCCCCAGAATATCTCGCGAGCGTCATGCACGTTGCTACTTAATCAGATATTTTTCCCGCCAGCACTTCCGCCACATGCAGCACCTGCGTCTTCGCATCACCGCGACGGCGCAGCCGCCCTTCGATGTTGAGCATGCAACCGAGATCACCCAACACCACGGCATCAGCACCGCTGGCCGCGATGTTCTCGCATTTGCGCTCGGCGATGTGCGCAGAGATTTCGCCGAACTTGATGGCGAAGGTGCCGCCAAAACCGCAACACTGTTCGCATTCGTTCATCTCGCGCAACTCAACGCCTTCGACCTGCGCCAGTAGTGCGCGTGGTTGCTGCTTAATACCAAGCTCGCGCAGTCCGGCGCAGGAGTCGTGATAAGTTATTGATTTTATTGATGTTTTTGACTTTGCCTTATAGTGCATGACGTTGGCCAGAAAGTCGGTTAGTTCATGCGTGCGACCCGCCAGCGCAGTGAGCGCAGCGCGTTCACCTTCCGGCACGTCCTTCAGCAGGTCGGGATAATGCGTGCGCATCATGCCGGCGCAGGAACCCGAAGGCACCACCACATATTCGCAATCAGCAAATTCGCGGGCGATTTTTCGTGCGAGCGCGACAGCGGATGCGCGCTCGCCGGAGTTGTAACCCGGTTGCCCGCAACAAGTCTGCGCCTCCGGCACCACGACTTCACAGCCCGCGTCTTTTAACAATTCCAATGCCGCGAAGCCGATGCGCGGTCGCATGAGATCGACAAGACACGTGACAAACAATCCGACTTTCATGGTTTCACATTCCCGGCAATCCCTGAGGTGCGGCCACTATACCAGTCACAAAAAAGATACAACGCCAAGCCCGCAGCACTCTGTTTTCAATTGACACGCCACGGCTTCAGATAGGCCAGCCGGTCGCCGGTCTGCACAATCAGATGCTTGACCACCTTATCGCGCACGATGTGCAGCGTGACGTCACCGCCCGCCGCACCACTGCCCCATAGCCGTTCGTAGAATTCACTCTGGCTGCCGATGGAATTACCGCCGAC
>JAQBGW010000151.1:0-2954 GCA_032128415.1 Betaproteobacteria bacterium | reverse complement strand
GTTCCTGCTGTCAGCAGCGCCGTCGTAGCAATCGCTAGCACCGCTGCCGCAACCGCGGCGAGAATAAGCTTGCGCTGCTTCAACATGCGACCGACCTTGAACAAGGGGTTACCGACATGACGGGTATTCTCGGAGTTCTGCTCTCCGTTGTCATCATGCCTTTGTTCAGCCTGCCGGCTGCCGCGGGCATTGCCGACATCTCCGACGCCGTCAGCGGTTTGCGGCAAGCGCTGACCGATGGATCCGGCGCAGCGGTGAAGTTGCTGAGCGTGGAAAACGGCTATTTCGCCAACGTCAAGATGACGCGTCGATCGAAAGCTACGTCACACGCAAAGCGCTCGACGGCCTGTATCTGATGATCGCTGAACAGGAAAAATCCTTCCGCACCATTCGGTGGGCACGGCAAGCAATATCGTCAAAAAATTTGGCGCACTGGGCTGATTGCCGCAGCTAAGCAACTGCGCAGACGAATTCCTCGAACTTGCCGTTCTGTGCACGAGGCAGATCACGTTCGTAATACGTAAAGTCCAGTTCGAAGGGATAACCCAGCGCGGCACAGATGATTTCGTCGAGTCTTTCTTCCTCTGCTGCGGTGAGCACGCGATCACAGACGAGACGGACTTCCACCGCATTCAGGGAATGCTGGACCATCTGGAACTGGCGCACCGGCGCAACAGCGCGGAACCGGTGAAATCCGAGCACAGGCCAATGAGTGGTTCCGTCGGGCAATCGCACCATATTGCGCTCGCGCCCGACAATGCGCACGAGCGTGGGCAACGTGCGCCCGCAGGCACAAGGTTCACCAACGGTTGCATAGTCGCGCAGTTCATAACGAATCAGCGGTGTGGCGAAATTATGCAGGCTGCTGATGACGAGGCGGCCTGTCTCGCCCGCCGCACACTGATTGCCCGCCGCATCGAGCACTTCGACCAGTGTGTTTTCCGCCATCACGTGGTACTGCCCGCTGACAGGACACTGCAGCGCAATGTAGCCCAGCTCCTGTGAACTGTAGACATCCTCGATGTTAACGCCCAATGTCTCGCGACATTCATCGCGTAGCGCAACAGGCACGCCCTCCGAAACAGTCAGCACTGCGCGCAAACCCGGCAACCGTTCACCCCGCGCGGAAAAATACCGCAACAATGCAGCAAGATTGCTCGGGTAGGTCAGCAAATAACCGGGAGCGACTTTTATGAGCCACCCGGCCTGCGCCTCAATATCGGAAGTAATGCTGAGCAGCGCCGAATTTCCAGTAACCCGCACGGCATCAGAAGCCGGTCCCCATCCGGCAACCACCTTACCATCTGCCGGGATTACAACGCCCGGCGCAATGTAGCGAATAGCTGCCAGCGTTAGCGATTGGTCGCGCTGATGCCATAAGTGATCGCGTAATGCGTTCGCCTGCCAGATCAGGTCATCAACGGCCGTACGTAACACCACAACAGGCTGGCCTGTGGCACCCGAAGTATGGCTTTCCCGCACACCGCCAAACTGTGGAGGAATTGCATTGCTGCGTAACCCCGTGCCGGCATCCTGAATATCCCGCCGAGTCAGCAGCGGCAATTGGCGCCATTCTTCGAGCGTCAACGAGCGATCACCGTTGTCACGCAGCGCAGCAAGGCGTTCACGATAAAACGGCACCGTGCGTGCAGCATGCATGGCCGCTTGCGTCAGTTGCTGCATTTGATGTTTGAGCAACCGATCCGCTGACCAGCACTCCGACTGCGCAAACTGCCATAGCAGAGCAAGCAATTGCGCGCCTCGCCCTTCAGCAATTGCGGGCCACTGAATCCCGGGAACGGCGGAGTGGAGTGGGTCCATGATTACTGCACGCTCAGTGCGCTTTATCCCAGTTCGGCCCGGCGCCGACCTCGACCAGCAGCGGTACTGCAAGATCGGCCACGCCGGTCATCAGCCGCGCCAGCCCGGTTTTTACCCGGTCCAGTTCAGCATCCGGCACTTCGAGTACCAGTTCATCATGCACCTGCATGATCAGCTTGGATTCGAATTTTTCCGCGACCAGCCATTGCTGGACCGCGATCATCGCCAGTTTGATCAGGTCAGCCGCAGTACCCTGCATGGGTGCATTGATCGCTGCCCGTTCCGCGCCCTGACGACGATTGCCGTTGCTGCTGCGGATTTCCGGCAGCCACAGCCTGCGCCCGAATACGGTTTCGACATAGCCCTGCTGGTGTGCCTGCTCGCGCGTCACGCGCATGTATTCGGCCACGCCCGGATAACGCTGGAAGTAACGATCCATATACTGCTGTGCTGCAGCGCGCTCGATATTCAGTTGTCGCGCGAGGCCAAATGCCGACATGCCATAGATCAGTCCGAAGTTGATGACCTTGGCGTAACGCCGCTGCTCGTTGTCCACTGTTTTCGGATCGATGCCGAAAATTTCCGCTGCAGTCGCGCGATGCACGTCCTCGCCCGCCGCAAACGCCTTGAGCAGACTTTCATCGCGCGAGATATGCGCCATGATGCGCAGTTCGATCTGTGAATAGTCTGCCGAAACAATCACGCTGCCTGGGGATGCAATAAAGGCTTCGCGGATGCGCCGGCCCTCAGCCGTGCGTATGGGGATGTTCTGCAGATTGGGATCACTGCTGGCGAGCCGCCCGGTGACCGCAGTCGCCTGGCCGTAACTGGTATGCACACGGCCAGTGTTGCGGTTAACCATACCCGGCAACTTATCGGTATAAGTTAATTTTAACTTGGCGAGACCGCGGTATTCGAGAATCAGCTTCGGCAGCGGATGATCGGCCAGTTCGGCCAGAGACTCTTCGTCCGTGGACGGCGCACCCTTGGGCGTTTTCTTGAACGGTTCCAGGCCCTGCTTGTCGAACAGAATTTCCTGGATCTGTTTCGGCGAACTCAGATTAAACGGCTGCCCCGGCCTGTTCGTGCGCACGTTTTTCAACGGCTATCATTTTGCCGCCGAACTCACCGGA
>JAQBGW010000150.1:0-4034 GCA_032128415.1 Betaproteobacteria bacterium | reverse complement strand
GGATTGGACAATGCAACGATGGTGGAACTGTTTGCGTGGAGCGAGAGCGAGTTCAACGAAAAGCTTGCCGGCAGCGCTATCCGCCGCATCGGTTATGAGCGCTGGTTGCGCAATCTGGCGGTGGGGCTGGGAAATGCGACGTCAACTCCGGTTGTAATTGCCGCGTTGCAGGGCAGGGCCGACCACCCCTCGGCGCTGGTGCGTGAACATGTCGCCTGGGCGCTGGCACAACATGGTCGACAATAGGTCACATGTTTCCCGTTCCCGGAAGTGTAGTCATGCACCGAGTGCTACAGCCAGTTCGCCGAAATCGGTGGCGATAATATCCCATGGGTCCATGGCGGTGAGATCGGTCTTCTGTCCCGGCCCGTATTCAGTCGGGCGGGCGACGAAGGCGGTGCGCATGCCGTGGCTGCGCGCGGCGCGCAGATCGTAGTTGTGAGCGGCAACCATCATCACCTCGTGCGGAGCGCAGCCCAGCAGGCGGATGGCGCCGAGGTAGACTTCCGCATCGGGCTTGTAGTGCTCGAACACTTCCGCGCACAAAATCACATCCCACGGCAGGCCGCCCAGTTTGGCCATGTTGGCGAGGCAACTGACATCGCCGTTGGACAGCGGGGAGATCAGGAATTTTTTCTTCAGGCGCGTGAGGCCCGGCACGACATCGGGCCACGGCAGCAGCCGGTGCCAGACGCGGTTGATGTGGTGCCGCGCCTCGGTATCGAGTTGGTCGAGCCCGTAGCGCGGTGCCATCGTCTCGAGCGCTTTGCGGTATATACCGTCGACGGTGGTCCACGGCCAGGTGCCCTTGCGCACCGCATCCATACCCGGCTTGTAGGCGCCTTTCCATTCATCGACGAAGGCTGTCCAGTCCACATCAATCCCTCGCGTGCGGCCGAACCCCGAGAGGTCGTTGATGATGCTGGTGCGCCAATCGACAACAGTGCCGAAGGTATCGAAGGCCAACGCCTTGATGCCGGTAATCATGTCATAACTTTATGTTTTTAAATGAATTTTTGTGAAACTTGCACTGCAGCCTGCTGGCGCAGACTGCGGCGCATGCGGATCGCCGCCTCTATCGTCTGGTAATAACCGGCGATGTAATGGGTTTGCGTGAAGCCCAGCGTTTCGTAAAAACTGCGCGCTGCAAAATTATTGGCGCGCATCTCGACGTCGATGTGTTTGATGCCGGCGGTTAGCGCCGATTCGAGGAGCCAGTCGATCATGGCGAGCCCGATACCGCGGCGTTGATATGCGGGCTTCACCGCCAGCAGTGACAGATGCGCCTTGGTGTCGCCGAACTCGGTGATCGCGAATCCGGAAAGGCGATTATTGGTTTCGGCGACCAGCACGCAGGTCTCTCGGGACCGCAGTGCGCGCGCGACGCGGATCGGATGCCAGGCCCAGCCGCGCAATCCTACTTCGATCAGACAACGCGACATGACGGCGATTTCCTGGATATCGCCGCCGCGGGCAAGTCGCAACTGACAAGGCGTTACTGACAAGGTTTGCAGGCTCCTGCGCGCAGTGTAGCGCAATTGCCTGCGGCGGGAGCTAGCCGTTCACTTCGTGGATTACGGTTACGTTAAGGTACCGGGTGCAGGTGCCACTCAGCGCTCTAAGCCTGTTGCGGTATGAATTTCAGTGCCACACCATTGTTGCACCAGCGCTGGCGGGTCGGTTGCGGGCCGTCGTCAAATATGTGGCCGTGATGTCCGCCGCAGCGCACGCAGTGGTATTCGACGCGCGGCAGGAACAGGCCATAATCTTTTTTGGTGGCGAATGCGCCGGGGATGGTGGTGAAAAAGCTCGGCCAGCCGGTGCCGGATTCGTATTTCATTTCCGAAGTGAACACCGGCAGGTCGCAGCCGGCGCAGGCGAAAATTCCGGCGCGCTTCTCGGCATTGAGCGGGCTGGTGCCCGGGCGTTCGGTGCCTTCCTCGCGCAGCACGTTATATTGCGCCGGGTTCAGGCGTTTGCGCCATTCGTCTTTGGGCAGTTGCAATGGTTCTGTCGGCGCCGGCGCCTTGAAATTTTTTGCCAGCAGCGTCCGCCAGTTCTTTCGCAGTGCTTCGATCTCCTTCATGGTGCTGACTTTCGCGGCCATGGCCGTCTTGATCAGTGATGATCCCAGCGCGATGAGGGTCAAACCTTGTAAAAATCCGCGGCGTTTCATGATGGCTCCTCTAGATTGTTGCTTATGGAATGAGTCGCAACGCACCGGCTAACCTTACCGGATTACGGCGTTGGTTGGCGACATGCGGCGGGGCTCATCCCAGAATACAGTATTTAACCAATTGATTTTATTGGTTTATTTAATTCCTATGCGGTGATCTGCCGACCACGCGCCGGCGCCGCGTCCGATCAAATACAACATCAGTGCCGTCCAACTCAGGTGCGTGGGCCACGCATCGGGATAAACAAAAATCTGGATCACCGCAGTCATGCCTAGCAGCGCCAGCGCCGAGAGCCGGGTACACAGGCCGAGCACCAGCAGAATCGGAAACAGATGTTCGGCATAAGTCGCCATGTGCGCGGCAAACTCCGGCGGCAACAGCGGTACTTTGTATTCATCAGCGAACAGAAAGAAGGTGCTGTCCTTGATGGTGAGCAGTCCCTCGACCTTGGTGCGCGCCGAGAAAAAGAAAATCGCCGCGACCGCAATGCGCATGGTCAGCGCCAGCACGTTGTGGCTGATCAGGCTTTCCGCGGCGGCGGCGCAGCGATTCCAGGTGCCGCGCAGGCCGTTGTGTGTATCAGTCGTGGCGCCGGTCATCATGTTTGTTTCTCCGTAAGGGATGTGTGGTTTTCATGGAGCCGGGTGAATGCGCCGGCTTCGAGTAATGTCGTCATCAGTCGCGCAATATCGGTGTTCTGTTGCACTTCCAGTGCCGCCTGCACGGCAGCGGTGATGGTGTCGCCGGCAGCGCAGGCATCGAGAAACGCGCAGCCGGCATGGTCGAGTGCGACCCATTGCACGGCACCGTGCGGTCGGGTCAGCAACGCGCCTTCCGGCTGCCATTCGAGTTCGGTATCGACAGGGTCTTCACTGCGATTGCGCGACCAGATCGTAAAAACCGGCGCTTCCGCAAACCAGGCCCAGCGTGCGGCCGCCTGCGGCTGCAGGCGTGTCCGGTAGAAATTGCTGGCAGCGAGCGTGGCGATGGCGGCGCTGTCGAGCAGGGGTTCATCGCGGGCTGTATGGATTTCCGTCCAGCAGCGATCGAGCCGGGCTACGCCGGGCAGGTAGGGCAGTTCGGCTGCGGGTTCAAATCGCGCCAGAAAATCGGCAAAGCCCGCGCCGTAGTCCACCAGCATGGGCAGTTGCGGCAGGGCCTCGCGCACATAAATCACTGCTGCAGCGCGTATCCATTCTTCACCCACCAGCCGGGTGACAGCCGGGTAATTGGCCTGCAGCGCGTCGACGCAGCCTTTCATCACTGTATTGCGGTACACCGTGAACGCGGGCTGTGCCGTGAGTGCTGCGATGTCGGCGTTCGAGGGGGGCAAAGTATCGAGCAAGGCCTGCGCAAAGCTATCCTGAAAGCGCGCCAGCGTACCCGGCAGTGGCGCAGTCATCATGCGGCCTCCGCCAGCGGCATGCGCAGCACGGCCGCAGCACGTTCGCGCTCGGCGAGCAGTTCGTCGTAAGCGGGCAGATTGTCATCGCGCTCGATCAGAGTCGGACGCGGACCGATGCGGCTGATCAGCCGTTCATACAGCGCCCATACTTCCGCGGCAACCGGCGCATCGTGTGAATCGATCAACAGTGCGTTGCCGAGTCGGGGATCCGGCATGTGGCCGGCGAGGTGTATTTCCAGCACCGATTCGCCGGGGAATGCGTCGATATATTGTTCAGCGGAGTAACCCAGGTTGCAGGCGCTGACGTACACGTTGTTCACATCCAGCAGCAGACCGCAGCCGGTGCGGTGCACGAGTTCGCGCAGGAAATCGATTTCGCTCCATTCATGGCCGTCGAGCTTCAGATAATGCGAAGGATTTTCCACGGCGATTTTCCGCTGCAGCACATCCTG
>JAQBGW010000149.1:0-3420 GCA_032128415.1 Betaproteobacteria bacterium | reverse complement strand
CGGTCTTGTTGAGCACATCAAGGTTATCTTCCAGCGCGCCCATCCACGGATTCATTTTTTCTTCTTCGGTGCCGGGCAGAAGCCGATGTCTTCCCCTACCGGCACGGTGACGCGGGTGACAATGATTTCTGAAAACAATTTTTCATCCAGCGTCTGCGCAAGGCCTGCGGCAAGGGTGAGCAGGGTTTTACCGCTACCGGCCTGACCGAGCAGGGTGATGAAATCGATGTCGGGATTCAGCAACGCGTTCAGCGCGAAATTTTGCTCCTGATTGCGCGCGATGATGCCCCAGACATTGTTACGCTGGTGGGTGTGGTCTTTCAGCATTTTCAGGATGGCCGTTTTCCCGCTGACTTCGCTTATCTGCGCCTGAAAAGGTTTGTCACCTTCGAAAAAAACAAACTGATTAATCAGAAAGTTTGCGCATAACGGGCCATGCACACGGTAGTAGGTATGTCCGGCCTGCTGCCAGGATTCCATTTTTTTACCGTGGGTATCCCAGAAATCGGCAGGCAGCGTGGCGATTCCGGTGTAGAGCAGGTCAGTGTCTTCGAGAACCTTGTCATTGAAGTAATCCTCTGCGGCCAATCCCAGCGCGCGCGCCTTGATGCGCATGTTGATGTCTTTGGACACCAGGATGACCTGGCGTTTGGCATGCTGCTCCTGCAGATGCTTGACCACGCCGATGATCTGGTTGTCGGCCTTGCCGCTGGGCAGGCTTGCCGGCAAATTGCCATTGATGGCTTCGGTCTGCAGGAAAATCCGGCCTTTGGCGGATTTATCGACGTGCGTATCCAACGGGATGCCCTCGATTATGTCTCCTGATACCGCGCCAATCAGCTCGTCGAGGTAACGGCTGGTCTGACGCGCGTTGCGAGAGACTTCCGACATGCCCTTTTTGTTGCTGTCGAGTTCCTCGAGCGTGGCCATTGGAATGAACAGGTCGTGTTCCTCAAATCGGAACAGACTGGTCGGATCGTGCATCAGCACGTTGGTGTCCAGCACAAACAGCTTGGTTGTCGCGGGCAGACGGGATACTACGGACGGCGTGGACACGACCTTGCGTTGAATCATGAGCCTCCTGGCGGTCTGGATGGTGGATGGAAAACGTGGCTGCAGGAGGTCAGGCGATGGATTCTGCGAATTCCAGCACCTCCTGTACGTGGCCCGGCACCTTGATGCCGCGCCACTCGCGGCGAACGATGCCCTGGCGGTCAATAACGAAAGTGCTGCGTTCAATACCGCGCACTTTTTTGCCGTACATGTTTTTCATTTTGATGACGTCGAATAACTTGCAGGCAATCTCGTCGGAGTCGCTCAGCAAGTCAAAGGGAAAGCTCATCTTGGTTTTGAAATTTTCGTGAGATTTCAGACTATCGCGCGAGATGCCGCACACCACGCAGCTGGCCGCGGAAAAACGGGAATGCAGGTCGCGGAAATGCTGGCCTTCCGTGGTGCAGCCCGGCGTGTTGTCTTTGGGGTAGAAGTAGAGCACCACCACCTGGCCGAGCAGGGCGCTCAGCTTGAATGTATTGCCCCCGGTGGCGGGCACTTCGAAATCCGGTGCAGGCTGATCCAGCACGCTGTGGGTTGCCAAATTCTTTTGGAATGAATGTGCGCCTATCTTGGCGCAAATCGTTGCGCCATGCAACCGATGTTCACGCGGATGTGGCGGCTACCACGCCGGCTGCAAGTTTTGTCATGGTGGCGACCGAGTCGTCATCCAGTGTAAATCGTTGCGCCTGCGGCAGGCGCGGGTAATGGCGATGGATCGCACGCGTATAGGCGGGATCGTAGTGGCGCACGAGCAGATCTTCGGTCAACGCGTCCCAGGCACCGGTGCGGGCGAGGCGCTGCCACTCATCGATGACGGCGTTGCCGTGCAGCGCACGCAGACAATCGAGCTGGGTATTGAGCAATTGCGCGTCGTCAAGAAAATGCGCGTATTCGTCTTTGAGCAATGCCACGCGTACGGTAACAGATGCATCAATGCTGACGCAGGCGCTTTGCCACATGGCGTCAATCAAGGCTTCGGGCACCCGCAGCTTGCCGATTTTTTTGCTTTCGGATTCAACGAATACCGGCTGTGACCGATCGCATCCGCGCAGTGCGTGCCACACGCTACTCTCAAACAATTTTTGCGACGGTTGCGGTTCTCCCGGCAGATTGCCGAGCACGGAACCACGATGTGCCGCCAGCGCTTCGAGATCCAGTACCTGGGCGCCCTGATCCTGCAATGCGCGCAACAGCCGGCTCTTGCCGGTGCCGGTCATGCCGCAGACTACCCGCCAGTCCAGTCGGGCTGGCAGGGTGTGCAATTCATCGATTACCGCGCGGCGGTAAGCCTTGTAACCGCCGTCCAACCGACCGACGCGCCAGCCGATCTGGCCGAGTACGTGCGCCAGCGCGCTGCTGCGACCGCCGCCGCGCCAGCAATACACCAGCGGCTTCCAGCCCCGCGGGCGATCGCGAAGATGGGTATTCAAATGCCGCGCAATGTTGGCGCTGACCAGTGCGGCGCCGGTTTTCTTGGCGTCAAACGCTGATACCTGTTTGTACATGGTGCCGATGGCTGCGCGTTCGGCATCATTGAGTACCGGGTAATTAACGGCACCGGGGATGTGGTCTTCAGCAAATTCGCTTTCCGAACGCACGTCGATGATCTCGTCAAACTGATCGAGTTGTGCTACGGTGACTGCGCTCGTGGGGCGCGTGCGATGTGCGTGCGATAAAGGGCTGTCAGTCATGAAATATAGTCAGCGGTCAATTGCTGCGCCACGATAATCTGCTGCATGTGCGTGCCCATTTCGTCGTCGTTATTTCGTCGTTCCCATCACCATAGTGTAAATCATGAATAAACCTACAGAACCCGTTTCCATACGCCTGACCCAGTTTTCGCACGGCGGCGGGTGAGGCTGCAAACTGACGCCAGCGTTGCTGAGCGAAGTTTTGGCCAATACGCCCGCGGCACAGCCTTTCAAGGATCTGCTGGTCGGCACTGAATCCAGCGATGATGCGGCGGTGTATCGCATCAATGATACGCAGGCGATTGTGGCGACTACGGATTTTTTCATGCCCATCGTTGACGATCCCTATGATTTCGGGCGGATCGCTGCGACCAACGCCATATCCGATGTGTACGCCATGGGCGGCAAGCCGTTCATGGCGCTGGCGCTGCTGGGTATTCCCGTAGGAAAAATACCAACGGCGGCGGTGCAGCGCATTATTGCCGGTGGCCATGATGTCTGTGCATCTGTCGGTATTCCGATTGCCGGTGGTCACTCGATTGATACGCCGGAACCGATTTACGGTCTGGTGGTGCTGGGCCTGGTGCATCCGGACAAGGTCAAACGCAATGACCGCGCGCAGGCGGGCGACGTCCTGATACTGAGCAAGTCCCTGGGCGTGGGCATCCTCTCG
>JAQBGW010000148.1:0-58451 GCA_032128415.1 Betaproteobacteria bacterium | reverse complement strand
ATGACACTGGCCGGCATTGCCCTGATGCGCAGCGTCGATACCGGCACGGTGATTTCCGGAAATCTCGCTTTCCGCCAGACCGCCACCCACGTCGCCGATACCGGTTTTGAAGCCGCCAGAAACTGGCTGCTGACGACCAGCGTGAACCTTTTTGCGGACCAGGCGGCAAACGGCTATTACGCCACCTGGCAGTCCGGCATCGACCTGCTGGGCAACGACCCGGGCCTGACCGCTTTTAACTGGGCCGCCAGTCTATCATCCGGTGGTCCAATAGCCACGACCGGCGCTTACGCCGGGCCTAGCGGTTACACCCTGCGTTACGTGATCCACCGCTTGTGCCAGAACGTCGGCGATCCCACAGGCTCCAGCTCCAACTGCGTCAAAACCAGCGTCACCTCCAGCTCCACCTCTACCGGCAGCAAAGGGGCGGCAGCCTATGGTTCCTATGCAATCTCAGTACCGACCGCAGCGCTCTACCGCGTCACCGTCCGCGTGGACGGCCCGCGCAACACCCTCAGCTATATCCAGAGTTCCATGTTCTAGACCCCGGAAGAGACCGGTCTTGGAGAATATAATGGCATCAAACGACAAACATACCCGATTCAATGCAGCCCGCTTGTCCGGCCTGCTGCTCGCCATCGGCCTGACGCTAGGCGCGGCATTGCCCGCTTTCGGTGCAGCTACCGACATCAGCAGCGGCCCGCTCGCGCAACCGGCGACCAGTGTTAAACCGAACATGCTGATGATCCTCGACGACTCCGGATCAATGGCCCGCCAGTTCACACCCGACTATGCATCGAGCAACAGCAATGCCGGCGCGGTGGTGAACTGCTTCAACTCGCGCGATCTCAGCAATCCGCCGACCGCCACTCCGCAGGATTGTTACGCCGGCGACCCGCCGGCGATGTCCCCGGATTTCAACACCCAGTATTACAACCCGGAGATCCGCTATTTCCCGGCGGTCAACTACGACGGCACCTCCAAGGGCGAAATGGACACCACGGCCACCACGGCCTGGACGTCCGTTCCGACCGACAACGTCAGCACTTCAGGCGACAACACCGGACGCAAGCGGCTGCATACCGGCAACCTGAGCAGCACCACGGCATCGGGCACGGACTGGGAAGCCGGCCAGTCGCAGGGCACGGTCAACACATTCAGCCTGACCACGGAATTCCCGGACCGGGTGTGGTGCAACAGCACCGGCGCCAGCGCCATCGATACCGCCAATTGCAAGACCAACAGCGCCTACACCTATCCGACATACAACACCGATCCGACCACCTCCTTCGGTTATGGTCGCGATGGCTCCGGCAACCGCAAATACAAACTCGGCGCACCCTACTATTACCGGATCACGCCGACCGAATTCTGCTCGGACGTCGCGCTGACGAACTGCAAAACCTTGACAACCGCGACCACGGACGCCGGCGTCACCTACGACAAACCCGCACCCGTACGGTTCTGCGACAGCACCGCGCATACCACCTGCCAGCGCAAGCGCACCAGCACGTTCAGATTCCCCAAATTCCTCGGCACGGTGAATCCGTCGTCACTCGGCAGTCTCGGCGCAAAATCGGTCGGCACGATCGCGGTAACCAGCGGCGGCTCGGGTGGAAAAACGATCATCCAGATCACCATCACCAAGCCGGACACGACCACGGTCAACTTGTTTACGTCTTCCTTGATCACCAGCGTCGGCACCAACTCCAGCACCAACCGGCAAACCGTGGCCCAGGAAATCGTCAATAAAATCAATGCCAATGAAGGCGCGCATGGCTATACAGCAACCCGCAGCGGCAGCAATGTGCTGATCGACGCACCGACGATCGGCACCGCCGATGACGGTTCAACCATTGCGGTCAATTCCCCTGTTAGCGGCAGCACGCCGGCATTTCTGTCGTTCTCCATCGGCAGCGGCAACAACACCAACGACCGGGTCACTGGACTGACTGTCGGACCACCGGGCGGACCGGTTGAAAGCCTGATCGGCCCCTGGGTGTATTGCGGAGCGGGGTGTTCCAACAGCGTCATGGCCAACAATCTGCGCCTCGCCATCAACGGCCTGACGGGTACCCACGGCTATATCGCGTCCGGCAGCGGCAGCACCGTCATCATTACCGCGCCCGCCGGCACCGGCAACGAGCGCAATGGCTGGCCGTTGATCTGGAGCGACTTTGGCCTGACCAACGTGAACGGCGTAACCCTGGGCGGCGGCAGCACCACCGGCGCGCTGGACCATACGACCTCGAATTTCACCGGGGGCAGCGGTGTCGTAGCCGCGGCCGGCTGGTCGCGGCAGAAAGTCGGCACCTTCGTGCGCACCAACATCGTGACGGGACAGACCTACACCAAGTTTCCGGCCCGTTCCGATTGCGTGAGCACCAATTGTACTTACGCAGAAGAATTAACCAATTTCGCCAACTGGTTCGCCTATTACCGCACCCGGATGATGATGGCCAAGACTTCGATCGGCCGCGCCTTTCTGAGTCTGGGCAGCGATTTCCGCGTCGGCTACAAGACCATTAATTTCAACAGCGCTGATTACCTGGCGGTTGCCGATTTCACCACCAACGTCGGCGAGCATAAAGACCAGTGGTATACCAAGCTCTACCAGACCAACCCCAATGGCGGCACGCCGTTGCGGGAAGCGCTGGCCCGCGCCGGACGTTACTACGGCGACCAGAATCCGAACAGCATGGGCGCGAGCCCGATCACGCTATCCTGCCAGCCGAACTTCGCGATTCTGGCCACGGACGGTTACTGGAACGGCAGCAGCAATCCGACCAAACTGAACGGCACTACCGCCGTCGGTGATCAGGACGGCTCGAATTCGGGCTTTTCGACACAGGCTATCGGCGCCTTCGATGCCAACGGTGCCAGCAACACGCTGGCCGACACCGCCATGTATTACTACAAGACCGATTTGCGCACCGATCTACCGGACCTGGTCCCCGTCACGCAAAAAGACAATGCGTCGCACCAGCACATGACCACCTTCACGGTCGGCATGGGTCTCGCCGGCACGCTGACTTACGACCCGAATTACGAAAGCCAGACCAGCGGCGACTTTTTCGACATCAAGCAGGGGACCAAGTCGTGGCCGGTGCCTACCGCCAGCGCGGAAACCACGCTGGATGACCTGTGGCATGCGGCGGTCAACGGCCGCGGCACGTTCTTCAGCGCCCAGGATCCGGTGGCGTTGTCCAACGGTATCGCCGACACGCTGAATTCCGTACAGGCCCGGGTCGGCGCCGGTGCGGCGGCGGCAACCTCTAACCTGCAGCCGGTGGCCGGCGACAACTTCGCATTCACGGCGCAATACCAGACCATTGAATGGTCGGGCGACCTGAAGGCGCGGACCATAGACCTGAGTACCGGCACGGTTTCCACCACCGAACTGTGGTCAGCCCAGTCCCTGCTCGACCGGCGCGACTTCACCACGCGGCGCCTTTACACCTTTGATGCAGCGGACACCGTGCTCGGCGCCACGATAACCGTCAACGGCGCTTCCCGCACCCAGAATGCCAACAAGCTGCGCAGTTTCTGCTGGACCGACGCGCCGGCTATCAACTATCCGCAATGCGATGACGGCGGCCTGCTGACTGCATCGGAACTCACCACGCATTTCGATCCGGACGGCGGAGCCAACGGCGCATTGCTGCAGGCGGTGCTGTGGGCCACCGACGGCAGCAATCGCGCTCTGTCTGCAACCCCGGAAACACTCGTGGATTACCTGCGCGGCAACACCCTCGACGAAACCAGCGGCGGCACCGGTACCAGCGATCTCTACCGCAACCGCGTCCATGTGCTGGGTGACATCGTCAACGCCCAGCCAGCCTATGTAAAATCGCCGCCTTTCGGCTATCTGGATGCGTTTTACGGCAACTACAAGACAGCGAACACCAATCGCATCGGCACCGTGTATACGGCGGCCAACGATGGCATGCTGCATGCCTTTGCCACCGACCCGGACAACAATCCGTACTTCCAGACCGCCGGCATCGGAACCACCTCCACCGGTGACGACGTGTTTACCGGGACGCTGAATACCAGCCCCGTCAACGGTGAAGGTTCGGAACGCTGGGCCTACGTCCCCAGCCATGTGTTTTCGAGCATGAAGCGGCTGGCCGAAAACAACTACGGCACCAATCACCGCTATCTGGTGGACGGTTCACCGGTGATCGGCGATATCTGCCTCGGACATACCACCGCCAGCCCGTGTACCTCGGTAGCCAACTGGAAAACCATAATTGTTGCCGGCCTCAACGCCGGCGGACGCGGCTACTACGCGCTGGACATCACCGACCCGGACAACCCCAAGGGACTGTGGGAAATCAAGGGCGGCACCGGCACCACTTGCCTGACCAACGCCCAGGCCAACTCGGGCGCTTTCAGCGAGGACTGCAATATCGGTCTGTCATTCGGCAACCCGATCATCGTCAAGCGACCCTCGGACGGACGCTGGGTCGTGATCTTCACCTCCGGGCATAACAACATCAGTCCGGGCGACGGCAAGGGCTACCTGTATGTCGTCGATGCGCAAAGCGGTCTGATCCTGCAGCGGTTGGCCACCACCGTGGGCTGTGACGGCGTCAGCACCACTGCGCCGTGCTCTGCTGGAGTAATTGACCCCAGCGGCCTTTCCCGGATCAATGCGTGGGTGAATATCGCCACCGAAAACAACACCGCGCTGACTGTCTATGGCGGCGACCTCAAAGGCAACCTGTGGCGCTTCCAGCTTGAGAACACGGGCAGCGTTCCGGCTGGTTCGGTAACCAAGATCACCACCATGGTCGATGCCGGCGGACTTGCACAGCCCATCACCACTCGGCCGGAGCTGACACAGGTCGGCCTCCATCGCATCATCTTTATCGCCACCGGGAAACTGCTGGGCGGCACGGACAAGGCCAGTTCCGATCGCCAGACCATCTACGCCATCAAGGATGAAATGACCAGTGCCACCTCTCCCGTGTATGCGGCCATCCGCGGCAATGCGGGTTTCATCGAGCAGACCCTGAGTCTGCTCGGCGGCAGCACTACCCAGCGGACGGTATCCAACAATACGGTTGATCTGACTACGGATGCCGGCTGGTGGGTGGATATGCCCGACGGCATCGTCGGCAGCACACCAACCGAGCGCGTCACGGTCGATCCGGTGCTGCAGCTGGGCACTCTGGTCATGCCGTCCAACGTGCCGTCCGATGACGACTGCGTCGCCGGCGGCTTCGGCTGGGTCAACTTCTTCAACGCCAGGACCGGCAGCTTCGTGCCCGGCACCACCGACAACATAGCGAGCACCAAGATCTCGGCGTCGCTGATTGTCGGCGTCAATGTGGTGCAGTTGCCGGGCGGCACGGTCAAAACCATCGTCACCACAGCGGACAACCAGCAGCTGACGCAAAATACGCCGGTTGCGCCAACCGCGCCGCAGGGAAGCCGGGTATCGTGGCGGGAACTGTTCTCGGATTAACAATACCGGCATGGCAGCAATGACATGCACACGCCCCGCGGAAGCGGGGCGTGTCCTTTTGGCACTGGCGATATCCGCTGCGCTCCACGCTGCGGCGTTGATTCCACCGGGCGCGGAATCGCATATTCAAGCTGGATTACCGCAACTATCGGCGGCTGGTTTGCCGCTGCGGCTGATTCTGCGCAACGGCACCGAAGCTGATCCGGATATCCCCGCGATCATTGCACCTGTGGCGGAACAACTGCAGGGTGCATCGACTGAAGCTCCGGGTACACCACGGACAGTATCCATCCATGAACTGGTTCTGCCGATCGGCACGGCGGCCCGTTACTACCTTGCGAATGAACTGGATGTGCGGCCGCAGATCCGCACCCGGGTCAATCCGGACTATCCCAGAACAGCGGCGGAACAGGGAATTGCCGCGATCCTGGTGATCCGCATCTACATCGATGAAACCGGTCGTGTCGAAAAAGTCGCCGTGCCCGAAGACGGGCCATCCAGCCTGTTCGCCGTTGCGATCAAGGCAGCCTTCATGAAAGCCAGCTATACACCCGGCATCAAGGACGGCAAGCCGGTAAAGAGCCTGGTGTTGATCGAGGTCAATTTCGAAACGGCGGATGAAACGGCCGCGCTGCGTGGCGGCCGTTACTGAAACGACTCAGCCGTCAGCCCGCGACCAGACCCTTGGGCAGCGGAAATGTCACCCGTTCGGCAATGCCGTCGAGCGAATCGACGGCCGTAGCGCCCATGCTGCGCAGACGTTCGACTACGGCCAGCACCAACACCTCCGGCGCCGAAGCGCCGGCGGTAATGCCTACGCATTGCTTGCCTGACACCCATGCCGGCAGCAGTTCCCCCGCGTTATCGACCATATAGGCCGGCACGCCCTGCTGTTCGGCGACTTCACGCAGACGGTTGGAATTGGAGCTGTTCGGCGAACCGACCACGATCACCACATCACAACGCTGCGCCAGCGCCTTGATCGCATCCTGGCGGTTCTGCGTGGCATAACAGATATCATCTTTTTTCGGCCCGACGATTTTCGGGAATCGTAGCCGAATGGCGGAAATCGTCCGCGCCGCATCATCCATCGACAGCGTGGTTTGCGTGACGTAGGCAAGATTGTTTTCATTCTGAACCCGCAGCCCGGCCACATCGTCGGGGCCTTCGACCAGATGCATGCCGCCGGCGCTCTGCCCCATCGTGCCTTCAACTTCCGGATGCCCGCGGTGGCCGATCATGATGATTTCGCGACCCTGAGCGCGCATCTTGGCGACCTCCACATGCACCTTGGTAACCAGAGGACAAGTCGCATCAAACACCTTGAGTCCACGCGCTTCGGCTTCGAGGCGCACTGTTTTCGATACGCCGTGCGCGCTGAATATCACTGTGCTGCCGGCGGGCACTTCGGCCAGCTCTTCGACGAATACCGCACCCTTGATACGCAGATCATTGACCACGAATTTGTTGTGCACGACCTCATGGCGCACATAAATCGGTGCGCCGTGCAGTTGCAGCGCACGCTCGACGATCTCGATGGCGCGATCGACGCCGGCACAGAAACCGCGGGGATTGGCGAGCAGGACTTGCATGGCGGGGATTATAGCGTGCGCGACTGTGCCGGCTGCGATTAATTGTTAATTAATTGAATAAAATCAATTAGTTATGTATTTTTCGTGACACAGCATCGCTGCGAAACCCGTCCCAGATCAGCAGTGCCGCACCGCAGGTGATCGCCGAATCCGCCACATTGAACGCCGGCCAGTGCCAGCCGAACGCATGGAAATCCAGAAAATCCGCCACCGCGCCAATAGTCACACGATCAATCACATTGCCGATGGCGCCGCCGAGCACCAGACTCAACGCCAGACAAAATAACAATTGCTGCGGATAACGCCGCAGCAAATAAATAATCCACACTGAGGCGATGAGGGCGATGCCGATGAAGACTTCGCGCTGCCAGCCGCTCATGCCGGCAAGAAAGCTGAACGCCGCGCCGCGGTTATAAATCAGCACCAGATTGAAAAAAGGCGTCACCTCCACCGGCGCTTTTCCCGTCAGCGCCGCAACCGCCGCGTATTTGGTGATCTGATCCAGAATGACCACCACCCCGGAAATCAGCAACCACCGCCACATCACGCGTAACTCCGCGGTTCACCCGCACCGTAGAGGTTGGCGGTGCAGCGATTGCACAGTTGCGGATGCTTTGCGTCATGGCCGACATCAGCACGGTAATGCCAGCAGCGTTCGCATTTGGCATGGGGGCTGGGGCTGACCTTCAGCCGTACCGTCGGCAGCGCGGTCCCCAGCGCGTCGCCGGGTTTGCCGTCCTGCACCGTGGCACGTGAAGTGATGAACACAAAACGCAAATCGTCACCGAAGGAGCGCAGCCACTCAGCGGTTGTACCTTCAGCGTACAAATCCAGCTCTCCGGCCAGCGAAGACCCTATTTTTCCAGCAGTCCGCAACGCTTCCAGTTGTTTGGTGACGTCACTGCGCAGCGCACGCAGCGGGACCCAGCGGTCGCGCAACTGCGCGTGATCACGCGGCAATTCAATGTCCAGCCAGGTCTGCTCAAATACGCTGCCCTGCCCCGGCGACAGCACTTCCCATACTTCCTCAGCGGTAAACGACAGGATCGGCGCCATCAACCGCGTCAGGGCGTGGGTAATCTGATAGAGCGCGTTCTGCGCGGAGCGCCGTGCGCGCGACGCAGCCGGCGCGGTGTACAGCCGGTCCTTTAGTATGTCGAGATAAAAACCACCCAATTCCTCCGAGCAGAAGGTCTGCAGACGTTGCGCGACCTGATGAAATTCGTATTCGCCATAGTGTCCGGGACTCTTAGTCTGTTTGCTGCCGAGTTCGGACGGCGCCAGCGCCGCCTGCAGATCAAACAGCATCACCAGCGCCTAGCGGTCGATCTCCAGCCATTCGTCGACCGGCAGCGCATCGCGCGCTGCGTCGAAGTCGACTATGTTGGCAAGCAGAAAGCGCAGTGTGTTGCGGATTCGACGATAGGACTCAACCACGCGTTTGAGGATCTCGCTCGAGATGGTGAGCTCGCCCGAATAATCGCTGCTGGCGACCCACAATCTCAGAATATCCGCACCGAGTGTATCCATAATGGCCTGCGGTGCCATCGCGTTGCCCTTGGACTTCGACATCTTGCGGCCTTCGAGGTCGATGACGAACCCATGGGTCAGCAGCGCATCGTATGGCGCGCGACCATCCATCATGCTCGCGGTCAGCAGCGATGAATGAAACCAGCCGCGATGCTGGTCCGATCCTTCCAGATACAAGTCGGCCGGAAACGTGCTCTGCGCCGCATGCGACCCGCGCAGCACGGTCAGGTGCGTAGTACCGGAATCGAACCACACATCCAAAGTGTCCTTGACCTTTTCGTAGGCGGTCGCGTCCGCGCCCAGCAGTTCGGCGGCGTCCACTGCCTGCCAGGCCTCAATGCCCTCGCGCTCGACGCGTTGCGCCACGGTTTCCAGCAGCTCCAGCGTGCGCGGATGCAGCGCGCCGGTTTCCTTGTGCACGAAGAACGGCATCGGCACGCCCCATTGCCGCTGACGTGACAGCGTCCAGTCGGGCCGGTTGGCGATCATGCTGTGCAGCCGCGCTTTGCCCCAAGACGGAAAAAAGCGGGTCGCTTCCACCGCCCGCAGCGCGGTGGCGCGCAGCGTTTCCTGCGGCTTCACGCCGTTGTAGCCGGGCACGTCTTCCATGCCGGCGAACCACTGCGTGGTCGCGCGCAGGATGATCGGCGTCTTGTGCCGCCAGCAATGCATGTAGCTGTGGGTGTAGTTTTCCTGTGCCAGCAGCACACCCTTTTCTTCCATGTGCGCGACGATCTGCGGATTGGCTTTCCAGATCATCTGCCCGCCGAACAGCGGCAGCGATTCGGCATATTTGCCGCCGCCCAGCACTGGCGTGAGGATTTCATCGTCCTTCATGCCGTTGTGCCGGCACGACTGGAAGTCTTCGACGCCGTAGGCCGGCGCGGAATGTACTATGCCGGTGCCGGTGTCCAGCGTCACGTAATCACCCAGATACACCGGCGACAGCCGGTCGTAGAACGGATGACGGAATTTTATTTTTTCGAGCGCCGCACCCTGGCAAGCCGCCAGCGTGCGGCCGGTCAGCCCGTAACGCGCCAGACATGCCTCCTGCAGATCGGCGGCAAGGATCAGCAATCCCCGGTCGGTGTCGACCAGGTTGTAGCTGAATTCAGGATGTACATTCAGCGCCTGATTGGCCGGTACTGTCCACGGCGTCGTCGTCCAGATCACTGCATGACCCGGCTTGTCCGGTAATGCTTTCAGTCCGAACGCTAGCGCCACCTTGTCCGGTTCGGCAAACGGGAAGCCCACGTCGATCGCCGGATCCTTGCGGTCCTCGTATTCGACCTCGGCCTCGGCCAGCGCCGAGCCGCAATCAAAACACCAGTTGACCGGCTTCAGGCCGCGATACACATAACCCTTTTTCAACAATGTGCCGAGCGCGCGAATTTCATCAGCCTCGTTTTTGTAAGCCATTGTTAAATAAGGATTATCCCACTCACCCAGCACGCCCAGCCGCTGAAAATCCTGCTTCTGCCGCGTCACCTGTTCGGTGGCGTAGGCACGACACAGCTTTTGCGTTTCCGCGGTCGGCAGATTTTTGCCGTGCAGTTTTTCGATCTGCACTTCGATCGGCATGCCGTGGCAATCCCACCCCGGCACATACGGCGCGTCGAAACCCGACAGCGCTTTCGATTTGACGATGATGTCCTTGAGAATTTTATTGACGGCGTGGCCGATGTGGATATCGCCATTGGCATACGGCGGGCCATCGTGCAGCACAAAACGCGGACGACCGCGGCTGGCTTCGCGGATGCGTTGATAGACGCGTTGCTCCTGCCAGCGCGCCAGCATCTGCGGCTCGCGTTTTGCCAGATCACCGCGCATGGGAAACGGCGTATCGAGAAGGTTTAGTGTTTTTTTATAGTCAGTCATGTTTCTGCATTGTTCCGGGGTAGCGCTGTGCAGCGCTGCCGTTGATATTCAAACTCTCGTACGCGGTCACTTTCTTCTACCAGCCACTATCGGCGCCGCATCATGCCGTTCGAAAAAATCGTGCGCATCAGTCACGTCGCGCGCAATCTGCTGCTTCAACGTTTCCACATCCACGTATTTGGCTTCGTCACGGAATTTGTGCAGAAAATCCACCCGCACCTGCTCGCCGTAAATCTCAGCGCCGAAATCGAACAAGTACACCTCCAGCACCGGCATTGCCCCCTGCGCCCTCACCGTCGGCCGCACGCCGAGACTCGCCACCCCGCGCAGCCGCTCACCGTCGGCGCGATGAAATTCCACCGCAAAAATTCCGGAAAGCGGCGGCCGATTGTGCTTCATTTGCACATTAGCCGTCGGGAATCCGAGTTTGCGTCCCAGCTGGTCGCCGTGCACGACACGCCCGCGGATGCTGTACGGGCGTCCCAGCAACCGTGCCGCCTTGGCCATGTTGCCTGCTGTCAACGCATCGCGCACCGCCGTACTCGATACCCTTTCGCCATCAAGCAGCACGGTGGGTATGGCCTCAACTTCGTAACCGTGACGCGGCGCAAACGTCTTCAGCATCGCCAGATCGCCGACGCGGCGCGCGCCAAAACGAAAATCATCGCCGACCTGCAGCCAGCGCACGCCCATCCCGCGCACCAGGATGCGCTCGATGAATTCCTGCGCAGTCACCTGCGCCAGCGCGAAGTTAAAGCGGCAGACCTGCACCCGATCGACCCCGTGCTGCCCCAGCGTTTCGAGCTTCTCACGCAACGTGGTCAATCGCACCGGCGCCTGATCCGGCGCAAAAAATTCGCGCGGATGCGGCTCAAACGTCATCACGCACGCGGGCAAGCCGCGCGTCGACGCCGCGGCACGCAACCGGTCCAGCATCACCTGATGACCGAGATGGACGCCGTCGAAGTTGCCGATGGTCAGAGCGATGGGGCTGGCAGCAGCATCCGGAACGCTGCGCAGGATTTGCATGGCACCTGCTTACACACGCTAAAAGCCTGAATTTTAGCGTGTTTTCAGAGCACGGGGCTAAGAGTGCCTAAGCACTCTAGGCGATTTGCGTCTCCCGGCGACGAAACAGCGGCAGCGGCCGCTCTACCGAGGTCTGGTACGCTTCAGAAAAGTCACTGAGTGCCGCGACCGCCGCCTGCGCGCTGCGAAGCAAGTCCTGTTGGGGGACGCTGCGCAGCAAGTCCTCTTGGGGGGCATCCTGCCCGTCATTGAGCAAAAACGCATCGAAGCCGCAGCGCGACAGATAAAACAGCTGGTCACGCTGCACGTCGCCGATGGCGCGCAGTTCACCCTTCCAACCGTGACGCTCGCGCAGCAGTCGCGCAATCGAATAACCGCGGCCGTCAGTGAATTGCGGAAAATTCACCGCGATCAGACTCAATGCCTGCAGACTGCTGGAGATGTGCACGGGATCCTCGTCGCTGTCGAGCCAAACGCCGAGACGTCCAGTCTGGCGCACCAGCAGTTCGCCAGCCGCGGCCTGCCACAGCGCCAACGGCACGAGGATGTCGCCCGCCGCCGGGATAGCCGGCAGACTGCCGTCTGCGCTCAGCTCAAGCCGCAGCCAGCTGTCTGCTGCGATCTTTTCGTTTTTGATCAGATTTGCCATAAACATGCTCCTTGAAAGGCCGGAGGCCGATACGGCGCACGACATCAATGAAGCGTTCAGCTTCGCTGTCGCGGCGCGCCAGATAGGTTTCGATCAGTTTTTCGATGACGTCCGGAACTTCCTCCTGCGACACCGACGGCCCCAGCACTTTTCCCAGCGACGCGTCATTGCCCTGCGCGCCGCCGATCGAAATCTGGTAGAACTCCGCGCCCTGCTTGTCGACACCAAGAATGCCGATATGGCCGACGTGATGGTGGCCGCAGGAGTTCATGCAGCCGGAGATATTCAGATCGAGTTCGCCGATGTCGTGCTGGTAATCGAGATCGTCAAACCGGCGCTGGATGGCTTCGGCCACCGGGATCGACTTGGCATTCGCCAGTGAGCAAAAATCACCGCCGGGGCAGGCGATGATATTAGTGATCAGGCCGATGTTGGGCGTGGCAAGACCCAGTACTTTGGCTTCCTGCCACAACGCATGCAGCTCGGACTGCCGCACGTCGGCGAGGATCAGGTTCTGTTCGTGCGACACGCGCAGTTCGCCGAAGCTGTAGCGTTCAGCAAGGTCGGCGACAGCGTCCATCTGGTCAGCAGTTGCATCACCCGGCGGCACGCCGGTTTTTTTCAGCGACAGCGTGACCGCCGCATAGCCCGGCACCTGGTGCGCATGCACGTTGCGACGCGCCCAATTGCCGAATCCGCGATCTTTTGCCAGCGCCTGCGTGTAGCGCACCGACAGCGCATCCAGCGTCTGATACTGCGGGCGCGTAAAGCGGCCGGTGACGCGCGCGACCTCTTCCGCTGTCAGCGTCGCCGCGCCATCCTTGAGATGCGCCCACTCGGCATCGACCTGCGCACGGAAGACCTCAGGCGTCAGCTCTTTGACGAGGATCTTGATCCGCGCCTTGTATTTGTTGTCGCGCCGGCCGTAGCGGTTATAGACCCGCAGGATGGCGTCCAGATAATTCAGCAGGTGCGGCCAGGGCAGAAATTCGCATAGCGTCACGCCGATAATCGGTGTGCGACCAAGACCGCCGCCCACCAGCACACGAAAACCGGTCTCGCCAAGCTCATTGCGCACCGCCTGCAGGCCGATGTCATGCACCTGTACCGCGGCGCGATCATTTTCCGCGCCGGAAACTGCAATCTTGAATTTGCGCGGCAGGTACGCGAATTCGGGATGAAAAGTGGACCACTGACGGATCAGTTCACACCACACCAGCGGATCGACGATCTCGTCGGAGGCGACTCCGGCGAAATGATCGGTCGTCGTATTACGTACGCAATTGCCACTGGTCTGAATCGCGTGCATCTGCACTGTGGCGAGGTGCGCCAGGATGTCGGGCACATCCTCCAGCTTCGGCCAATTGAACTGGATATTCTGCCGGGTGCTGAAATGGCCATAGCCGTGATCCCATTGTCGGGCAATGTAAGCGAGTGCCCGCAACTGCCGGGCCGACAGCAGACCATAGGGGATGGCAACCCGAAGCATGGGCGCAAACCTTTGAATATAAAGACCATTTTGCAAGCGCACTGGCCGGAAATTGTCCTCCGACAGCGCACCGGCAAGGAAACGCCGGGTCTGGTCGCGGAACTGTGCCACCCGCTCATTCACCAGTTTTTGGTCCACCGCATCGTAGAGATACATCGTTTTCGCCCGTAGAATTTCTGCCCGTAGAGCTTGCGCCCGTAAAGTTTTGCGCCCGAGGATGCAACGATGTTGATGGTAGTGACCCCCTTATATATCCCCAAAGAATATGATATTAATTGTAAAGGCTTTATTGTTATATAAAATGTGAATATAAAGGTAACTCATTGAATTTACAGCAATTACGCTATTTGCGTGAAATCGCTCGCAATGGCCTGAAAGTGTCGGATGCCGCTGAAACGCTGTTTACCTCACAGCCGGGCATCAGCAAGCAGATCCGCCTGCTCGAGGAAGAACTGGGCGTGACCATCCTGGTGCGCAACGGCAAGCGCATTACTGCACTCACCGAGCCGGGCCACATCGTCGTCAACATCGCCGAGCGCATCCTGCAGGATACCGACAACTTGCGCGCCATCGGCCGCGAATTCAACGCGGGCGACCGCGGCACGCTGGTCATCGCCACCACGCATACCCAAGCGCGCTACGCACTACCGCCAGTGGTCGCGCGCTTCATCCAACGCTACCCGCAAGTACGTCTGATATTGCGCGAAGGCAGCCCGGCGCACATCGCGACCTTGCTCCTCGATGGCGCAGCGGACCTCGGTATCGCCACCGAAGCCGACGA
The DNA here is from genome assembly GCA_032128415.1 of Betaproteobacteria bacterium. Classification (GTDB taxonomy): domain Bacteria; phylum Pseudomonadota; class Gammaproteobacteria; order Burkholderiales; family SG8-41. The sequence continues at coordinate 44,030 of JAQBGW010000148.1, read as the reverse complement.
AGCGTTCACAGAATTGGTCACGTTGCCCTGCGCACAATGGACCCGCGGCGTGATCACTCCGCTGAACCACCCGCTGCTTGATGCCGGAAAGCTGACCCTGAAAAAAGTGGCTGCGTATCCGCTGATCACCTACGACTTCGCACTCACGCCCAACTCGCCGATCCGGCGCGCGTTTGACCAAGCCGGGATACAACCCAACGTCGTGCTCACCGCCATCGCTGCCGACGTCATCAAGACTTATGTAGAAATGGGCATGGGCATCGGTATCCTCGCCAGAATGGCCTTTGATCCGGTGCGCGACCACGGCGTGCGTCTGATTGACGCGGATCATCTGTTTGATGCCAGCACGACGCGCATCGCACTGCGCAGCAATGCCTTTTTGCGTGGCTACGTATACGACTTCATCGAGCTCTTTTCACCGGCACTGACCCGCCAGACGGTGATCACGGCCCTGCAGGAGCGGGCACCCGGCTGACTGCAACGTTCAGGCGATCATCTTTGCCCGGGAGTGATTGCTCAAGGCATCGACCAGCGACACCAGCAGGATCATGGCGATCAGCACGCTGGCGGCCTCCGGCGTCTGAAACAGGCTCAGGTGAAAATGCAGCATCTGGCCCAGACCGCCCGCACCCACCACGCCAAGAATTGCCGCTGCGCGCACATTGATCTCCCACCGGTACAGGGTGTAGCTCATCAGTTGCGGCAATACTTGCGGAAAAGTCGCATACCAGAACGCCGGTACAGCACCGACGCCATGACGGCGCAAACTGGCATGCGGTTCGGGTGCGACATTCTCCAGCGATTCGGCAAATAGCCGGCCCAGCACACCGGTGGTGTGTATCGCCAGCGCCAGCGTTCCCGCGAACGGCCCCAGGCCCGCAGCGATGACCGCCATGACTGCCCATACCAACTCGGGAATGGCACGCAGCACATTGAGCAGCAATCGCGAGAGGCCGCGGGCGATGCGCCCCCAGCGCCCCGCCGCCGGCAACGCCAGCAGCAGGCCGCCGACGGTTGCAATCAGGGTGCCCATCCAGGATATCGCCAGCGTTTCCAGCGTCGCGTAACCCAGTTTTTGCAGAAATGCCGCTTCCGTCGCCGGCCGCACAAAGCCGGCAACAAATTCGCCCATCTTCTCCGCGGCAATGCGCGAAAAGAAACTGGCCCAGTCCCCCGACAGACTGACCACGCACAACGCGAGAAATGCCAGCGCCAAGGCGATGCCGCTCAACGGCCCCCAGGCGAGTCTCATGCCAGCACCCTGCGCAACACGGCGCTGACCAGATCAGCCACCCAGACCAGCGCCACGAACACCAATAACATTGTCAGCACTTGCCCGCCGGCGAGCATTTTCATCGACAGCTCCATTTGCTGGCCGAGGCCGCCGGCGCCGACGAATCCCATCACCACGGATGCACGAATCGCGCATTCCCAGCGGTAGATCGTGTACGACGTCAGCTCAGGCAGGCTCACCGGCAAGGCCGCGTACCAGAACGCCTGCAGCCGTCCCGCGCCGTTTTGCAATAGCACGGTGGTCGACTGGTTTTCTGCGGATTCCAGTATCTCGATATAAACTTTACCCAACATGCCGCCGTAAGTGATGCCGATGGCCATCACGCCGGCAGTGTCACCGAGGCCCACCGCACGCACAAAAATCATCGCCCACACGATCTCCGGGATGCTGCGCAGGAAAATCAGCAACCAGCGGATGCCAATCCTGACAGCCGCAGGCAGCAAGGCCATGCGCCCTGTGGCGATACGCGAAATCGATAAAATCCGCGTCGCTGCCAACGCCGCCGGCAACGCAATTGCCATGGCAATCGCCGTCCCGACCGTCGCAATCGCCACGGTCTTCCACGTAGCCTCCATGACCAGGTGCAGGAATTCCGGCGAAGCTGCGGGTGGAAAAAAACTGCCGAGAAACTGGCGCAACGCGCGCAGGCTGGTCTCGCCCCACAGAGTCGCCGGATTGAACTCGGTAATGAAGATTGCAGGTGCCAGCAATACCACAAACAGTACGGCCGCCGTAACCCGGCCATGCCAGGCCGGATCACGCAATGTGTGTCCGGCGGACGCTACGTGCATCGGTTTATTTTCGGTAACGCCACGGGCTGCTCCGGCAACCCCTGCACCGAGGCATTGAGTTCGGCACCATATAGATCCGCCAGCAATTCATCGCTGACCTGCGCCCGCGGCAGATCAAACATCACCCGCCCCGCCCTGATGCCGACCAGGCGCTCGAACCGCGCCAGCGCCAGATCCACGGCATGCAGACTGACCACCAGCGTCGCACCACGTGCCGCCGACTCTGCCTGCAATACTTCCAGCGCATTGAGTGCCAGCGCCGGATCCAGCGACGACACCGGCTCATCCAGCAGCAACAGCTCAGCGTTCGAGACCAGCAGTCTTGCCAACGCAACACGCTGCCGTTCGCCGCCGGACAGCCTGTCGCAACGTAAAAATAACTTGTCTTCAAGGTGAAACCGGGCGAGCGCGTCGCGGGCAATCTCCGCATTACGCGGATAAATCAGTGAGCGCAACGCCTGCCCGATAGTCCACTGCGGCAATCGACCCGCCAGCACGGCATGCACCACGCGCTGCCGCGGCGGCAGCGGCGGCAGTTGCGGTGCAAGAAACAGCCGGCGGCGCAATGCATGCAGTGCTGCGGGCGGTTGCCCCCAAGGATCGACGCCGAACACCTGTACGGCACCGGCAGCCGGCCGCAGCGCACAAGCCAGGGTAGCCAGCAAAGTAGTCTTGCCGGCACCCGAGGGGCCGATGACGGCGACCTGCTCGGCGCGAGCGAATGCCAGGCTGATGTCCGTCAAGACATCAGCGCCCCCGGCGTAAGCAATGCTTGCTCCGGCGAGTCGCGCTCCATCGGCTGCGACGGGCTCTGCCACTATTTGAGCAACCCGGCCGAACGTGCTGCTTGCTCTATGCCCTTGTAGTTATCGACTTTTGTGGCTATGAATCGCGTTGCGCGCTGCAGTTTCAGAATTGCCGCGTGTTCGGGGTTTTTGGCATCAAGTGCCAGGAATGCATTGCGAATTTTATCGATCACCGCCTTGTCCAGATCACCGCGCACCGTCCAGTTATAGTCGTAGTACGGCGGCGTCGTGTAAAACACCCGGACTTCTTGGGGATTCACACGCTTTTCTCTGATCAGTTTTTCCCAGACGGAGATATTCAGCGCACCGGCATCGACCTTGCCGCCGGCGACCTGCAAGGCTGTAGCATCGTGCGCGCCGGAATACGCAACGCGCATATCCTTGTCGGGATCGAGACCGGACTTCAGCATGAACGACCGCGGCATCAGGTGACCCGATGTCGAGGAAACAGATCCAAACGCGAAATTCTTGCCCTTGAGGTCGGCCAGCTTTTTGATGCCGCTGTCGGCGCGGGTAATGAATACCGAGCGGAATTTCTCGTCTTCCTCGCGCTGCACCAGTGGAATCGCCGTACCTTTGGTGCGGAAATGCGCCTGCACGAAGGTGAACCCGCCGTACCAGACCATGTCGAGTTTGCCGGCGGCCAGACCCTCAACCGTGGCGGCATAGTCAGTGACCGGTGTGAATACGACCTTCATGCCTGTCGCCTGCTCCAGATATTTACCCAGCGGGACAAACTTGCGCTGCAGTTCCGTGGGCGCCTCATCCGGAATAGCCGAGACCTTGAGCGTCTGCGCGGCCATGGCGTTTACCGCGAATGTCATGCTGAAAATGGCCAACAATATGTGCTTCATGAATACAACTCCTCTAAAAATGCGCTCGCCACACACGGCACAGCATGTGCCGGTGCAAGCAGCGGGAGAAAAACGGTGATGAAAAACAGGGAGTAGCGGGTGTTGCGGGGGCAGCGAAAACTGTGGGGAACAGTAATATGGAAGGCTGCGAACGAGGACGGACAAAATAAAAAACGGGATCGTCATGCGGTCGACTCGCCAGGGATCGCTTGCTGCGAGCGCCAGACCCACTGCCCCAGCCGATGCTGCGGGTCAGCGAACGTGAACTGCGCGACGTTAAACGTTCCTGGAAAAACATGCTCTGCACCTACCCCGGTATGGTCGGGGATGCGGGCGAATTGCGCCGCACCATTACAAGCTTCCGTTTACCAAACTCTTGGTCCAAGCACAACCACGTGCCTTACATGGTATTAATTCTGCCTTGTGAAATCGTGCGGCCGAAATCCCAGCCCATACAGACAGGCGAAATAAGCGCCGCTGCCGGCAACCACCAGCAGCGTTAATCGCCCCACCCGCTCCAGCGCACCCGCTGCCAGCCAACTGATATCGGTGCCGGACAATAACCAGAGCACCACGCCCATCACATAGACCGCCAGCGCCAGTTTCAGTATGAAACTGCCCCAGCCGGGCAGCGGCCTGTAAATGGCGCGGCGACGCAATCCGCGCAGCAGCAGCACGGCATTGAGACAGGCGCCGAGTCCGATCGACAATGCAAGGCCGGCATGCTGTAATTTCCAGACAAACAACAGATTCATCAATTGCGTTGCGACTAGCGTGATGACGGCAATCCGCACCGGCGTGCGTATATCCTGCTGCGCATAAAACCCGGGCGCCAGCACTTTCACCGCGATCAAACCAACCAACCCTACGGCATAGGCGATGACGGCATGGCGGGTATTGATCACATCGGTTGCAGTAAATGCGCCGTAATGGAACAGCGTCGTCACCAGCGGCACTGCCAGCAGCGCCAGTGCTGCAGCCGCCGGCGCAGCCAGCAGCAGCGTCAGGCGCAGCCCCCAATCGAGCAGGTCGGAATAACCCTGCACTGATTGTTCGGCATGGCGCCTGGACAGACTGGGCAGCAGCACCGTGCCCAGTGCAACGCCCAGCAACCCGGCCGGAAATTCCATCAGTCGGTCGGCAAAGTAGAGCCAGGTAACGCTGCCGGTAATCAGGAATGATGCAAAAATATTATTGATCAACAAGCTGACTTGCCCGACAGATACGCCGAACACCGCGGGCGCCATCTGTTTCAAAACGCGCCGCATACCCTCGTCACGAATATTCAGACGGAACCGCGGCAGCATGCCGATGCGCACCAAAAATGGTATTTGGAACACGAGTTGCAGTGCGCCGCCGACAAAAACCGCCCACGCCAGCGCTTTCACCGGCGGATCAAACCACGGCGCTGCAAACAACGCGAAACCGATGAACGACAAATTGAGCAACACCGGCGTAAAAGCCGGCACCGCAAAGCGGCTCCAAGTGTTAAGTATGCCGCCGGCGAATGCAGTCAATGCGATGAACAGGATGTATGGAAACACGATGCGCAGCAGTTCGACCGTCAGCGCAAATTTCTCCGGGTTTGCGATAAAACCGGGGGCACTGACGGTGATGATCAGCGATGCTGCTGCAATGCCGAGCAGCGTAACCACCAACAACGCCAGCGTCAGCACTGCCGCAACGTGATCGACCAGCAACCGCGTTTCTGTTTCGCCGCGGCGATTCTTGTATTCGGCAAGAATCGGTACGAAAGCCTGCGAGAACGCACCTTCGGCGAATAACCGGCGCAACAGGTTGGGAATCTTGAAAGCGACAAAAAACGCATCGGTCATCAGTCCGGCGCCGAAAATGCGGGCAATCACCGCATCGCGCACGAAGCCGAGGATGCGCGACAGCAGCGTCATACTGCTGATAGTAGCTAATGCTTTGATTAAATTCATTTTTTACTATTTTTGCGGGTGGGCGGCGTTACTACTGGTGACTTGCGGAACGGGCAGCTTTTCTTTATCATTACGCCCTTTTTCCGAACGAAATCCGGAGTTTACATGGCCAATATCGCTTCAGCCAAAAAAGCAGCACGCCAGGCCGTCAAACGCCGCGCCAGCAACACCTCGCAACGCTCCGCTCTGCGTTCCGCAATCAAGGAAGTGCGCAAAGCCATCGCCGCCGGCGACAAGGCTGCCGCCAAGGCCGTATTCCAGCGTTCGGTGGGCACGATTGATTCGATCGCCGACAAAGATATCCTGCACAAGAATACTGCGGCGCGTTACAAGAGCCGCTTGTCAGCCGCCGTCAAGGCCATGGCGTAACACTGCACCGGTCGGGATCGTCCCGGCCGCAGCGATGACTGATGCGATTGCCTGACGTTATCGCCTCAGGCTATCGCTTCAGCCACCCGCAACCCGCCTCGCTTCCTCAGTCGCTGCAGCATCAGCAGCAATTTCCTCCGGCCGTTTGGCCTTGCGTCCCGGGCGCAGTTTCGACTGGTTGTCGCGAGCGAATTGCAGCAGAAATACATAAGCCGCCGGGTCGCGGCTTTCGAGCACGCGATCAACCGCAACGCAGCGCACGCCGCTGGCAATGATCGGTTTGAGATACGGCGAATAGGCCAGATAACCCGCATCGCTGAACACCGACAACATGCTGCTTAATCGCTCAGCCCAGTCGCTGGGCCTGAATGTTTCGCCGGACTCAGTGATACCCTGAATGACGATTTTGGGCGAACCTTCAACCATGAATTTACCTTTGTTTTTATGGGTGAAAAGTCTGGCAGAACGCCCGAAATTACGCTCACCGGCGCAGGGGAAATATCGCTTGCCAAGCAATTCCGGGTGGGATAAGAATAGCCCAATCTAGTAGCTGAATCGGCGGCGTCAGGCCGCCGTCTGTTTTTGTGGAGATGGAACATGTCGCATGTCATGAGCACCTATGGTCGGCTGCCGGTCACGTTCGAGCGTGGCGAGGGCGTATGGCTCTGGGACACCGCGGACAAACGTTATCTCGACGCGCTGGCCGGCGTTGCCGTCTGCGGGCTGGGTCATTGCCATCCGAAGTTCACCGCCGCTCTGCAGGCGCAGGTGGGCAAACTGGTGCATACCTCCAACATCTACCAGATCGCCCTGCAGGAGCAGCTCGCCGACCGTCTTGCCGCGCTATCCGGAATGGACAACGTGTTTTTCTGCAATTCCGGTTGCGAAGCCAATGAGGCGGCAATCAAGCTGGCGCGTCTCTACGGCCACCAGAAGGGCATCGAAGCACCTGCCATCGTGGTCATGGAGAATGCGTTCCACGGACGCACGATTGCCACACTGTCAGCCACCGGCAGCCGCAAAGTACAGGCCGGTTTCGAACCGCTGGTTTCAGGTTTCGTGCGCGTGCCGTTCGACGATCTCGAGGCCGTGCGGCGTGTTGCCGGAAACAACCGCAATGTGGTCGCCGTTCTGGTGGAACTGATGCAGGGCGAAGCCGGCGTCACCGTCTGCCACGACGATTATCTGCGCGGCCTGCGCGAAATCTGCGATGCCAACGGCTGGCTGCTGATGCTCGACGAGGTGCAGACCGGCATCGGCCGCACCGGCAAATGGTTCGCGTTCCAGCACTCCGGCGTAAAACCCGACGTCATGCCGCTCGCCAAAGGCCTCGGTAACGGCGTACCCATCGGCGCCTGTCTCGCTGCCGGCGCTGCTGCGCAGTTATTCAAACCCGGCAGCCACGGCTCGACCTTCGGCGGCAATCCGCTGGCCTGTACTGCAGCGTTATCCACGCTCGCCATCATTGAAGAAGAAGGACTGATGCAGAATGCCGTCACTATCGGCGACTTTATTCGCAAGGAATTGGGTGACCGGCTCAAGGGACTACCCGGCGTTCGCGCCATCCGCGGCAAAGGCCTGATGATCGGTATCGAACTCGACAAGCCGTGCAAGGACGTAGTCAATCTTGCGCTCGCCGCCGGCCTGCTGGTCAATGTCACCGCCGACAACGTGATCCGACTGCTGCCGCCCCTCATTTTTACGCGCGAACATGCGTTGCATCTGCTCGACGGTCTGACGCCCATTATCAAAGACGATCTCGCAAAACAGGCGGCGCCGCAATCTGCGGCGGCCTGAGCTGCGCGCGCCGCTTTTTCGCAGAGACGACATTATGCAACTCCGCCACTTTCTCCAATTTCGTGATCTCAGTGCTGACGAACTCAACTACGTGTTCGCTCGCACGCGCTGGATCAAGGAGCGGTTCAAGCGTTACGAACCGCACCTGCCGCTGCACGACCGCACACTGGCGATGATTTTCGAGAAGAATTCGACGCGTACTCGCGTCTCGTTCGAAGCCGGCATGCTGCAGATGGGCGGCACCGTCATCAATCTCACCTCGCGCGAAACCCAGATCAGCCGCGGCGAACCGATTGAGGACGTGGCGCGGGTGATCACGCGCATGGTCGATCTGGTGATGATCCGCACCTTCGAACAGGAAATCATCGACCGCTTCGCTGCCCACTCGCGGGTGCCGGTGATCAACGGTCTGACCAATGAATACCACCCTTGCCAGATCCTGGCCGATATCTATACCTTCATTGAGCATCGCGGCGACATCCGCGGTAAAACCGTAGCGTGGATCGGGGACTCGAACAATGTCTGCAACACCTGGCTGCAGGCAGCGGAGATACTCGACTTCAATGTGCATGTTTCAACGCCGCCGGGTTATGAAGTCGAACCCGAACGCGCAGGGCTCTACGGTACGGGTCACTACGAGGAATTCAAAGATCCGATGGATGCCGTGAAAGACGCGGATCTCGTCACCACCGACGTGTGGACCAGCATGGGTTTTGAGGCCGAAAATGAGGAACGCCGGCGCGACTTCGAGGACTGGTGCGTGGATGCCGACATGATGCGCGCTGCCGGCAAGAAATCCCTGTTCATGCATTGCCTGCCGGCGCATCGCGGCGAGGAAGTCACAGCCGAAGTCATCGACAGCCCGCACAGCGTGGTCTGGGACGAAGCCGAGAATCGCCTGCATGCGCAGAAGGCGTTGATGGAATTTCTATTGCTGGGCCGTATCAACGCGTAGTCCCGGCACAGCGTTTAACATGATGATCCGGTGCCTGACGATGTGCCGGGTGGCCCCACCGCTAACTGTGTATTAAAAACAAACATGAAAAAAACAAATAAAATCAAAAAAGTAGTGCTTGCCTACTCCGGCGGACTCGACACCTCGGTCATCCTCAAGTGGCTGCAGGATGTCTATGACTGCGAAGTCATCACCTTCACCGCCGACATCGGCCAGGGCGAAGAAGTCGCGCCGGCGCGCAAAAAAGCGCGGCTGATGGGCGTGAAACAGATTTTCATCGAGGATCTGCGCGAAGAATTTGTCGGCGACTTCGTGTTCCCGATGTTCCGCGCCAATGCGGTGTACGAGGGAGAATACCTGCTCGGCACTTCCATCGCACGGCCGCTGATCGCCAAGCGCATGGTCGAAATCGCACGTAAAACCGGCGCGGATGCCGTATCGCACGGCGCCACCGGCAAGGGTAACGACCAGGTGCGTTTCGAACTCGGCGCCTACGCGCTGATGCCCAACGTCAAAATCATCGCGCCGTGGCGTGAATGGGATCTGCTGTCGCGCGAAAAACTGCTCGCCTATGCCGACAAACACGGCATCCCCGTCGATTACAAAAAACGCAAAGGCGGCGGCGCGCCCTATTCCATGGACGCCAACCTGCTGCACATCTCTTACGAGGGCGGCATACTCGAAGATCCGTCATTCGAGCCGGAAGACTCGATGTGGCGCATCACGGTGTCGCCGGAAAAGGCGCCCAACCGTCCCGAATACGTTGAGCTCACCTACGCCCAGGGCGACATCATTGCCATCAACGGTAAAAAAATGTCGGCGGCGCAGGTGCTGACCAAACTCAACCAGTTGGGCGGCAAACACGGCATCGGCCGCCTCGACCTGGTGGAAAACCGCTATGTCGGCATGAAATCCCGCGGCTGCTACGAAACCCCGGGCGGCACCATCATGCTGCGCGCGCACCGCGCCATGGAGTCAATTACGCTCGATCGCGAAGTGCTGGCGCTGAAAGACGACCTGATGCCCCGCTACGCGCGACTGATCTACAACGGCTATTGGTTCAGCCCGGAGCGCCTGCTGCTGCAACAACTGATCGATGAATCACAGAAACCGGTCAACGGTAGCGTGCGCCTGAAACTCTACAAGGGCACGGTAACCACTGTCGGCCGCGCATCGAAAACCGACTCGCTGTTTGACCCGGCGATTTCCACTTTCGAAGACGACAAAGGCGCTTACGATCAGGCCGATGCCGGCGGGTTTATCAAGCTCAATGCGCTGCGTTTGCGCATTGCCGCCAATCTGCATAAGCGACGTAAATAGGCGCCGCCTTCGACATCAAATCGCTGGAAACGACGCTGCAATACGTTTATCGCTTCGGTTGAGCAACGGCCGTAACATGCCGGCGAGGCTGCGCTTGCCCCCTCTGGCGGCGCGACACCCATTGTGCGCGGAACCCAGCCCTGCGCAACGAGTATAATTGGCGGCTGACTTTACAAGAAAGGGGGAACCATGCCTTCATTCGACATCGTTTCCGAAGTCAACCAGGTCGAAGTGCGCAATGCCGTCGATCAGACCAACAAGGAAGTCTCCACGCGTTTCGATTTCAAAGGCTCCGATGCCCGCGTTGAAATCAACGACAAGGAAAAAACACTGACGGTGTTCGGCGACGATGATTTCAAGGTCAGCCAGGTTCGTGATGTACTGACTGCCAAGCTTGCCAAGCGTGGCGTTGATACCCGCTGCCTGAAGCTCGGTGATGCTGAATCCATCAGCGGCAACAAGATGAAACAGCCGATCACCGTGCGCGAGGGCATCGAACAGGATCTCGCCAAAAAAATCGTCAAGCTGATCAAGGACAGCAAGATGAAAGTCCAGGGCAGCATTCAGGGTGACGTGGTCCGCGTATCCGGCGCCAAAAAAGACCTGCTGCAGGATGCCATCGCCTTGATCCGCAAATCGATCACCGAATTCCCGTTACAGTTCAAGAATTTCAGGGATTAGAAGCACTCGGAAGTAATTGGGTGCTACATAACCAGAGACACCACTTCCGTTCGCCCTGAGCTCGTCGAAGGGCGGCAGGGCTTCGACAAGCTCAGCCCGAACGGTGTCATGTGTTTTGCAACCCCCAATAAGGCCTGCGTTGACTTCACGCAGCCAATCTCGCAGAATCACCGGCGTAGTAACGGGGGCGTTGGCAGACTCCCCGGCTCAAGACGTGCTGTTTCCCATGCACTGCGTCCAAGCGCTGCCTTCGTGTGCTGTTGGTGTGCTGTTTGTTAACACAAGCCACCGCGAAGGAGACATCATGGATGCAAGCATTTCCCCGCAAAAACTGATACAGGCACGCAACAGCTCTGCTGCGCCGTTGCTGATCGACGTACGCCGCGAGACCGCATTCCGTTCCGCTCCGGACATGGCTGCCGGTGCGTTGCGGCGCGATCCTGCAACCGTAGAAACCTGGGCTGATGAACTGCCCGCCGCAGCCAGTATCGTGGTGTATTGCGTACACGGCCACGAGGTCAGCCAGAACGTGGCCAAAGCCCTGCGCAACCGTGGCCTTAACGCGCAGTTTGTCGAAGACGGCATTGAGGAAGGTCTGCGTGCCGCCGGCGGTGAGTTGATGACAAAACCCGTCGATGCCGGAACTCGCTGGATCACGCGCGAGCGGCCAAAAGTCGATCGCATCGCCTGCCCCTGGCTGATCTCGCGCTTCCTCGACCACGACGCCGAGTTTTTATATGTGCCAGCAGCAGATGTAAAAAAAATTGCCGCCGAGAAAGGCGCCATACCGTACGACGTGGCTGATGTGATGTTCTCGCATGAGGGTGCCCGCTGCAGTTTCGACGCCTTTATCCGGATTTTCCGCCTCACCGATCCTGCGCTGCTGCTGTTGGCGGATATTGTGCGCGGCGCCGACACCGGTCATCCCGAAATCGCACCGCAAGCCGCCGGACTGGTGGCCCTGTCGCTTGGGCTGTCTCGGCTCATTGCGAATGATCACGACCAACTTAGGCAGGGCATGGTGATGTATGACGCGCTCTATCTCTGGTGCAAAGAGGGTCAGGATGAACAACATACCTGGAACCCGGAAGCCTATCGTTGAGTGCAAAGCATGACGAGATGAGTGACGTTGCGGCCAAAGCCGTAGCGGCCGATTCCCCTGCGGCAATCTCCTTTGCTGAGGCCTTCCGCTTCTGGCTGAAGCTCGGTTTCATCAGCTTCGGCGGACCCGCCGGGCAGATTGCCATCATGCACGACGAGCTCGTGGTGCGAAAACGCTGGATCTCCGAGCGCCGCTTCCTGCACGCACTTAACTACTGCATGGTGCTTCCCGGCCCCGAGGCGCAGCAACTGGCCACTTACATCGGCTGGTTGATGCACCGCACCTGGGGCGGCATCGTCGCCGGCGGGCTATTTGTGCTGCCGTCGCTGTTGATCCTGATCGCGCTGTGCTGGATCTATCTGGTCTACGGTCAGGTTCCGGCCATCGCCGGCATGCTCTATGGCATTAAGCCGGCGGTCACCGCTATCGTCGTCTTCGCCGCATTTCGAATCGGCTCGCGCGCGCTGAAAAACGGCTTACTGTGGGCGATCGCCGCTGCGGCCTTCATCGCGCTGTTTGCCCTGAATCTGCCGTTTCCACTGATCATCATCGGCGCCGGCATCATCGGCGCCATTGGCGGCCGGTTGCGACCTGCCCTGTTCGCGACTGGCGGCGGCCACGGCACCGGCGACGCAGCGCATATTCCCGCGATCATCGATGACAACACACCGACGCCGGCTCACGCCCTCTTCCGCTGGTCGCGTTTCATCACCGTGCTCGCCGCCGGACTGTTGTTGTGGCTGGTGACGATGACCCTGACCATTCTGGTCTACGGCTGGGACAGCACGCTCGCCCACATGGGCTGGTTTTTTACCAAGGCGGCACTGCTGACCTTCGGCGGCGCCTACGCGGTGCTGCCGTATGTCTATCAGGCGGCGGTCGAACAATTCCAGTGGGCAACCGCACTGCAGATGATTGATGGTCTCGCGCTGGGCGAGACCACACCCGGCCCGCTGATCATGATCGTGGCTTTTGTCGGTTTTGTCGGCGGCTGGACGACGCAGTTTCTGGGTCCGGAACAGTTGTTGGTCGGCGCAGTGCTTGCTGCCTCCGTGGCTACCTGGTTCACTTTCCTGCCCAGCTTCGTATTCATATTTCTCGGTGGCCCGCTGGTTGAAACCACGCATGGCGAACTCAAGTTCACTGCGCCGCTGACCGGCATCACCGCAGCCGTGGTCGGCGTGATACTCAACCTCGCGGTATTTTTTGCGTACCACGTGTTGTGGCCGGATGGCATGCAAGGCCGCTTCGATGTGCTGTCGGTGTTGATCGGAGCCGCCGCGTTCATCGCGCTGTGGCGTTATAAAATCGGCATCATGCCGGTGATCGGCGTATGCGCCATTGCCGGTGTGGCGTGGACGCTGCTGACCTGAATCCTGTTGATCGATCGTTTCAAATCAACTCCGTTCGGGCTGAGCCTGTCGAAGCCCAGCCGCCCTTCGACAGGCTCAAGGCGAACGGCGGCGAAAAATTAATTTATGACCAAACCCGCCGTCCAGCAATCGTAAATCCGGTCGGCCACTGCATTTAACTCGCGCACTTTTTCGGCGATACCCTCTTCCATTTCTGCGGGCGTCTGCACCGAGTCCAAGCGCCCCGCCAGAGCCGCCACCTCTTTCGCCCAGTCGCGGCACCAGGTGCGAATCATGCTCTCGGTCATCTCAACATGGCATTGCATGCTCAGATGCTTGCCCATGACAAACGCCTGATTGGCACACCATGCGCTCGACAGTATGCGTGTCGCGCCTTCGGGAATGGCGAACGTCTCACCATGCCAGTGAAACGACAGAAATGAACGCAGATCACCACCCAGCCAGTGCTGCGCCTCCGGGTGATCCAGCGCCTCTACTGTCCCCCAGCCGATTTCCTTAACCGCATTCCGGGTCACCGTTGCGCCCAGGGCTTTCGCAATGATTTGCCCGCCGAGGCAATGCCCGATCACCGGCACGTCGCGCGCCACCGCGTCGCGGATCAGCACCAGCACCGGCGCAATCCACGGCAGGTCGTCGTTGACGCTCATCGGGCCACCCATGAAACACAGCCCGGCGTAAGCGGCTGAATCCGCAGGAACCGGATCGCCGGCGTCTATACCTATGACTTGATAAGGAATACTTCGACGCTCAAGGTACGTGGCAAAATAGGCTGGCCCTTCAGTGGGCACATGGCGGAATATGGCGACAGGCTTCATGGGAGGGGTATGAATAAACTCACAATGCGACACTGCTATGTTAATGCAATCCCGTGCCTGCTCCTGCTGTTGGCCACGCACACCCAAGCTGCGGACATCAACGTCGTCGGACTGTTCAGCGGCAGGGCCGTAATCGTGGTTGATGGCGGCAAGCCACGCACGCTGTCCGCCGGCCAATCAACGCCTGAAGGTGTCAAACTGATCAGCGCCGACAGCAAAGCTGCGGTCATCGAATACCAGGGTAGGCGCCAGACCATGGCGCCCGGATCGGGCGCCCGTTACGGCAGCGGCTCTGGCTCGACCTCAGGGGCCGGTTCTTCCGTGACGCTGACTGCAGATGCGCGCGGTCACTACCAGACGCTCGGACAGATCAACGGCAACACCGTGCAGTTCCTGGTCGATACCGGCGCCACCTCAATCGCCATCTCCAGCGGCCAGGCCCGGCAGCTCGGCATCAATTATCTGAGCGGACAACGCGGCTACACAGAAACCGCCAACGGGCGCGCAGCAGCCTACCGAATCACGCTCGACACCGTGAAGGTCGGCGACATCACACTGCACGCCGTGGAAGCCGTGGTGCTGGAAGGCAATGGACTGAAAACCGCCCTGCTCGGCATGAGTTTTCTCAACCGTACCGACATGAAACGCGACAGTCAGTCGCTGACGCTCACCAGACGCTACTGACTTTTACTTCTTGCTGTCGGATTCCCCGCCCACCATAGCCAGCAGGTGGCCGAACTTGGTGCGCTTGGTGTCCAGGTAGTTGCGGTTAGCCTGGCGCGGCGGCACTTCAATGGCTACACGTTCCACCACTTTCAGGCCGAAATCCTCCAGCGCCGCGACCTTGTCCGGGTTATTGGTCATCAGCCGCACCGCCCTTGCGCCGAGGTCGAACAGAATATGTGCGCCGGCGCGGTAGTCGCGCATGTCGCCGGCAAAACCCAGCGCATGGTTGGCTTCGACCGTGTCGCTGCCCTGATCCTGCAGCGCAAAAGCGCGGATCTTGTTGAGCAGCCCGAAGCCGCGCCCCTCGTCGAACATGTATACCAATATGCCGCTGCCGGCTTTTTCGATCATGGTGAGCGCGGCGTCGAGCTGTTCACCGCAGTCGCAGCGCTCGGAGCCAAACACATCACCCGTCAGGCATTGTGAATGCAACCGCACCAGCGCCGGCTCAGCCGGTTTGATCTCGCCCTTGACCAGCGCGACATAGACATTCGATTCGAGACTGTCGGCATAGATGATCAACCGGAACTCCCCCGCCTTGCTGGTGGGCAGCACGGTTTCAGCCTTGCGCTGGATGGATCGCTCATTCTCGCGGTAGGCGACCAGATCGCTGATATTCAGAATCCGGATGTCGTGTTTCGCCGCAAAGCGTTCAAGATCAGGCAGGCGCGCCATGCTGCCGTCGGCATTCATGATTTCACAGATGACGCCGGCGGATTTGAGACCGGCGAGCCGCGCCAGATCAACCGCGGCTTCGGTGTGGCCGCGCCGCACCAGCACGCCGCCATCCACAGCGCGCAGCGTCTGCAGGCGTCCGGGACGGATCAGGTCTGTGGGTCTGGTGTGATCCGCAATCGCCACCGCAATGGTGTGCGCACGATCCTGTGCCGACATGCCGGAGCCCACACCCACACGCGCATCAACCGGCGTCGCGAACGCAGTTCCAAATTTGGTCTGGTTGCCGGTATCGTCGGCGATCAGCGCGAGACCCAGTGTGCGCAAGCGCTCTTCAGTCAAAGCCAGTGAAATCAGGCCGCGGCCCTCAGTCGCCATGAAATTGATCGCTTCCGGCGTGGCGCGCTCGGCAGCCACAAACAGATCACCCTCGTTTTCGCGATCAGCGCTATCGATCAGGATCACCATGCGCCCGCGCCGCACCTCGGGCAGGACTTGCCCGACGATGAATTCACTGGTCTTGGTCGGCACGCTCATGCGCCGCCCGGTACGCTCGAGAAAATATTATAACTTATTGATTTTATTGATATTTTTATCATGCTCTGGCAGCAATCAGGCGCAGGAATTCGGCACGCGTGACGTCCTTGTTGAATTCGCCGGTGAATGCCGAAGTCGTGGCCACCGAGTTCTGTTTCTGGATGCCGCGCATGATCATGCACATGTGCTGCGCTTCGATCACCACCGCGACGCCGGCGGGAGCCAGTGCTTCCTGAATGCAATCGCGGATCTGCACGGTCAGCCGCTCCTGCACCTGCAGACGACGGGCGTAGGCATCAACCACGCGCGGGATTTTCGACAAGCCGACGATGCGGCCCTTCGGGATGTAGGCCACATGCGCTTTGCCGAAAAACGGCAGCAGATGATGCTCGCACAACGAATACACCTCGATGTCGCGCACGATCACCATTTGCTGGTATTCCTCGGTGAACATCGCCGAGCCCAGAATATCCGTGGGATTGAGATCGTAACCGTGGGTCAGGTACTGCAGCGCCTTGGCCACGCGCTCCGGCGTCTTGACCAGGCCCTCGCGCGCCGGATCTTCGCCGATATCTTTCAGGATGTCGTGATAATTGGCGGCTATACGCTTGATAATCGCCGGGTTGTACTGATCAATCTTGGCATAGCCATCCATGACGTTCTCATCGCGCATGGATTCTCCGCGCCCGGTTTCCCTGCGCATGGATTCTTCGCGCCTGGTTTCATTGCGCCTGACCCCATCGCGCGGCTTGTTGGATGGCTTCACGGTGATTTCATTGCAGCAAGTCGCTCGCGGATCGAAAGCGTAATGCCCGCCGTATCCAGCCCGACGCTCGCAATCTGCAGCGCCGGATCGCCCTGATCGATAAAGCGATCGGGCAGACCGAGTTGCAGCACGCGCGTCGCGCAACCGTTTTTCTCCAACGCCTCGAGTACCGCACTGCCGGCGCCGCCCATGATGACATTTTCTTCGATGGTTACCAGTAGCGTGTAGGTCGCCGCCAGTTCCAGCACCAATGCTTCATCCAGCGGTTTGACAAAACGCATGTTCGCCACAGTGGCATCAAATTCACCGGCCACAGCCAGCGCCGGCGCCAGCATCGAGCCGAAGGCAAGTATCGCCACGCCCCCCGCTCCATGCCGGCGAACCACACCCCGGCCTACGGGCAAGGCTGTCATTTCGCGTTCGATGGCGACACCCGGACCACTGCCGCGCGGGTAACGCACGGCCACCGGCGAATTCATCTGAAATGCGGTGTAGAGCATTTGCCGGCATTCATTCTCGTCAGCCGGTGTCATCACCGTCATGTTCGGCAGGCAGCGCAGATAACTCAAATCAAAGCTGCCGTTGTGTGTGGCGCCGTCGGCGCCGACCAGGCCGCCGCGATCCAGCGCAAACACAATGGGCAGATTCTGAATCTGCACATCGTGGATCAACTGGTCGTAGCCACGTTGCAGAAAAGTCGAATAAATCGCCACCACCGGCTTGTACCCTTCACAGGCGATACCGGCGGCAAAGGTCACTGCGTGCTGCTCGGCAATGCCGACATCAAAATAGCGGTTGGGATGTTGTGTGGCGAATTTCACCATGCCCGAGCCTTCGCGCATCGCCGGGGTGATCGCCACCAGCCGCGGATCGCGTTCGGCCATGTCGCACAGCCAGTCGCCGAAGACCTGGGTGTAAGTCGGTTTGCCGCCGGACTTGCCGCCGGCGATGCCGGCATTGTGATCAAACTTGGGCACGCCGTGATAAAGAATCGGATCAGCCTCGGCGAGTTTGTAACCCTGGCCTTTGCGCGTGACCACGTGCAGGAACTGCGGCCCTTTGAGGCGTTTGATGTTGTGCAGCGTCGGAATCAGTGAATCAAGATCATGGCCATCGATCGGGCCGATGTAGTTAAAACCAAATTCTTCGAACAGTGTGCCCGGCGTCACCATGCCCTTGACGTGTTCTTCCGCGCGGCGCGCAAGATCGCCCAGTACTTTTTCACCGAGCCCCTTGGCTGCCGCATAGAAACGGCCCGACATCAGCCGCGCCAGATATTTGTTCAGCGCGCCCACCGGCGGCGAAATCGACATGTCGTTATCGTTCAGCACCACCAGCAGATCAACGTCCATATCGCCGGCGTTGTTGAGCGCTTCAAACGCCATGCCTGCACTCATTGCACCGTCGCCGATGATGGCCACTGCATGGCGCGGCTCACCTTTCAGCTGGGCCGCCACCGCCATGCCCAGCGCGGCGCTGATCGATGTGCTCGAATGCGCCGTGCCGAAAGTATCGTAGGCGGATTCTTCGCGCCGCGGAAATCCGGAGATACCCTGCCACATGCGCAGGTTTTTCATTGCTTCGCGGCGACCGGTGAGAATTTTGTGGCCATAAGTCTGGTGGCCGACGTCCCACACCAGCCGGTCGTGCGGTGTGTCAAACACATAGTGCAGCGCGATGGTCAGCTCCACGGTGCCGAGATTCGACGACAGATGGCCGCCGGTCTGGCTGACCGATTCCAGGAGATAAGCGCGCAGCTCGGCGGCCAGCCGCGGCAACTGGCTGCGTTCCAACAGGCGCAGATCCGCAGGCGCCGCGATGGACTTCAGCAGTTCGTACGCTGGTGTTGCCGGTTCGTCGGCTCCGTCGAGGGTCAATGTTCCGCTCATGGCACCATTGTCTCAGAACTTGCGCAGTACGATGAAATCCGCAAGTTGCACCAGTCGCACCGCGCGGTCGCCGAATGGCGCAATGGCCTGCAGCGCCTCCTGTCGCAACTGCCCGGCCAGCGCCCTGGCTTGCGTAATACCCATGACACTGACATAGGTGGGTTTACCCTGCTGCGCATCCTTGCCCGCAGTCTTGCCCAGTGTCGCCGTCGGCGCTTCTGCGTCGAGCACGTCATCGACGACCTGGAACGCCAGCCCGATCGACTTGGCATACAAATCGACCTGCGTGAACTCCGCGGCGCTGAGCGCGTTGCCGCAACGCGCACCAAGCACTGCCGCCGCGCGTATCAGCGCGCCGGTTTTGTGGATATGCATGAATTCAAGTTCCGGCACGGTCAGTGATTTACCCACTGCATCGAGATCTATGGCCTGTCCGCCGCACATGCCGCGCGAACCCGCAGCAATCGCCAGCAGCTTGATCATGTCCAGCTGCGCCGTCGCGTCACTCGCCAACCGATACTCGCCGAGCAGTTGAAAAGCAAGACTCTGCAGCGCATCACCAACCAGCAACGCAGTAGCCTCATCAAATTCGACATGGCAGGTCGGCTTGCCCCGGCGCAGCACATCGTCGTCCATGCACGGCAGATCATCATGCACCAGCGAATAGGCGTGGATGATTTCCACGGCGGCAGCAGCGACGGTCACCCGTTCAGGATCAGCCCGTGATACCTCACCCGCCGCGTACGCCAGCAAAGGCCGCACCCGTTTGCCGCTGCCCAGCACCGCATAGCGCATGGCCGCATGCAAGCGTTGTGGTGCAATTCCAGGCTGCGGTAACACGCGCTGCAGGAATGCCTCAATGCGCTCCTGCCCGCTTGCAGCCCAGGCCTGAAATTCAGGAGAAGTCACTAGTAAGGAATGTGTTACTGCTCGGCCGCGCCAAAATTTTTCAGCACGCTGTTTTCGAGGATCTTCACCTGCTGTTGGGCATCCTGCAGTTGCGACTGGCAAATCTTCAGCAACTCGGCGCCGCGCTTGTAGGCGGCCAGCGACTGCTCCAGCGGCATCTGCCCCTCTTCCATCGCTTCAACAATTTTTTCGAGCTCCGCGAGAGCGGTCTCAAAGGTGGGCGCGGATGATGCTGATTTTGTGGTTTTGGACATAAGGCCTGGCAACCCCGAAGAGGGGTCAGGAAATGTAGCGCAAGCAGCGGGTTGCGGTCAACGCGGAATGGCGGCACGAATGACGGCACCTACGCTGGCGGATCGAAATTACGCGTCTTGCTGTTTCTGTTGCACTTCCGCCGGACGCTCCGTGACAAATCGCGGTATCAGACTGAGCTTGCCCAGCGGTTTTAGCGAGTCGTCATCGCTGTTCAGACAAATTTCCCTGATCTCGAGAAATGCCTGCGCAGCCGCCGTGTCGCGCCAGAACCATTCATCTATGGCCGGCGCCGCGAGATTTCCGGGTTGTGCTGCTGCAGCCTCATAGTAGTACGCCTTCAAGTCGTCACAGGCCCGTTTCACGGCGAGGCCCGCTGACATGCCGGGAACAGCCGGCGGATTCGGCGCGTCGCCAAGATAAGTTGCAATATGATTCACTGCATCGTCCACCGTCGCCCCGAAAATACCCACGGTAGTCCGGCCGCGCCGTTTCCGCGCAAGGTCATACCAGGGCGCCAACTGCGCAACCTCGTCACGCAGGGCCTGAGCAACACCGCCCGCATTGGCCTGTACCGAAGCGAAGCTGACCGGACAGGCAAACCCGGTTTCCTGCGCGGCGGCAGCCGGCGCCTCCTCTGGAAAATCCTCGAGCACCGGACCCGACTGCCGCTCAAACAGCGACAGCAGTGACCGCAACACCTTGCGTTGGAAATCCGCTTCGTTCGGGGCGCCAAAAGGGCGCCCGAGCATGAACGGCACCCATAGCGCCCGTGGCGGTTTGATCGCCGCCGTCTGTTCACGAATCAAGCTGATCTGCGCGGTTGGTACACCTTCCTGCTCGAGGTAATGGCCCAGTGCGCCCACGGCGCACGTGCAGTTTGGTCAGACCGGTGTCAGCAATACTGCGTCCACCCGGTCCTTCTTCAGCATCGATGCCAGCTCACGGGCCTTGGCCTCAAGCGTGCGTATGGGCGCCGCACCCATGAATGCATAGTGATAGTCCGATATTGATCCCACCACGCCGCCGGCCTGCAGTTCGCGCAAGCGGTCGATCGGAAACACGACGTTGATGTCTTCCTGGAATCCGCTGCGGTCAAAATTCACCGAACTATGACTCATCACCAGATCCGCAGGCGGCGTGTCTCCGGGAATGATCCGGTAATCTGCCGCCCCCATCGCGAACGGACGGTCCCCGCGCACGTGCACCCCGGAAGTGGTGATGATCGCCACACGGCGCTCACGCAAAGACGATCCGGTGATGAACGGCGTTTCACCGAAATCGGGCAAATCACGAATCTTGTCGAGATGGTGCTTCTGCTCTGCAGCAGAAAGTTCTGCCAATCGTGCCATGCTACTCCTCTCCCAATCCGTTAATTGCTGATGTCAGCCATCGCTTTACCGCTGATGTTTGCCCACGTTCCAACCGCTTTTGGCGAGATGTTTCTCGCCGACGTGGATCGGCTCTTCCTCCAGAGGCGTTGCCATGGTGTCGTTCCACCGGTTCATGAAACCAAACATCGAAATAACAGCCACGATCTCCACGATCTGACCATCGTTCCAGTGCCGCTTGAGTTCAGCAAACATGTCATCCGTAACGGCATTGGGTTGCGCCGCGCCGGCAATAGCAACCTCGAGTGCCGCGCGTTCCGCCTCCGAAAACAGCGGGCTGGTGCGGAATTCCCACACCGCCTCCAGCTTCTTGTCAGCTACACCCAGCCCGAGCGCCGCCCCGGCCGTGTGCGCCATTCAGTAATGACAGCCGTGCGCCCGACTGGCCACATGCGCCAGCATCCGCTTGAAAGCCACCGTCACTTCGCCTTCGGGATCCCACACTGCAGCAGAAAGCTGGGACAACGCCTGCACCAGCTTGGGCTTGCGCTGCATGATGAGGACACTGTTGGGAACAAAACCCAGCACCCGCACATAGGTCTTAAACGCCCCCGCCAGCTCCGGCGTTGCATCCAGCGGCAGGGGCGCCAGCCGCGGATCGGGTTTGATATTTTGCTTCATCGGCATCTCCTCGAGGGTTAGTTACTGCTGTTCATATCATTGGTCGAAACAGTGCAGCATGGTTGCAGCGATGTCCGTCAGCGCAACCCGATTGGGATTCGCCTTTCCCACCAATCGCAGCCCCTGAATACCTGATACCAGAAACCGCGCCAGGGAATCAGCATTCGCGCTCTTCGCAATGTCTCCCCGCAACTGGCCGCGCCTGAGCGCGTCGGAAAATACCGCCTCGATTCGGTCGAGGCTGCGTCGCACCCGGAACGCAGTGGCTTGATCATGGCGCGCCAGTTCAACAGCACAGTTACCGATGAAACAGCCGCGCCGACCCGGTCCGGCCACAATCCGGTCAATCAAGTCGGCAACGAAAGCGGCTATGGCATCGCGTACCGGAACGGGCTGTGCCAGTGCGGCGTTGATTCGGGCGATACTCTGCGACTCATACCTTGCAAGCGCACGATGCAGCATCGCCCGTTTGCCGCCAAATGCAGAATACAAACTCGATCGGCTCAATCCCGTCGCACCACACAGGTCATCCAGCGAGGTCGCCTTGAAACCTTTGGCCCAGAACGCCTGCATTGCCTTTTCGAGCGCAATATCGCCATCAAATTCACGGGGACGCGCCACGACGATTACTTCTTGGTAGCTGCCTGGGCAAGACCACCCAGCGCCTTTGCCAGATTCTGCAAAACCGGACCGCAATCCTTGCCCTCGTGCCGGCGGACAATAAACTGTGGGTCGTTATAGCCCAGCCACACCTGGCCGGAAGCGTCCTGCCAGGCTAAGGCCTTGAGCGGCAAGTCGATACCCGTCGTCTGGGCGCACGTCATCAGTGGCGTTCCACCCTGCGGATTACCAAACACCAGCAGCTCGGTTGGACGCAGCTCCTTGCCGATTTTCTTCGCACCGGCTGCATGATCCACACGCAGGAATATGTTGAGCCCCTTGCCCTTAGCCGCGGATTCAAACCGGTCCAGGGTCTCCTTGACGCCATGCGCGCTTTTCACCGCAATCATGCCGTCTGCCGCCGATGCAGTAACCATAAACAGCGACAGCATCACGATTGCGAATCCGCGTAATGTGTTCATGTAGCCCTCCGCTTAGCTGATTGAATTAGTCCTGAAACACTATTTCGCATGCACGCCGGGCACCCAGCCGGAAGCGGCAAGATGCTTGCGGGCGAACTCGAGCGGGTGTTCTTCCAACTGGGTCGCCAGCGTGTCATTCCAGCGGTTCAGCCAGCCAAAAAATGCAATCACCGATACCATCTCGATAATGGCATCTTCGGAATAGTGTTTCTTGAGTTCTTCGAAATGCGCGTCGGTGACTGACGGCGGACAGCCCCCGGCAGCCAGCGCCAGATTCAGGGCCGCACGCTCTGCTGCAGTGAACAGCGGACTCGTCTGGAATTGCCATAGTGCATGCAGTTTTTCTTCCGCCACATTACCGCGCTCAACCACGTTCTCCGCATTGTGCGCCGTGCAATAGCGGCACCCTGCCGCATTGCTCGCCACTTCCGCAACCATGAGCCGTAAAGCAGTCGGCACCTCACCGGGATCGGCCATAACCGCTTCGCGCAGCGCCTGAACGGCGCGAAAAGTGCGCGGCTTGCGCGCCAGTGTCAACCAACTGTTCGGCACATAACCGCGCTGCTTGCGCGATTTCTCAAAATCGGCGGTGAACTCGGCAATACGCTCCGCCGAAGCCGGTGAAATTCGAGCCATTTAAATCCTCCTCAGTGATTGAATCGTCGCCTATCTAGCAAGCACTATCAGCTTTTCGGACCATCGAACTCCGGCAACATCACCTTCTATTATAGAACGATCGTTCCAGAATTCAACATTCTGCCGACAGATCAAGCCAGCATGCCATGAATCGGACAGAAACCCTTTGGCGGGTGACGTCAAACGCTCTGTAATGATCGGGACCGCCCCGCGGTCTACACAAAAAGCCTGTTCGCGACTGCAATCGGCTGGGGCGCTTGGGGTGCAACCGGCTGATGGCCCCTCTGTTCGGGGTACACCCTGATATTGCCTCGGCAGTCCTGCTACTGATGTTCTGGTTCAAGCTTGCATTTGTCGCCAGCCCCCCGCCAGTCTGCTCTCGCCTCACGGTCAGGCTCGTCAGAAACGCGATAACAATATGCATGACAAGAAAACAGAAGCTTTGGGTCTTACTCGCATTTCAAGCGGCTCAGGAACCCGGCAGACCAATTCTGGTAGAAATCTCGGCCAACTGGTGTCCGAACTGCAAGGCCTAGCGAGAGCGCCACGGATATCTCCCTCGTAAATCTGTATCAGTCAGAGACTGGTATTTTGTATTGCACTGGCGTTCGATAGACGCCGGCTCTTTTTATGCGCTTAGCATCTCCGGCGACAGATACTGCTGCCGGTAATTCTCGAACGGCAGGGTGTCCTGCGCTTCGATCTGCCGCTGTGCTTTGATCGACTCTTCAGCCATGCGCGTGTAGCGCGTATCCACTTCGGCCGTCAGCGGCGATGTCAGCAAGTTGCGCCCGTGCCGGGCAGATTGCGCCTGCACAAAATGGAAATAGGAATTGTTGTGGTCCTGCTCCATCTTCCGCAGTATGCGCGCCGACGGCGTCTGCGCGGGATTCGCAAGCGCTGCAGCAGCGGCCGACAACGCATCCCGGTACGCGCTGCTGCGATGCGCTGCATCGAGCGCGGCGGCGACAGGCTCGAACTCGCGCAGCAGATCGCCACCCCATATCCCCGGCGAGATCTCCTCACCTGGCCGGCACAGGCGCAACGCCGGATCCCGCCCGCTTTCGGCGACCCGGTGCTGGTTGACCGACATGGCGGCGATTTCGTCAGGCGTGTCCGGCGGGCTGCTGCTCAGCAGACAATGCAGCAGAAACACATCGAGTAAGCGGATCACGTCCGCGCTGATGCCGATGGCACAGAACGGGTCGAGGTCGAGGCAGCGCACTTCGACGTATTCGACACCGCGCTCGCGCAACGCATGCAGCGGGCGCTCGCCCGGGCCTATCGGCCGCTTGGGGCGGATGGCCCCGTAGAACTCGTTTTCAATCTGCAACAACGACGTGGTGAGTTGCCGGTAATCTGCACCGTCACGGATGCCTATGGCCGCATACGGCGGATAGGGTACGGTGAGCGCGCCATGCAGCGAGCGGGCGTAGCTGTCCAGGCTGTTAAAGCTCACCGCAAGCGCCGCCTGCGCCTCGCTCTGATAGCCCAGATGACCCATGCGCAGCGACGTGCTGCCGGGCAGATACAAGGTGCCGCCGGTCAACGCCTGCAGTTCGTGCACACGGCCGGCAACGAAACTCTTGCACACCGCAGGTGATGCGCCAAACAAGTACAGCAGCAGCCACGAGTGGCGCCGGAAGTTGCGTATCAGTGAAAAATACATCTCATTCTGATAGGACTGGGCCGGGCCGTTGTACGCGTCCGTCTGTCGCAGCAAGGGCCATGCCGCTTCCGGCAAGGAAAAGTTGTAATGGATGCCGGAGATGGTCTGCATGCGCCTGCCGTAGCGGTGCGCAAGTCCATAGCGGTATACCGTTTTCGCCCGCCCCACATTGGAACGGCCATACTGCCCGATGGGAATGTCATCGTCCGCGGGCAGGCTGCACGGCATGCTGGCGCACCACAGCATTTCATCATTCACGTGCCGGTAAACCAGTTGATGGATCTCGGTGAGTTCCTCCAGGCATGGCTCGATGCCATCGTGGACACCGGTGATCAGTTCGAGCTGGGACTCGCTGAAATCGGTGGTGATGTGGGGGTGGGTGAGCGCCGAGCCGAGCGCCGCCGGATGCGGCGTATCGGCAAGCATGCCGTCCGGCCTGACACGCAGGCTTTCTTTTTCTATGCCACGCTGCAGCCGCTTCAGCATCCCGGGCTCGAGCGCCTGCAAGCGTTTATGGAACTGATTCAAACACGTTCTCCCGAAACAATAGACACACCAAAATAGCAATTATATTTGGCCGCTTGGACACGCTGCAGATAGCGTCCTCTTAACGCAATATCATCAATAGTGCGAGCTGCTCACTTGTCGATGCGTTCGCAGATGATATCGTGTAAAGCCGCGTTCTGAATAAACGTTAGTCACGCCGCACCAGCTTTCGAACAAATTCCGGCGCCGGCTCAGGTCGTCCGAACAAGTAACCCTGGATTTCCTTGCAGCCCTTAGCCTTCAAAAAGGCAAGTTGCTCCTCGGTTTCAACGCCTTCAGCCACGACGCGTTTGCCCAGACTGTGGCTCAGCCCGATGATGGCATCGCATATTGCGTCCGCGTTGGGATCACGGCCGATGGCATCGACGAAGGATTTGTCGATCTTGATCGAATCCACCTCGAAGCGGCGCAGATAACTCAGCGAAGAGTAACCGGTTCCGAAATCGTCGATCGGATTAATCAGTCCGGTCGTTTCAGCAATCGGGATAAACTCTGCCGGTGACACATAGCCCCATTGGGGATGCGGCCAACGGATCAGCGCTTCACATGCGGCAAGGCGGTGGTCAGCGGCCGTCGCGCCGAGCGTAATCTTGGGCTGGTAGAAAAGCTGGAACAGCTTCTTCTGGAGCGCGAGCCGCTTATCTTTTTCTATATCCTGGCGGCGTCATGGCGCCATGCCGGCGCCCCTCATCTTCCACCACCACATAATCCGATTCCGGTCATTCCCGGCTGCCGCCAATGGCGCTGGAAGCTCTTTCGCGTCTGACTAATATAGAATGTTTGTTCAAATTTCACAGATCAACCAGCATCCTCATCGACCGACCACGGCTTTAGCTGGCGATAGCGGATCATTTTTGATGTAAGGATCAGCGTGGCTGGTCGACTAAGCTTGATAGTCCAATAGAAATCAGGAGCTAACTGATGCATGCCACCCTGCCATTGATGGAAACCGGGGATTTCCCAGCCATCCACCGCAAGCAGACGGAAACACTGCAGGTCAATCTGGGCTACAAGTGCAATCAGAGTTGCCTGCATTGCCATGTCAACGCCGGACCCACCCGCACCGAGCTGATGGCGCGCGACACCATTTTTGAAGTCATCGCGTATCTCAAAGCCGCCGGCATCAGGACACTGGATGTCACCGGCGGAGCACCGGAGCTGAACCCGCATTTCCGCCTGCTGGTCGAATCTGCGCGCAACATCGGCGTACACGTGATCGACCGCTGCAATCTGACCATCCTGTTTGAGCCTGGTCAGCAAGAATTGGCGCAGTTCCTGACCGACCAGCAAGTCGAAATCGTGGCATCCCTGCCCTGCTACATGGAAGACAATGTCGATCGTCAGCGTGGCAAGGGCGTATTTGGCACCAGTATCCGCGCATTGCAGTTACTGAACGGGCACGGCTATGGGCAGCCGGGTTCACCACTGAAACTCAATCTGGTTTACAACCCGCAGGGACCCCTGCTGCCACCGGAACAACAACAATTGCAGCGCGACTACAAGCAACACCTGCTCGCCAGCTATGGCATCGTGTTCAACGAGCTTTATGTCATTACCAACATGCCGATCCAGCGCTTTGGCAGCACGCTGGTGTCGAAAGGGCAATTCGAACACTACATGAACGTGCTTAAAAACGCTTATCAGCCGGCCAATCTCGATTCGGTGATGTGCCGCACGCTGCTGTCGGTGGATTGGCAAGGCTATGTTTATGACTGCGACTTCAACCAGATGCTCGATCTGCCAATCGCCTGGAAGGATCGCTCGCGTCCCCATTTGCGTGAACTGATCAACGCTGATCTCACTCACAATCCAATCGTCGTCAAGGATCACTGTTACGGTTGCACCGCCGGACAGGGTTCGAGCTGCGGCGGCGCGCTGGACGCCTGAGTCGCACGCAGAGAATTAAAAGAGAGTTTCATGATCGAACCGGCGTTTGCGATCTACTTCTGGGGCTTCCTGCTGCTCTATGGCGGCGTGATGTACGCAATCTCGCCACATTCACGTACCAACGCGAGTTTCTTCAGTGGCAGCGACGATGCCGGTCGGCCAGCCACCGAGTGGGCGCTGATGTGCAGCATTTTCATCAGCTGGATTTTTGCGAAGTCAGTCACCAACGCGGCCAATCTGGGGGCGGCCTACGGCGTAGTCGGCGGACTGGCCTATGCCACTTACTGGCTGTCGATACCGGTAGCCGGCATCGTCATCTACCGGCTGCGCACGCGTCACGGCGCCACTGGCCTGGTACCGTTCCTGATCGGGCGCTACGGCCGGCTCGCTGCACTGGCATTTACGCTGGCCATCATGATCCGCCTCTACAACGAGGTGTGGAGTAACACTGCCGTGGTTGGCGCCTACTATGGCAAGGCTGGCGAGTGGACCTTCATTGCTTCGGCGCTGTTATTCACTGCAGCCACTCTGGTCTACAGTTTGAAGGGGGGCCTGCGCAGCTCCATCGTCACCGATGTCATTCAGGCTGTGCTGTTCGTATTCGTGCTCGGTATTGTGCTGTTTATGGTGCTGCCTACGCACGGTGCAGGCACTCTGATTACCGTCGGCGAGTTCCGACTCAACGCGGGCGTGGATCTGCTGCTGGTTGCTTTGCTGCAGGTGGTGTCGTATCCATTCCACGATCCTGTACTCACTGATCGCGGTTTCATCACGCGCGAAAAAACCATGCTGCGCGCTTTCGTTGTCGCCGGCGTATTGGGATTTATCTGCATTTTCACGTTCAGCCTGATCGGCGTGCACGCCAAGATTGAAGGCCTGCCTACCGGTGACAACGTGCCCGGCGCAGTCGCGCTGGCGTTCGGCACGCTACCTTACCTGCTGATGACCGTGGTAATGATCATGGCCGCAGGCTCGACACTCGATTCGACGTTTTCGTCGGTCGCAAAATCCTTCGGCCAGGAATTGCCGCTGCTTGCGGGACGCGTGCCCAGCGCCAATGCGATCAAGATCGGGGTATGGACCATGGTCATCTTCGCCGTGCTCGGCAATCTGCCGATGATGGCTGGCACCGACATCCTCAAAGCCACCACCGTCAGCGGCACCATGGTCATGGGCTTGGCGCCGGTCTTCCTGCTGGCGCCGCTGGTCAAACATTCGCCGTGGAGTTTTCATTTGGCGTTCTGGCCGGGCGTGCTCCTGGGTAGCCTGCTTGCAGCGGGCGCGATTCCGCAATCATGGGCCATCGGCGACGGCAAATACGCGCTGCTGCTCGGCACCAACCTTTACGGCCTGATCATCTGCGTCGCCGGGTTCCTGCTGCCGATCGCATGGCAACGTCTGCGGGCACGTGTCGCATGACACAACCGGGCCGCAGTTGCCCGCTGCATTATCGTTACCAGCCCACGTCGCTGAACCGGCCGCCGGAGATCTGCGCTGAAACCCTGTATGTCATCGGTGGTCTCTACGGCAACCGGACGGCACTGCAGGCGATCCGCGAGATGGCTTCGACTGAGTCTGCGCCGGTCACGCTGGTATTTAACGGCGACTTCAATTGGTTCAATACCGATACTGCCGGCTTTGCTGCCATCAACGAGACCGTGCTCGCCCACCATGCGCTGCGCGGCAATGTCGAGACCGAACTGGCCAGTGATGACGATGCTGCGGGCTGCGGCTGCGGCTATCCGGATTCAGTCAGCGATGCTGAAGTGACGCGCTCCAACAAAATACTTGCACAGCTGCGCGACACCGCGCGCGCACATCCAAATTTGCGCAAACGGCTGGCCGCACTGCCGATGACGCTGGTCGCCGAAGTCGGCGGCCTGAGAATTTCGATTGTGCATGGCGACTGCGAATCACTGGCCGGCTGGTCCTATGATGAAGCAGCGCTACGCGATGATACGAACATCGCGCGCATAGCGGCGCATTGCGATGCAGCTGGCGCGCGCATCATCGCCAGCAGTCATACCTGTCTGCCGGTCGCACTGCGACTGGACTCGCCGCAGGGTGCCTGCGCACTGTTCAACAACGGTGCTGCAGGCATGCCGAATTTTGCCGGAACCCAGTTCGGCGTGATCACTCGCATTGCAACTGCGCCGACAACAACACCGGCAGCACTCTACGGCGCCGTCATCGATAACGTGCACATCGATGCGCTGGCCGTCAATTATGACCACGCACAGTGGCAACAGGAATTTACCGCCAACTGGCCTGCAGACAGCGCGGCCCATTTATCCTACGGCCAGCGCATCGACAACGGCCCGCGCTATGGTCTCAATCTGGCGATGCGGCAGGGTGTCCGTATCAGCCCCGCTTTGCTGCGGGGAATTCGCGCAACCGAGGGTGTGGCGTCATGAAAAAAAGCAAACTGTTAGTGCTCGCAATTATTGTCACTGCCGCAATCGCATTTTTTGCGTTTGATCTCAAACAGTATTTCACCCTGGATTATTTCCAGTCACAGCGCGCAGCCATTGACACCTTGATACAGGCTCACCCGTTGCGGGTGGGTCTGATTTTTTTCCTGATGTACATTGCCGTCACCGGTCTGTCGCTGCCCGGCGCGGCCATACTAACGCTGGTTGCCGGCGCAGTATTCGGGCTGCTGTGGGGCACCGTCATCGTGTCATTCGCCTCGACACTGGGCGCCACACTGGCGTTCCTCAGCTCACGCTTTCTGCTGCGTGACTGGGTACAGGGGAAATTCGGCAACAAACTGAAACCGTTCAACGACGGTATTGCACGCGAAGGCGCGTTTTACCTGTTTGCTTTGCGCCTCGTTCCGGCGTTTCCTTTTTTCGTAATCAATCTGGTCATGGGCCTGACGCCCATTCGCACCTGGACGTACTACTGGGTCAGCCAACTCGGCATGTTTGCCGGTACCATTGTTTATATTTATGCCGGCACCCAGCTCGGCGCATTCAAAATTTCCGCAGAACTATTGGTGGCGTTTGCCTTACTGGGGATTTTCCCGCTGGTCGCGAAGAAAGTGCTGGATGCGCTGAAGGCGCGCAAGGTTTATTCCGGATGGACCCGCCCCGCTCGCTTCGACCGCAATCTGGTGGTGATCGGCGCCGGTTCTGCCGGACTGGTGTCCTCGTACATCGCCGCCGCAGTAAAAGCAAAAGTGACACTGATCGAGAAACACAAAATGGGCGGCGACTGCCTGAACACCGGCTGCGTGCCGTCGAAAGCATTGATCAAGTCGGCCAAGCTGCTGGCGACCATGAAACACGCCAGTGACTATGGCTTCAAAAGTGCGCACGTCGAATTCGATTTCGCCGAGGTCATGGAGCGGGTGCAACGCGTGGTGCGTGAAGTCGAGCCGCATGATTCTGTTGAGCGTTACACGGCATTGGGGGTGGAGTGCATCACCGGCACAGCCAAAATCACCTCACCGTGGACCGTCGAGATCACCACCGCGACCGGTACGCAAACGCTGACCACGCGCGGTATTGTCATCGCCGCCGGCGCGCGCCCGTTCGTGCCGCCCATCCCCGGCATAGCCGATGTCGGCTGCCTGACTTCGGACTCGATATGGGAACTGCGCCAATTGCCGAAACGCCTGGTGGTACTCGGCGGCGGCCCGATCGGCTCGGAATTGACCCAGTGTTTCGCGCGGCTGGGTTCGAAAGTCACGCAGGTGGAAATGCTGCCGCGGATCATGATTCGCGAAGATCCCGAATTCTCCGCCATGGTGCTCGAAAAATTCCGCAGCGAAGGCGTCGATGTCCTGGTCAATCACAAGGCGCAGCGTTTTGCGATTGAGAACGGCGAAAAAGTGCTGTATTGCGAAACTGATAGCGAAACTGGGGGCCGCGAAGTGCGCATCGTGTTCGACGCACTGCTGTGTGCCGTCGGTCGCGTCGCCAACACGTCGGGCTACGGCCTGGAAGAACTCGGCATCCCGGTGACCAAGGCACGCACCGTTGAAGTCAACGAGTTCATGCAGACGCGCTACCCCAACATCTACGCCTGCGGCGACGTCGCCGGGCCCTACCAGTTCACCCACACGGCAGCGCACACGGCATGGTATTCGGCGGTCAACTCGCTATTCGAAGGTTTCAAAAAATTCCGCGCGGATTTTTCAGTAATCCCGTGGGCGACATTCACGGATCCCGAGATTGCGCGCGTCGGTATCAACGAAATCGAAGCCAAGGAAAAAAACATACCCTACGAAGTCACCACCTATGGCATCGACGACCTCGACCGCGCCATTGCCGACGGTACCGCGCATGGCCTGATCAAAGTGCTGACGGTACCGGGCAAGGATAAAATCCTCGGCGCCACCATCGCCGGCGAACACGCCGGCGACCTGATCATCGAATTCGTCACTGCGATGAAATACAGCATCGGACTCAACAAGATCCTCGGCACCATCCATATCTACCCGACACTGGCCGAGGCCAACAAATACGTCGCCGGGAACTGGAAGCGCAATCACGCGCCTGAGAAGTTATTGGAGTGGGTGGAGAAGTTTCATACGTGGCGACGTGGGTGACATATTCATGCAATTCTCCATTTTTAAACAACATTCAACATCGCCGGGGGTAGCCCGGCAGCTAGTCACTTTCTCTTGCCTCGCCAAGAGAAAGTAACCAAAGAGAAGGCGACCCTGGCTCGCCGGCCCTGCGGGCTCCCCTGTGCTGCTCGCCAAGTCAGGCGGCTGCGGAACTCGCCCTTGCCGCTGCGCGGCAAGGGCTCAGACAGTCCTCGCCGACGGCCCCTGACTAGGCTGCGCTGCGCGGCGGCTCACAAGGGGATTCGATGCCTCGGGTTGGGCTGCCCCCGGCGAAGTTGATTCTTTATCGGTCCAACACATATAGATATTAACTATTTTATTTTATTGATAAATATGAAACACCTCCTGCTAACCTTCTTGCTGATAGCGTTACCGCTGATCGGTAACGCCCAATCCTTCGACCATGATTACAAAGCTTGGGATGCGTTACTGAAAAAACACGTCGTGCTGATCGACAGCAGCAAGTCATCACAAGTGCACTACGCCGCTTTGGCGCGAGATCGCACCGAGTTAAAGACTTACCTCGCTGTGTTATCCAAAGTCACTCAAACCGAATTCGCCGGCTGGACCAAACCGCAGCAAATAGCTTTTCTCATCAACGCCTACAACGCTTACACCATCGAAAAAATTCTCACGCGTTATCCCAACCTCAAATCAATCTGGGATTTCGGCAAGATTTTCGGCAACCCCTTCAAGGATAAATTCTTCACATTGCTCGGCCGCAAGTTTTCTCTGGACATGATCGAACACGAAACCCTGCGCAAGCCCGGCGCATACGACGAGCCACGCGTACACTTCGCAGCGAACTGCGCTTCCGTGGGTTGCCCGATGCTGCGTGAGGAGCCTTATGTCGCCGGACGCCTTAATGCACAGCTGGAAGAACAAACCCGGCGCTTTTTATCCGATCACACACGCAACCGCTACAACCCGCAGTCCAATACGCTGGAAGTTTCGGAAATTTTCAAATGGTTCAGTGATGACTGGGCCAGCGGCTATCGCGGCTTCGACGGCAAAGGCCCGGCGATTCAATCGCGGGGACAGTTTTTTTCGAAATACGCAGCCCTGCTCGCCGAGCAGCCGGCGCAACAGAAAATCATTGCCGAACGCAAAGCCGGCATCCGGCATCTGGATTATGATTGGGCCTTGAATGATGTAAAAAACAAGCGCTGATTCCCGTCCGACGCTGCCCTCCTGACATCACCTGCCTGACTCCGCTGTGTCGCTGTCCATCATCATCCCCGCGCTCAATGAAGCCGGAAACATTCCGGCTTTACTTGATAGCCTGCAGCCGCTGCGGCAGCGCGGCGTGGAAGTCGTCGTCGTCGATGGCGGCAGCACGGATGACACCGCTGTGCTCGCGCGTGATCGCGCCGACCAGATCATTACTTCACCTCAGGGCCGCGCCCGGCAGATGAACGCCGGTGCTGCTGCGGCGTGCGGCGAAATCCTCTGTTTTCTGCATGCCGATACGCGTCTGCCGGAAGGTGCAGACGGCGTAATCATCGACGGCCTCACCCGCAGCCGGCGCAGTTGGGGACGATTTGATGTGCGCATCACCGGGGATCACCCCATGCTGGGCCTGATCGCGCACCTGATGAACTGGCGTTCGCGGCTCACCGGCATTGCCACCGGCGACCAGGGCATGTTCGTTACACGCTCGTTGTTTGAGGCCGTCGGACGTTTTCCGGAAATTGCGCTGATGGAAGACATCGCATTTTCGCGGCAATTAAAAATCTACGGCGCGCCGCTGTGCATCGCACACCAGTTGACCACTTCCGGAAGGCGCTGGGAAAAAAATGGGATCTGGCGCACGATTTGGCTGATGTGGCGCCTGCGCTTCGCCTACTGGCTGGGCGCCGATCCCGACAAACTCGCGCTGCGCTATGTCCGACACAATTCCTGACTCAACCATACTGGTGTTTGCCAAAGCGCCGATCGACGGCACCGTAAAGACACGGCTGATTCCGCTGCTCGGCGCATCGGGCGCAGCCGCGCTGCAGTGCCGATTGATCACCCATGCGCTGTCCGTCGCGCGTGCCGCGACACCGGATAGGCTGGAACTGTGGTGCGCGCCCGATATCACGCACCCCTTTCTGCAGACTTCCGCATCAGCACACGGCGCGACACCCTACGCACAGCAAGGCAATGATCTGGGCAAACGCATGGCGCATGCCCTGGCCTGTGCGCTGCGCACCGCCAAATACGCCATTTGCATCGGCGCCGATTGTCCGGCACTGACTGCACAACATCTGCGCGATGCCATAACAACGCTGCGCAACGGCCAGGATGCGGTGTTCGTGCCCGCAGAGGATGGCGGCTACACGTTGATCGGTCTTGCCCGCGACGCGCCGCAATTGTTTGAACACATCACCTGGGGCGGATCACAGGTCATGGCCCAGACCCGCGTGCGGCTGCAGGCACTCGGCCTGCGCTGGCATGAACTGGAAACTTTGTGGGACGTCGATCGGCCGGAAGATTACCGGCGCCTGCAGCAAACAGGCTGGCTTGATGAAATACCGACACCGTCTTGAACTGGCCCTGGCGCTCACTGCGCTGATTGCAGCGGGGGCAGCCTGGGCAACCGATGATCGCATCATCGCTGCGGCATTCTCCGCCATGCGCCCCGGCAATGCGCTGCCTGCGGGATGGGTCCCTGCCGAAGTGCCGAACATCAAGATGCTCACCCGTTACAACCTGGTGGATGACGAAGGCATCACGGTGATACGTGCAGATTCCGAGTCGGGCGCCGCCGGACTGTCGCGAACCTTGCGTGTCGACCCGGTGGAATTTCCCTGGCTGCGCTGGCGCTGGAAAATCAATAACACCATCGAAAAAGCCGATCTGCGCACCAAGGCAGGTGATGATTTCCCGGCGCGGCTTTATGTGATGTTTGACTATCCGCTCGACAAGCTACCGTTTGCCGAACGCCTGCAACTGCGACTGGCCAGGGCGTTGTTCGATCCCCATCTGCCGGCGGCGACGCTGTGTTACGTGTGGGATGGCAAGGCCACCGTCGAAACCATCGCACCCAGCGCCTACACCGACCGCGTGAAACTGATCGTCGTCGAGTCTGGCACCACGCGTCTCCGCCAGTGGGTGGATATGGAACGCAATATTGCGCACGACTTCCGGGCGGCATTCGGCGAGGATCCGCCACCCGTCTCGGGCATAGCCATTACCACCGATACCGACAACACCGGCGCTGTCGCCACGTCATTTTTTGGTGATATTGTCTTTTATAAACAAATAGATACAAAGAATTCGTCTATACCGGAGGCCCGGCCCTGAGGAAATTGTTGTTGCCTTTTGCAACCCCCTGGGAAAGAATAGCCCTCGTTTTTGACGCCACACAGGCCGCCAAAAATGCATAAAAATCATGACCTTGAAGCGCCACAGCACTCTGAACAACCGCTACCAACTCCCGCTGCATGTCTGATCTTTCCAGCGTCACCACGCTGCGCCCGGCCGCGTCGCAACTCCCCGTTCAGTGGTATTTCGATCCCCTGATCTACGAGGTTGAGAAGCGTCTGCTGTTCGATAACGGGCCGGGCTACATCGGGCATGAATTGATGGTGCCCAACACCGGCGATTATCACGTGCTGGCCTGGCTCGACAACGCACAGGCGCTGGTGCGCAATGCCAACGGCATCGAACTGCTGTCCAACATCTGCCGCCATCGTCAGGCGTTGATACTCAAGGATCGCGGCAATATCAAAAACATCATTTGCCCGCTGCACCGCTGGACCTACGGCCTCGATGGCAAACAGCTCGGCGCGCCGCATTTCCCCGACAATCCCTGCCTGGATCTCGCGCGCACACCGCTGACCAACTGGAACGGCCTGTTGTTCGCAGGCCGGCGCGATGTGGCACGCGATTTGGCGCGGCTCGGCGTCCTCAAGGATCTGGATTTCTCCGGCTACCGGCTCGACCGCGTCGAGATCGACGAATACGCCTGCAACTGGAAAACTTTCATCGAAGTCTATCTTGAGGATTACCACGTCGAGCCTTTTCATCCGGGACTCGGCCGCTTCGTCAATGTCGCCGACCTGCGCTGGGAATTCGGCGAGTGGTACAGCGTGCAAACCTGCGGCATCAAGAATGCACTTGCTCGTCCCGGCAGCCCGGTGTACCAGCGTTGGCATGAACAGGTGCTGCGCTACACTGAAAATAAACAGCCGGCGCACGGCGCCATCTGGCTGACCTATTTCCCGAACATTACCGTCGAGTGGTATCCGCATGTGCTGGTCGTCAGTACCATCGTGCCGCGCGGCCCTGAAGCCTGCAGCAACGTAGTCGAGTTTTATTACCCCGAAGACATCACGCTGTTTGACCGCGATTTTGTCGAAGCCGAACAAGCGGCTTACCGCGAAACAGCCATCGAGGATGCCGAGATTATTGCCCGCATGACCGAGGGCCGGCGCGCGCTGTGGCGCCAGGGCCGCAGCGAAACGGGCCCCTATCAGTCACCGCTGGAAGACGGCATGGTGCATTTCCACGAATTTTTGCGGCGCGAGATCGCACCGCACTTACATACAGTATAATTCAATAAAATCAAGTAGTTACCTATCATTTTCGGCGACCTGAGGTCGCTGCATTATTTTCTGCACTTGATTTTCAGTCGGCGTTTGTTACCTTGTGCCCCTCCATCCACCCTGCCGGCGCATCCCTGTCATGGCTCACACGACCCTGGTCAGCGTTGAAGAAACCGCAGCGCACCTCAGCGATCCAAACTGGATCGTCTGCGATTGCCGGCACGATCTGGCGCAATACAGCGCCGGTTACAAGGCTTACCGGGCAGGCCACATCCCCGGCGCACGCTTTCTGCATCTGGATGTCGATCTGTCAGGTCCCAAGACCGGGCTCAATGGTCGCCATCCACTGCCGCATCCTTCCACTTTCTGTCTGCGACTGGGCGCGCTGGGCATCGACAGCAGCAAACAGGTCGTAGCCTACGACGAGACCGGCGGCATGTACGCTGCGCGGTTGTGGTGGATGCTGCGCTGGGTCGGCCACGCCCGCGTTGCCGTGCTCAACGGCGGCTGGCAGGCGTGGACCAAGGCCGGGTTGCCGGTCACCGTCGAACAGCCGATGGTCGATCCTGTCACCTACTCTGGCCGCGCACAATCGCAGGTTGCCATCGACAGCGCGCAATTGCTCACCCAACTCCAGGACCACAAAACACTGATACTCGATGCGCGCAGCGCTGATCGTTATCGCGGCGAAAACGAGACACTGGATCCGGTGGCCGGTCATATTCCCGGCGCGGTGAATCGTTTTTTCAAACTCAATCTCGCTACCGACGGCCATTTCAAGGCGCCTGACGCACTGAAAAAAGAATTTGGAACGATGCTCAACGGGCACGCGCCGGAGGCCATCGTGCATCAATGCGGCTCCGGTGTCACCGCCTGCCACAACCTGCTGGCAATGGAAGTCGCCGGCCTGGGCGGGTCGCGGCTGTATCCGGGTTCGTGGAGCGAGTGGGTCAGCGACCGCAATCGTCCGGTCGCCACCGGCAACGCCTGACCCAACGACGGAGCACCGCGAGTGATGCCGCTGCTCGCGGATCTGATTCTCGTCGTTCATTTCGCGTTTGTGCTGTTTGTCGTCGCCAGCCTGCCGCTGATCTGGCTGGGCGCTGCTGCCGGCTGGCGCCAGGTACGCCACTTCGGCTTCCGGCTCGCCCATCTCGCTGCCATACTCGTGGTCAGCGCCGAGGCCGCTGCCGGCATCTGGTGCCCGCTGACGCTGTGGGAAGATGCGCTGCGCGGCGCGACCTCGGAAAAAAGTTTTGTCGCGCGCTGGATTCATACTTTACTGTTCTACGATCTGCCGCCTGCGGTGTTCACGATGGCGTACCTGTTGTTCGCTGGACTCGTGGCGCTGACCTGGTGGCGCATTCCACCAAATCGGCGAAATCCACGAACGTGAAAAAGGGGCGCTCAGCGCCCCTTTTTCAACAACAGTCCGGATTTGCTACACCAGCGCGTCAGCCCAGATGTTGCGCGCCCAGCCCCAGGCATACCCAGCCTCGGAAGCACTGGCCGCCTTGGACACACCGCTCGCCCCTTTCACCGGCACTATGGTTTTTTGCGCGGGATCATAGCGGTGCACTGATGCGACATGCATGGCGCTGCTGCCGCTGACGAAGCTGTAACAGGTATTCATCATCATCGGATCGGCATTGACCGACTGCCCCTTCAGCAGCGCGATCACCGCAGCGGCGCACACTTTGGCCTGCTGGTTGGCCATGCTGCCCGACTTGGGCATACCCGGTGCGGACAAGGTGCTGTCACCGAGCACGTGCACTCCCTTGACCGCGATCGATTCACAGGTCATCCAGTCGACGCCGCACCAGCGATTATTTGCAGTGATCAGTCCGGATTTCACTGCAATATCCGCAGCCCGCTGCGCCGGCACGACATTGAGCACATCGCCTTTGACGTCATCGAATTGCAATTTGATCGTCATTCCCCTGATGTCGACATCGGCGATTTCGCTGTTCGGTCGGTAATCGATCATGCCCTTGTACATACTGTTCCAGGCCGCGAGAAACAGACCCTTCTTCGACACGATGTCCGGATTGGAATCGAGCACGATGATTTTCGATTTCGGCTTGGACTTTTTGAAGTAATCGGCAACCTGACTCACGCGCTCATAAGGTCCCGGCGGGCAACGGAACGGACTCATCGGAATCTGCAGCACATAAACGCCGCCGTCGCGCATGGCTTCGAGTTGGCCGCGCAATGCCACCGTCTGCGCACCGGCCTTCCACGCGTGCGGCACTCGCATCTGCGCGTCTGCGGTTTTCAGCCCCGGAATCCGCTCCGTCATCAGCTCCACCCCTGGAGAAACGATGGCCCGGTCGTAGGACAAGGTGTCACCGCCGGCCAGCCGAATCTGCCGCTTCGCACCGTCTATGGCCACCGCGGAATCGCGAATTACGCGAATACCGCGATTCCGCAGTCCGTCGTAACGGAACGTGATGTCGCGCATCTGCGCATTGCCGCCGAGCACCAGATTGCTGATCGGACAGGAAATGAAATATTCATTGGGCTCAACCAGCGTCACGTCAATGTCCGGCGCCCACATCTTCACGTATTTTGCCGCCGTTGCGCCGCCATAGCCGCCACCGACGACGATCACGCGCGCCGACGAGCCCGCACCGCTGCCCGTCGCACATCCGGCAACGGCGGATATCCCGGCGGTCGACGCCGCCCACTTCACGAATTCACGTCTGGAAATGGTCATGACATTCTCCTAGCGTGCGGCCGGCGCGGGCGTTGCACGGCCGGGATTCACCGCGGCAAAGTAGCCGGCAATCAAATTGAGCTGTTCAGGGGTGTAGCCATTGGCGAACTGATGCATGATCGTCGCCGGCCGCTTGCCCTCCCGAAATTCCTGAATCTGCTTGAGTAGATAGTCCCTGTTCTGCCCGGCCAGGCTGGGTGGCACGCCGTTGACACTGCGGCCGTCGGTGCCATGACAGGTAAAACAGGTTGCCGCAAGGTTGCGGGCGTAATTGGGATCGGCAGCTATAGCGGACTGTAGCAGGCCGCCGCTGACCAGAATAACGGCCATCAGAGTAAGCGCTTGATTCATGACTCCTCCAGGAAAAAACGGACACCGGAACTATGCTAACCAGTGCACTCAATCACAAGAAAATTCTTATGAAAAGCAGTCTCCGCGTATTCCCGAAAAACGTCAAGACGGGGCGATGCCCGCGCTAACGATGCCGCTTTAGACCACGCTCGCCGGCGTCGGCGTCGGCTTCGGCTTCGGTTTCTTCGGCGCCTCGGCAAAGTCCAGGCGCACCTTGCCATCGGTATCGATGTCCACCGTCACATTGCCGCCGTTGGCCAGCCGGCCAAACAGCAGTTCATCGGCCAGTGCACTGCGGATGGTGTCCTGAATCAGGCGCGCCATCGGCCGTGCGCCCATTTGCGGATCGAAGCCTTTTTCAGCCAGATGTTCGCGCAGCGCCAAGGTAAAGTTGATATCCACTTTTTTCTCGTGCAGTTGTTCTTCGAGCTGCATCAGGAATTTATCGACGACACGCATGATGACGGCACGGTCCAGCGACTGGAAGGAAATGATGCCATCCAGCCGGTTGCGGAACTCCGGCGTAAACATGCGGCGGATCTCACCCATTTCGTCGCCCGCCTGCCGGACCAGGGTAAAGCCCATCGAAGTTTTCGACAGCTCGGCTGCACCCGCGTTGGTGGTCATGACGATCACCACGTTGCGGAAACTCGCCTTGCGGCCGTTGTTGTCGGTGAGTGTGCCGTGGTCCATCACCTGCAGCAGAATGTTGAATACGTCCGGGTGCGCTTTCTCGATCTCGTCGAGCAGCAGCACCGAATACGGATTCTTGGTAATCGCTTCGGTCAACAGGCCACCCTGATCAAAACCGATGTAGCCAGGCGGGGCGCCGATCAACCGCGATACGGCGTGACGCTCCATGTATTCGGACATGTCGAAGCGCAGCAGTTCCACGCCCATTACGTAAGCCAACTGGCGTGCGACTTCGGTCTTGCCAACACCAGTCGGTCCGCTGAACAGGAAACTGCCGATGGGCTTGACCGGATTACCGAGCCCGCTGCGCGCCATGCGAATGGCCGCAGCCAGTGCATCAATTGCCTTGTCCTGACCGAACACCACGGCCTTCAGGTCGCGATCCAGGGTTTTCAGCGCAGTACGATCGTCCACCGACACCGTCTGTGTCGGGATACGCGTGATCTTGGCGATGATTTCTTCGATCTCGTGTTTACCGATAACGCGTTTCTGCTTCGATTTGGGCAGTATTTTCTGCGCCGCACCCGCCTCGTCGATGACATCGATCGCCTTGTCCGGTAAATGCCGGTCGTTGATGAACCGCGCCGAGAGTTCAGCCGCCGCACTCAGCGCTGCCGGCTGATATTTCACACCGTGGTGCTCCTCGAAGCGGGATTTGAGCCCCTTCAGAATCAGCACCGTCTCGGCAATCGTCGGCTCGGTCACGTCGACCTTCTGGAAGCGCCGCGACAGCGCGTGATCTTTCTCGAACACACCGCGGTATTCGTTATAGGTCGTCGCGCCTATGCATTTCAATTGGCCGCCGGACAGCGCCGGTTTCAGCAGATTCGATGCATCCAGCGTGCCGCCCGAAGCAGCGCCCGCGCCGATCAGCGTATGGATTTCGTCGATAAACAGAATCGCGTGCGGATTCTCCATCAGTTGCTTGAGTACAGCCTTCAGCCGCTGCTCGAAATCGCCGCGGTACTTGGTACCCGCAAGCAGGGCACCCATGTCGAGTGCATAGACATTGGAGCGCTTCAGAATCTCCGGCACCTCACCTTCGACGATGCGGCGCGCCAGCCCTTCTGCAATCGCGGTCTTGCCGACACCGGCTTCGCCGACCAGCAGCGGATTATTCTTGCGCCGACGACATAAGGTCTGGATCACCCGTTCCAATTCGTGTTCGCGGCCGATCAGCGGGTCAATCTTGCCTGCAACCGCCAAAGCATTGAGATTGAGCGTGTACGACTCCAGCGCCCCGCCCGACTGCGCTTCCTGCTCGGCTTCGGCCGGCTCGCCATCCGGTTTGGGTTGCTGGGTCTGCGGCACTTTGCTGATGCCGTGGGAAATGAAATTCACTATATCAAGGCGGGTCACGCCTTTCTGGTGCAGGAAATACACTGCGTGAGAATCCTTCTCGCCAAAAATCGCCACCAGCACGTTGGCACCGGTTACCTCCTTCTTGCCGGAAGACTGGACATGCAGGATCGCGCGCTGAATGACCCGCTGAAAGCCCAGCGTCGGCTGGGTGTCCACTTCTTCACCGGCCAGGATCGGCGTGTGTTCAGTAACAAAGTCGGCCAGCAGCTTGCGCAACTCATCGACATCGGCCGCGCAGGAGCGCAGCACCTCCGATGCCGAGGGGTTATCGAGCAGGGCCAGCAACAGATGCTCGACAGTGATGAATTCGTGGCGTTTCTGGCGGGCCTCCATAAACGCCATGTGCAGGCTGACCTCAAGTTCCTGGGCAATCATGGGCTTCCTATCATGGTCAATTGAGACCTCAGTTCTCTTCCATTACACACTGTAACGGATGTTGGTGCTGCTTGGCGTACGACTTTACCTGTTCTACTTTGGTTGCGGCAACATCTCTGGGGAAAATACCACAGACGCCCATACCCTCCTGATGCACCTTGAGCATGACCTGGGTGGCACGCTCTCGACTGAGGGCAAAGAACCGCTGCAATACCCCTACTACGAAATCCATGGGCGTATAGTCGTCATTTAGTAGCAGCACCTTGAACATCGGTGGCTGCTTGGTCTTGGTTCGTCTCGCTTCCAGAACCGTGTCTTCACGTTGCCTGTTCGCCATTTTCCCTGACTTTGCATTCTGCGCGCTTGCAATGGCGCCACCTGACCTATTCTCTCTGGAATGGAGAATTTTTCAAGTGACGAAAAGCAGGTATTTAAACAGAGATATGCAGCTAAATACCGGGTTTTCGGGCATGCTTGACATCCGCCGGAAAATATCCTAGAAAGCAGTCGGGTGTTGGGGTTCAGGCATCATCGCAA
Source organism: Betaproteobacteria bacterium (assembly GCA_032128415.1). GTDB lineage: Bacteria > Pseudomonadota > Gammaproteobacteria > Burkholderiales > SG8-41. Next base: position 1,202 of record JAQBGW010000148.1, on the reverse strand, counting down.
GACCAGCGCAGTACCTCGGTTTGGCCAATGCGATCCTTGGAACTCGAACAAATCGCGGAGCCCATCCGCTTTTTCTATCAAGGCAGGCACTATGGCAACTGGTACGGTGAAATGGTTCAACGACTCCAAGGGTTATGGTTTCATCACTCCGGACGACGGCAGCGAAGATCTTTTCGCGCACTTCTCCGCGATCCAGATGGATGGTTTCAAGACACTCAAAGAAGGTCAAAAAGTGTCTTTTGAAATCACCCAGGGCCCCAAGGGTAAACAAGCCTCTAACATCCAAGCAGCTTGAAGCTGTGATCCTGCCCCGGCAGCAATGCCGGCGGCCCTGAATGCAACAAAGCCCGCTGGCCGCATGGTCATGCGGGTTTTTTTAATCCCCTTTCCCGAGTTTTTTTGCGGCGTTCGCGTAACCGCAGATTTACGACCGTTTATGCAATCCGCAATAAATGCGATAATTACCCCTCGGATCAACACGGAAAAAGCTGCGGGCGCGGCAATCACAGCCCGACGCGATTACACCTCGATTACCCATTCCAGACGATTCTTTCGATCACGAAATTTCGCTGATCGCTTAATCCGCCACACTAACAACCACGATCACGACCCCATTCAAACGGAGATTTGGAATCATGACTGCGAAACTCGACCTGCTCAAAATCGCGCAGGAAGAACAAAACGGCGATTTGTTCAAAACCCTCGACGGCATTTACAAACGCTCTAAAGTCCAGCCTACGGGTTTTTCCGACTCGATCATTTGGGAAGGCGGCAATGCCCATGGCGGCGTCAAGCCCGTGGCGCACGCATTCACCGACATGTTCGCGCTGAACGGCACACTGATGGCGCTTGACGTGCTGGGCCTGCCGTTCCTCGGCGTGCCGATGATGGCGCAGTACCGGCACGACACCAAGCTCGCGCCGCTCGACTGGTTCGGCAAGCTCGAGTACACCTCGATCAAGTGGTCCACCGCCGGCGACGCCCTGGTCAACGACAACGGCAAGAAGGTGGTGGTGCTCGGGAAGTCCGCCAATGCCCCGCTGCGCACCAAGGCCGGGGTCTACTGCAACGTCCGGCCGTACGGCTCGATCACCAGCGTGCGCTTCATGCCCGGCCTGCCGTACTCGCAGGACGGCAAGAAGTTCCAGGTCGACAAAGCGACCGGCAACATCCACTCGGAGATGAACACGCCGGGCGTAAGG
>JAQBGW010000147.1:0-28386 GCA_032128415.1 Betaproteobacteria bacterium | reverse complement strand
AAAACGGTCACGGAACGCAGTTTTGGTGTTCCCGATGGTGTGAACAGCGGTCAATTTGGTTATGGCATCGTGATCGACTTCTTCGGGCTGTCCTCGATGGCTTCGGGATTTCCTGTCAACTTTATCTATCCCAAAGTGACCACCCTGGTTCCGGCCAATATTGGCGTCGTGAAGAATGCGCCCAATCAGGCCGCGGCCGAGGAATTCATTGAATTTTTGGTATCACCTGAAGGTCAGCTGCTTCTGCTGGATCCGAAGATTCGTCGTCTGCCGGTAAATCCGAAGATCTATGCCAAAGCTCCAGCCGATTTTCCAAATCCATTCAAGGATAAATCCATCGGTGCTGCGGTCAAATTCGATCTAGATCTATCGAAGAACCGTTACAACGTGGTGAATGCCCTGTTTGACGTAATGGTGACCTATCGTATGGACGATCTGGTTGCTGCTATCAAGGCCATTCAAGATGCAGAAGTAGCCATGAAGGGCAAAAGTAATCCAGCTGCGGCTAAATTGATCGCCGAAGCCCGCGCGCTTGTCGGCAAGGTTCCGGTTGACGAAGCCACTGCCGGCAAGAAGGAATATGCGTCCATCTTCAAGCAACGCCGTAGAAAAGCGACTGACAAAGTCACCGGCCGCCAAGCCGAAATCGAACAGGAATGGGACACCATGGTTAAGGCCAACTATGCCAAGGCCAGGGAATTGGCTGAAAAAGCCAAATCCTCGTTGTAAAGTGTCCTTCCGGAAAAGCCGCCCCCCTTTCGGCGGGCGGCTTTCTTTTTCTCTTCGAATATTTGTGAATTGAAATTGGGAAGCGTCATGTCATTCCGGCTTCCATCGGCGCAAAGAGGACCAGCACTAGCGGGCCTGATGATTGCGTTGTTCCTGCTGCTCTTTTTGGCGGCTCCCGTTGCCACGGTTATCTTCGTGGCCTTTCAGGACCCGGGAACAGGCCAGCTAACGATCATTAATTTTGTCGATTTTTTTCGAAACTCATTGTTTCGGGAATCTTTTTTCAACTCCTTTTACGTCGCGTCCGTATCGGTGGTGATTGCCTCCATCATCTCGATGCCGCTGGCGTATTTCACCACCCGATTTAATTTTGGTGGTACTGCTTTGATCCAGACCCTGGGTGTTATCCCGCTGATCATGCCGCCCTTCGTCGGCGCTGTGGCCATGCAACTGCTGTTCGGTTCCAACGGGTCGGTGAACCTGTTGTTAGATCAATGGTTCGGTTTCAATGTCCCGTTCATGGAAGGCTTGAACGGAGTGATCTTCGTCGAAAGTATCCACTACTTTCCGTTCATCTTGATCAACTTGTCTGCTGCGCTTAGCAATATAGATCGGTCGATGGAGGAGTCTGCACAGAACCTGGGTGCCAACGGAATACGCCTGTTCCGCCGCATTGTGCTTCCACTTGCCATGCCGGGCTACGTTGCCGGGGCGGCACTCGTGTTTATCAAGGTTTTCGATGACCTCGGCACACCGTTGCTGTTGAACGTCAACACCATGCTTGCCCCTCAAGCATATTTACGGATCACGTCCATAGGCATCTCTGACCCCACGGGCTATGTAATTTCAGTCATTTTGGTAGCCTTTTCGCTGCTGGCTTTATGGGTGTCCCTGCGTGCGTTAAAGGGCAAGGATTACGCCACGGTGCAAAAGGGCGGCGGTGGCCTCATGAAGCGCGATCTTCGTTCATGGGAAAAGTTTGGATGCTACGCGGTGGTGATACTGATCCTGGCGCTTGTGCTGTCACCGCATCTTGGGTTGCTCCTGCTTTCATTCGGCACCATCTGGTCATACGCCGTGCTGCCGGATGGGTTCACCGTTGCGCATTACGCCACGGTGTTTTCGACAGCGACGCAGTACATCACCAACACGCTCTTATATGCAGGCCTGGCTGCGCTGTTCGATGTGATCCTGGCGACCGCCATTGCATATGTAGTGTGGCGAACAGACATAGTAGGGCGCAAATGGCTGGATTACGGAGCGTCAGCGGCGCTGGCAGTGCCGGGCGTGGTTTTGGGCATCGGGTATTTGCGCACCTTTCATGGTTTTAACATTCCGCTGATTGATGAGCCGCTGGCGACGTGGTGGGTGATCATTGTCATCGCAATGACCATCCGTCGTCTGCCGTACGCACTGCGGTCTTGTGTGGCTGCGATTCAGCAGGTCAGCGTAATGCTGGAAGAGGCCGCGGAAAATCTTGGCGCTGCGAAGGCCCGTACGCTATGGCGCATCGTCATACCGCTGATGTCGGGCGGCATCCTGGCGGGGTTTGTGACCAGCTTCGCCACGGCTGCGGTTGAGCTGTCGGCAACGATCATGCTGGTTGCGCGCGAATCGGACGCGCCGCTGGCTTACGGTATCTACGAATTCATGCAAAGTGCTGCGGGCCGTGGACCTGGTGCTGCGCTGGGTGTGATTGCGGTGCTGTTTGTCGGCATCGGCACCTATGCATCCCATGTGATCATCGAGCGCGGCAAGACGACACGCGAACCAAAATTTATAGTCGCGGAGGGGGTCTAACCCATGACGAGCAGTGCGCAAGAAGTGCCAGGCGTGGTTATTGAAGATCTCAACCTATCGTTCGGCGACACTCATGTCCTCAAAGGCGTGGACCTGAGCATCAAGCAAGGCGAATTTTTTGCTTTCTTGGGGCCGTCTGGTTCCGGAAAATCAACATTATTGCGCGCCATAGCCGGGTTTGGTCCGAAGCCGACCGGGCGTATCTTGATCCAGGGCAACGATATTGCAGACTTGCCGCCGTGGAAACGCGACGTGGGCATGGTATTTCAAAGCTACGCCTTGTGGCCGCACATGACGGTGCGCAAGAACGTCGCATTTGGTTTGGAAGAACGAAAAATTTCCAAACGTGAGATCAATGAACGCGTCGAAAAGGCGCTGGATATGGTCGGCCTTGTGGAATTGGCAGGCCGCAGGCCGTCACAGTTATCCGGTGGTCAACAACAACGCATCGCCCTGGCGCGTACCATTGTGATTGAACCAAAGGTTTTATTGTTGGACGAACCTTTATCCAACCTGGATGCCAACCTGCGCATTCAGATGCGCCACGATATTCGTGAGCTTCAAAAGAAGCTGCAACTTACTACCATCTTCGTTACCCATGACCAGGAAGAAGCCAATACCACGTCAGACCGGATGGCTGTACTGGATCAAGGTGTGATTCAGCAAGTTGGAGCACCAATCGAACTTTATGACAATCCTGTAAATTTGTTTGTGGCGAATTTTCTCGGCACTGCAAATATCATCAGAGGCGCTGTCATCACGGAAGAAAGCGCTTTGGTGTTTCGCACAGACAGGGGCATGGATATTCCCCTGAACCAAGGCTACTCGCATGGACGCTCCATTGTCTTTCGCCCACAAAATGTTGATGTGTGTGCGGCGGGGACGGGGGTGGGAGAAGCGCACTCCAAGCTAAATGGAAAAGTCAGTCAAATGGAATTCCTGGGGTCGATCATTCGCTATGGCGTTGATGTGAACGGCGACATGGTGCTGGTCGATCATGCGCATAAAAAGGGCGAGGGTGTATTTCAGGTGGGCGATAGTGTTGACCTTCTTATTGATCGAGAAAGCCTACTTGTGCTGGAAACATGAGGGCTGCTTATCTTGCCTGCGCCCCTTCCCAGGCCAGTATGATCGTCTTGCGTTCAGTGCCCCAGCGATAGCCACTCAACTCACCGGTGGCGCGGATCACCCGGTGGCAGGGAATCAGGTAGGCCAGTGCGTTGGCACCGACTGCAGTGCCGACGGCGCGCGCAGCATCCGGCACATGCAGCGCCTCGGCCAGATCGCCATAGGTAGTCACTGCTCCCGCGGGCAGCGCCAGCAACGCGCGCCACACCTGAATCTGGAAATTCGTGCCCTTGACCAGTACCGCCAGCGGTTGCGCTGCATCGCGGGCGAGCGGTGCGAAAATGTGTCGCGCTATTGCCTTGGTGCTGTGGGTATCGGAGATGAGTTGAGCATGCGGCCAGGCAGCGCGCAGTTGTTCCGGCGCAGTGGCCCGATCGTCCACAAAATGCAGCGCGCAAACGCCTCGAGTGGTGACGGCGATCAGCGCCGGCCCGAATCGGGTGTCATGAATACCGTAGCGGATGTCGAGGCCGGCGCCGCCGAGGCGTGCTTCACCGGGCGACATGGCGTCCGTCTTGACGAACAGATCATGCAGACGGCTGCCGCCTGATAATCCGACGGCGGCGGCGAGATCCAGGGTATTGCGGGTTTCGATCAGGCGCCGCCGGGCATCGGCCAGTGTCAGAAATTGCAGAAAACGTTTGGGGCTGACGCCGGCCCAGCGTGTAAACAGGCGCTGGAAGTGAAATTCACTGAGTCCGACATGCTGCGCGACACGGGAAAGATCGGGCTGGGTACTGGCATGCGTCTGCAAATAAGCGATGGCGCGCGCAATACGGGCGTAATCCGGATGTGCGGGAGCAGGGGTGGACAGTTTCATGGCCGCAGCATAATGCCGGCGGGCGGGCGTGACGACCCGATTCTTGCTTTGCAACCCTAGCGCTGTGTCTTGCGGCGGTCGCCGGCCGGCGGTGGTGCGACTTTCATGATTTCATCGACGGTGGTCACGCCGGCAGCGATTTTCATGGCGCCGCTGATACGCAGCGGTTTCATGCCTTCCTTGTAGGCGGCTTCGCGCAGCGCATCGAGGTCGGTGGCATCGACAATGCGATCGCGTAACGGCGCGGTCATGATCATCATTTCGTAAATGCCGATGCGGCCCATGTAACCGGTCATGCGGCACTCCAGGCAGCCTTGGTTGATGTAAGTGTTGCCCTTGGGATTGGCCGCTTTCCATGGTGCCACCAGCGCATCCCAGGCCGAATCGTCGTAATCATGTTTGGTCTTGCAGTGCGGGCACAACGTGCGCACCAGTCGCTGTGCCAACACACCGAGCAGGGTGGATTGCAGCAGATACGGCGGCACACCGAGATCGAGCAACCGGCTGACGGCTGCTGGCGCATCGTTGGTGTGCAAAGTGGACAGCACCAGATGGCCGGTCAGCGCGGCCTGGATGGCCATTTCTGCGGTTTCGAGATCGCGGATCTCGCCGACCATGATGATGTCGGGATCCTGGCGCATCAGTGTGCGGATACCCGAGGCGAAATCGACGCCGATGGTCGTTTGCACCTGCATCTGGTTGAACGCAGGCTCCACCATTTCAATCGGGTCTTCGACGGTGCAGACGTTGACTTCGGGTTTGGCGAGTTCTTTCAGCGTGGAATAAAGCGTTGTCGTCTTGCCAGAGCCGGTGGGGCCGGTGACGAGAATGATGCCGTGGGGGGCGCTGGCATTATGTGTCCATTTTTTTTCTTCTTCTTCGGAGAAGCCGAGTTCCCGGTAATCCTTGACCAGGTTTTCCGGATTGAATATGCGCATCACCATTTTTTCGCCGAATGCGGTGGGCATGGTCGATAGCCGCAATTCGACTTCACTGCCCTCCGGTGTGATTGTTTTCAGGCGCCCGTCCTGGGGGCGGCGCTTTTCGACGACATCCATTCGACCGAGCACCTTGATGCGGGAAGTCATTGCCGCCATCACCGGTGTCGGAATCTGGTAAACCTGGTGCAGCACGCCGTCGATGCGAAAGCGCACATTGCCGGCATCGCGGCGCGGTTCAATGTGGATGTCGCTCGCACGCTGTTCGAAAGCGTAGTTGAACAGCCAGTCGCAGATGTGGACAATGTGCTGGTCGTTGGCGTCCACGTTTCCGCTGCGCCCGAGCTGTACCAGTTGTTCAAAATTGGCGATGTTGGAGGCAGCGCCCTTGTCTTTGTCGGACGCGCCCTGGACCGAGCGGGCGAGGTTGTAGAACTCGACGATGAAATTCTGGATATCGACCGGGTTGGCAATGACGCGCTTGATGTCGAGGCGCAGCACCTGTTTCAGCGAATCTTCCCAGCCGCGCACCCAGGGTTCGGCGGTGGCAATGGTGGCCTCGCGGGTGGTGACGCTGACGGGCAGGATTTTGTAGCGCGCCGCGTAGGCATTCGACATGACCTTGGTCACCGCGGTGAAGTCGATTTTGAAGGGATCGATGTGCAGGTAGGGCAGGCCGGTCTTGTCGGCCAGCCACTGCGTCAGCGTTTCCAGAGTGAGCAGCTTGCGCGGACTACGCGGGTCTTTCCATTTCTGATCAGCGATGACCACCAGTGGATGCACGTCGGTGCGGCTTTGGCGGCGGTTGGAGACGAGTTTTTCCGCCTCGTCCTTGGGGATGATGCCGTCGGCAATCAGGTCGTTGACTATTTGCGTCAGCGTCAGTGGACGATCGCCCTGGGGTACTTGTGGTGCAGTCGCAGCGGCGGGTGGCTTGGCAGGCATGAGTGTTGAATATACCAATTTCTTCAATGATTTACCGCGTTGCAGAGATGATGCACGAAGTTGCCGGACTGAGTTGCCGTACGTGAGTTATCGCGGCACTCATATAGTGCGATAAAATTGCGCGGACACCAATATGATGCTTGCTGTCGGGGTCGCATGTAAAATATATCAATAAAAACAACAGGTTACATTTAATAATAAGTATTGGTTTCGGAGTTGAGTCCAGAATAAGGGGGATTTCCAGATGGAAGCCGTAAAAATCAGCACCGACACGTTGTTCATACTGCTGGGCGCAATCATGGTATTGGCCATGCATTCCGGCTTTGCGTTTCTTGAAGTCGGCACAGTGCGTAGAAAAAATCAGGTCAACGCGCTGGTCAAAATCCTTTGCGATTTTTCGGTTTCCACCATCATTTATTTTTTCATTGGTTACGGGGTCGCGTACGGCGTGTCGTTCATGGTTGGCGCAGAACAACTGGCGCAGAAAAGCGGCTTTGAAATCACCAAATTCTTTTTCCTGTTGACGTTTGCCGCAGCGGTGCCGGCGATAGTCTCCGGTGGCATTGCCGAGCGTGCGAAGTTCTATCCCCAACTGATCGCCACGGCGGTTATTGTCGGCGTGATTTACCCGTTTTTCGAGGGCATAGCCTGGAATGACAATTACGGCATACAGCCGTGGATCGAGTCCACGACCGGCGCCAAGTTTCATGACTTCGCCGGATCAGTAGTGGTGCATGCCGTCGGCGGCTGGATTGCGCTGGGCGCGGTGATCCTGCTTGGACCGCGGCTGGGTCGTTATGGCAAAGATGGCAGCATCAGCGCGCATCCGCCGTCCAGCATTCCGTTTCTGGCGTTGGGCGCATGGATACTGACAGTCGGCTGGTTCGGCTTCAATGTGATGTCGGCACAGACCATCGACAAGATTTCGGGGCTGGTGGCAGTCAACTCGCTGATGGCCATGTCGGGCGGCGTCGTCGCTGCGCTGGTGTTGGGCCGCAATGATCCGGGCTTTGTGCATAACGGCCCGCTGGCCGGTTTGGTGGCGATATGCGCGGGATCTGACGTCATGCATCCGGTGGGGGCGCTGGCGACCGGCTTGATTGCCGGCGGACTGTTTGTCTATATGTTCACGCTGACGCAGAACAAGCTGAAAATCGATGACGTGCTCGGTGTGTGGCCGTTACATGGTTTGTGCGGCGTGTGGGGCGGCATCGCCTGCGGTATTTTTGGCACCAAGGCGATGGGCGGATTGGGCGGAGTCAATATCACCGCACAGTTGATCGGCACTGCGCTGGGTGTGGTGATTGCGCTAGTCGGTGGCCTGGCGATTTACGGCATTTTGAAATTTACGATCGGTATTCGCCTCAGCCGGGAAGAAGAATTCAACGGGTCGGATCTGTCGATACACAAGATTTCGGCGACACCGGATCGCGATTCAGGATGGTAGTTTGAAGCCCAGTGCAGAGTGCAGAGCGGAAAATCTGCGGCAGTTACGTATAAGTTAGATCCCTGCAAATCAGAACGTGGCGTTAGCCTTGCTTAACTTGCGCAACGCAAACCAGGGGGCGCTTTGCAAGTCCGGGCTCGAAATAAGCAGGGTAGTGGTGATTTAGTTCTCTGACAGGGCTGCCGCTGCCTGTGCGCTGCCGAACATGCCTCGTGCGCTGTGCGCAATTTCCGGCACTTCGATCAGGCGCCAGTGGAAAGTCCAGCCACGATCATGCGCAAGTTTTTGTGCTGCGCGAAAGGCATTGTGTCCTCGGGCATACCGGTGCTCCCCCTGTCGTTCGGCGCCGGGGCGAACATTCAGGTTGCGACCACGCTCTACGTCGGCTGTGCCGAGCAGTATGGTCACCGGCTGCGCAAGATAGCGCTGCAGGGTAATGTCATCGGCCAGCGGCGCGGGCAGACCGCCGAATCCGTATGGGAAACGTTCGTTGCGCGATGGCCATAGATAGGTCGAGGAATTGGCGATGACGATATGCCGCGCCGTATTCGGCACGAATGCGGCGAATCGCGATAGCGTCTGGCCGCCGGCTGAGTGACCGATCAGCGAGTACGCAAGACCGGGTCTGCCTTCTGCGGTGCGGACGGCGTCAATGATTTTCAGGAACAGGCGGCCAGTCCACTGCGTTTCGGGTTCGATAAGGAAGTTTTCGGTGGTGCGCTGATCGCGCACCAGTCCACCGGTCTGATAACGCCATGTCGGAAAGCGCTTGCGGTCGAACAGCGGTGCGACGACCAGAAGCCCGTGTGCGTCAGCGAGCGGCACTGCGGAGTTCCGATAACCCGACGCATTGGCGCCGAGGCCATGCAGTACTAAAAGGATGTGGCCGTTGGTGTATTGCTGTGGCTTGTAGGTGTGGATCTCGATTTCCTCACCCGCAATGCTGATCGTCTGCTGATTGTTGCCGAAGGGAATTGGGTTTGCGTACAGCGTTATCGTGTAGAAAACGAGCGCGACTGTAGTCGCCCAATGCATGAGTGAACTTGTGCGCATACCTGGCCCTGGTGATGACATGACAGTTTCGTGAATTCCGCAGGTCAGAATGTAGCGGTGCCGCGCATCGTGTAGCAACCTGCCGCGTTCGCCGTCCACAGTTCTGCTGATGCGCCGTCGGCCGAGGGCTGGCCGTTGACGGTGAATATTTCCTGATGGAACAGCGGATGCGTGGCGCGGTAGTCCAGCGTGCGCACGGGGCGCGGGTCACTGCGCCGGCACAAATCGAGCAGCAGCGTCGTCTGCAGCGGACCATGCACGATCAACCCCGGATAGCCCTCGACGCTGCGGCAATAATCGATGTCGTAGTGGATGCGGTGCGCATTGAATATCAGCGCTGAGTAGCGAAACAGCACAGCTTCATTGGTTTCCACAGTGCGCTGCCATGCTGCCGACTGCGGCGCGGCCTTGCCCGCCGGTGCGGCGCTACCGGGTGTGGCAGCATCGCGATAAACAATATCGTGCTCTTCAACGATGGCGATCGTGCTGCCTGCCGTTACGGTGTGCCGCACCGTGACGAATACCAGATTGCCGCTGTGCCCAGACTTGGCGGTGACGGAAATGACTTCCGATTCGCGGCTGATTTTTTCGCCGATCCGCACCGCTTGCCGGAATTCGATACGGCCGCCGGCCCACATGCGTCGCGGCAACGGCACCGGGGGCAGGAAACCGCCGCGTTTGGGATGTCCGTCATGACCGAGATCGGCGTTGGGGACGGTTTCCAGAAAATATAGCCAGTGGCCGCTTTGCGGGATCGCGTCGCCAGACTGAGGGTACGGGTCGCGGCGATCCAGCGTTGCCGCCAGCGCCGCCATCGGCCACGCAGCGGCGATGTCCTCGTGCTGTTCTTTTTTGCCGATCCAGGTACGCAGGTGCGGCAGATCAAGTATTGGCGAGTTGGTTATCATATAACTACTTGTTTTAATTAAATAATTAGTGATTCTGTCGTTGTGGCAATGCTTGCCAGACCTGTTCAGGCGCGGCGGGCGGCAGGCTCTATAGTGCCCAGGTGGAATCGATAGTCACCGGCTTTACGATCGGCGTAATAGTGAGTGAGTGTGTTGCGCACGGTGGCGAAGGCGAGGGCGTTCCACGGAATGTCCGCTTCGTCGAACAGTCGCGCTTCCAGTGTTTCGGCGCCGGCGCTGAAATCAAGATCAAGCAGGCGGGCGCGGAATAGTATGTAAACCTGATTGATGTGCGGAATGTTGTACATGGCATACAGCGGGCCGATTTCAACACGGGCATTGGCTTCTTCCAGTGTTTCGCGCACCGCGCCCTGCGCCGTGGTTTCGCCGTTTTCCATGAAGCCTGCAGGCACGGTCCACAGGCCGTGACGCGGCTCAATGGCGCGCCGGCACAGGAGGATGCGGTTTTCCCACTCAGCGATGCAGCCGACGATCATTTTCGGATTTTGATAATGAATCGCGCCACAAGCGTCGCAGACGTGGCGGGGCAGCGAGTCACCGGGCGGAATCTTGAGTGAGATCGCGCTGCCGCAATTGCTGCAGAATTTCATTGGAAGGTTTGGGCTCGGCACAGCATGATTCTATACGGCAACGCCGGCAAGCAGAACACCGGCGCCAGTCAGCTTGCGAGCTGGTAGATGGTCCGGTTAGCGCGGCGGAGCCGACCGGACAGTTCCCGGCCGAGATTGGCCAGTAACTTGATGGCTACCGTGGAATGTTCTGCGGTCAGTTTCTCGAACTGTCGGCGGGTCAGCACATAACACACCAGATCGTTGTCGGATTCTACCGTTGCAGAGCGCGCTTCCTGATCGAGCAGCGCCAGTTCGCCGAACATGGTGCCCGGAGAAAATGTGATCAGCCGGGTTTCGCGCTCGGCGCCAGAGAGTCGCAGGCGTACGCTGGCGCTGCCCTTTGCAATGACGTAGAGCTCGTCGCTGATGTCGCCTTCGTGGAAAATAATGTCACCCTGGCGATAGGTGCGGCGTTCCATCGCACTTTTCATTGCAACGAGTTCCCCGTCGTTCATGCTGGCGAGCACGTCCAGCCGTCCAAACGGAAATTCCGCTCCTGTTTCTTCGTCGCCGAGCTGGGCAAGTATCAGGTGTTCCTCGGCCCATTCGATCGCGCGATCCGTGTCGTTGAACAGGCGCTGGCGCGTGAGCGCTGCAGTGACGCCCATATCCTTGAGCAGGTTAGCGACGTGTGTGCGCTCCGGGAGCGAGCTGAGCAACATGTGCTTGCCCTCACGCGTCATGCGGTCGTGCGCCTGCAGCAGGGTCTTGGCGCCTGTGCTGTCTATCTCGTTGACGCGCTTGAGATCAATGACTACATACGACACGTTGTCACGCCATGCGGACTCGAGATAGAGCGCGAGGTTTTCCGCCGTGCCGAAGAAAATGGGCCCTTCAAGTTCCAGCACCAGAATTTTTGCACCATGATCACTCAGCACCTGCATGTGGCGGGGTTCACGGGTTTTGCGTGAATGCACCACGTTACAGCGATAGGCGCGCCGGATAATGGATTTACTCATACGGAACAGGAAAAACAGTATGGTCACGGCAATGCCGATACCGACAGCAAACACAATGTTCACGGCAACAGCAACCACTGCCACCAGCACGATGATCAGCAGGTCTAGCAGCATGCTTTGTGCGCTGGAGTAATTACGGTGGAAGAGCTTTGCGGCAATCTGCAGGGTCCAGCGATCAAACAACTGAATGGAGATGACAACCAGCATGGCGGCAATGACTACGCGCGGCAGATAGCTGATCAGCGGTGATACCGCCACTATGGCCAGAATAATAAAACCGCTATGAAACAGTAGTGACAGCGGTGTGCGTGCGCCGCTGCGGTGGTTGGCGAAGCTCGACGCCAGGTTGATGCCGTTGGCGATGCCGCCAAAACTGGACGCCACCATGTTGCCGATGCCAAGACGTACGAGCTCACCGTTGCTGCGCATGCGCTGGCCAGAATCGGCTTCGACCAGGCGCGCACACAGCATGGCATCGAGCGAGGCAACAATGGCGAGGCTGAGCGCCCCGGTGAATATGATAGGCAGAATGGGCAACCACTGCGGGTCAACAAGAATTTGGGCAAAGTCGGTGAGGAAGTGGGGGGTTGGCAGTGCGTACGGAATCGCGCCTACCGTCGGGCCGAGATAGGCACCGAAACCGGCAATGGTCAGCGCATAGTAGAGCGCTACGCCGCCGATCAGGCCTACCACTGTCGGCGGCACCGATTTAGTGATGCGGGCGCCACGGAGAATCAATGTGCAGGTAACAACGCCGATCAGCAGCGTCAGCGGTTGTACGTTGTCCAGATTGTGCAGGATCCGGGTCCAGGGAACCGGCTGCTGGAAACCGAGCATGGCGTTGAATTGTGAGAAAAAAATGAGCACCGCAGCAGCGTTCTGGAAACCCGCGATTACCGGGGCGGGAATGAATTTGACGATGCTGCCGAGGCGCATCGTACCGAACAGGGCCTGGAATGCACCAGCGAGAAAAACTGTCATAAACGCGAGCACGAGCAACGTCGACAGCGGTGCGGCGCGCACCACCGGCAGAGATGATTGCACTACACTTTGCAGGACGATCGCACCGATCAGGAAGGTCACGATGCTGCGTGGTGCGTAGATCATTGTCGTATTGGCGCCGAGCAGGACAGCGACAATACATCCGGCAATGGGTGCATACAGGCCGGCCAGGATGGCAATCGGGATGGCTTCGCTGCCGAGCGGGGAGAGCGCGAGCAAACCGTAGCCCATACTGACAGGGATGGTCAGCAATGCGGCCGTGGTGCCGCCGAGCAGATCGCCACGGAGTTTGCGCAGCCGGGCAGACCAGCCGGATTCCGCGGGGTGCGGCGCGGCGGATTCCGGCTGCGCCTGATCTGGCAGGCCGTATCCCCAATATTGTTTTGTTGCCACCTTGCCCCCTGAGACTTGTTGCGCTGCAGCTGGTATTTCAAACCGAGGCAGTTTACGCCAACGTCGTGATCCGTCAACGACCGTTATCGTGATCCGATCTGGCTGCACCACCTTTGAAAGGACTGCGTTCGTGGAGTTCGTCGATATATTGAGTCATGCCACGTCCCTCTCTCCGCAAAAAATCATCAATCGCCGTGGAAAATTCGGGATGTGCCAGCCAGTGCGCGGATTGCGTGGCCACCGGTAGCAGGCCGCGCGCCATTTTGTGTTCGCCCTGCGCGCCGCCCTCAAATACCTGCAGGCCGCGAGTGATCGCGTACTCGATGCCCTGGTAATAACAGGCTTCGAAGTGCAGGGACGGTTGATATTCGATGGCGCCCCAATACCGGCCGTAGAGGTGGGTGCCGTTACGGATTAGCAGTGACGCCGCGATGAGATTATTGTCGCGTTCGGCACACATCATCACGATGTTGCCGGGCATCGAGACGCCAATGCGCCGGAAAAATTCGAGGTTCAGGTATGGCGTGGATCGGTGCTCACGGTAGGTCTGGCAATAACAGCGGGTAAAAAATTCCCAGTCTGCATCTTTAATGCTGTCGCCCTCGATCCAGCGAAACTTGATACCTGCTTCGTTTACTCTGCGCCGTTCCTGGCGGATTTTCTTGCGTTTGTCGTGATTGAGCTGTGCAAGAAAATCTTCAAAATCAGTGTAATTGTTGTTTTGCCAGTGAAACTGGCAGCCTTGGCGCAGCAGGAAGCCGTGACTGGCCAGACATTCCAGATCTGAGGCAGCGGGAAACAGTACGTGCAGCGAGCTGGTATTGGTGCGGCGGGCAAGTTCCAGTGCGCCGGCGATGAGTTGATTGCGATATTCCTGTTGCTGTGCGAGCAGTCGCGCGCCGACCACCGGCGTGAACGGAATGGCGCTGAGCAGTTTCGGATAGTACTCGATGCCGTGACGGTGGTAGGCATCAGCCCAGGCCCAGTCGAATACGTATTCGCCGTAGGAGTGCGATTTGAGATAAAGCGGCATCGCTCCCGCAAGTCTGTCACCATCGTGCAACAGCAGATATTGCGGCGCCCAGCCGGTCTCGGGACTGGCGCAGCCGGTTTCATGCAGAGCGTGCAAGAAGGCATGCTGCAGGAAGGGATCGTCGCCTGCCAAACGGTTCCAAGCCTCCGGATCCACGCCGGCCAGCGATGTTGCTACATGCAGTTTCAAGGTAGTGGTTCGGAGCGAAACGGAGCGGAATGTCGCGTGCCCGATGATATATTAGCGATATGAAAATAGCGATTGCACAGTTGAATTACATCGTTGGCGATCTCGACGGGAACGCGGCAAAGATTCTTGATGCTGCACACCGGGCGCAGGCACAGGGTGCCAGCCTGCTGGTGACGACGGAGCTGGCCTTGTCCGGTTATCCACCGGAGGATTTGCTGCTGCGCGACGATTTTTTCGAGGCATGCGACCGGGTATACCGGCGCATTGTCGAAGCGGTGGCTGGCATCACGGTCGTACTGGGCCATCCGCACCAGATCGGCAGCAAGCGTTACAACGCCGCATCGGTGATTCGCGACGGTGCTGTGGTGACGACTTACCTCAAGCGCACGTTGCCCAATTACGCCGTGTTTGACGAGGAGCGCTATTTCGATTCAGGGGAAGTGCCGTGCGTCTTCGAGCATGAAGGAGTGCGCATCGGCATCAACATCTGTGCCGATGTGTGGGAAGAGTCCGCGGCGAAAGCGGCACGCGAGGCCGGCGCACAGGTGTTGCTGGTGCTCAACGCCTCGCCCTACCACATCAATAAGCAATTGACGCGTTACGAGGTGGTGCGTGAGCGGATTGGCAATACGGGTATGTCGGTGATTTATGCGAATCAGGTCGGCGGGCAGGACGAGCTGGTGTTCGATGGCGCGTCTTTCGCGGTGGACGGTCGTGGCGAGCTGATGCACCAGTTACCGGCCTTTGAGGTGGCGCTGGCCATAATCGATGTGGTCAACGGCATACCCGTCAAGGGTGTAGTGGCACCGCCGGCGTCGCTGGAAGAGGATATTTACCGGGCGCTGACACTGGGCGTGCGTGACTATATCGGCAAAAATAGTTTTTCCGGCGTGTTGCTGGGGTTGTCCGGCGGTATTGATTCCGCGCTGACGCTGGCGGTGGCGGTCGATGCGCTGGGCGCGGACAAGGTACACGCGGTGATGATGCCGTCGCAATTTACTGCGGGTATGAGTTGCGAAGATGCGAAAGCGCAGGCGCGGACGATGGGTGCGCGCTATTCAGAGATTGCCATCAAGCCACTGTTCGATGGATTTTGTGCGGCGCTGGCGGATGAATTTCGCGGCCTGAAGGAAGATGTGACCGAAGAAAATCTGCAGGCGCGTATACGCGGCACGCTGCTGATGGGGATGTCCAATAAAAGCGGGGCCATTGTCCTGACCACCGGTAACAAGAGCGAAATGGGCACCGGGTACGCGACACTCTACGGTGATATGGCAGGTGGCTTTGCGGTGCTGAAGGATTTACGCAAGACGCTGGTGTACCGGGTGGCGGAATACCGCAACACCGTGGCCCCGGTGATTCCGCGACGAGTCATTGAGCGCGCGCCGTCAGCGGAATTGCGGCCGGATCAGAAGGATCAGGACAGCCTGCCGCCCTACGAAGTGCTGGACGGAATTATGGAGGCCTACGTCGAGCATAATCGCGGTCCGCAGGAGATTGTAGCCATGGGTTATGCGCCGGGGGATGTGGAGCGGGTGGTGCATTTGATCCGCATCAGCGAGTACAAACGCCGTCAGTCGCCGGTCGGCATCCGCATCACCAGCAGGGGGTTCGGCAAGGATTGGCGCTATCCGATTACCAATCGGTTCAGGCACTGATTTCGTGGCGGCTTGTGCTATTCTTGTCACAGATCAATAACATTGTTCAGCGGGAGTCAAGATGAAAAAGATCGAAACAATATTCAAGCCTTTCAAGCTGGATGAGGTGCGCGAGGCGCTGTCCGAAATCGGCGTCAGCGGACTGACAGTGACGGAGGTCAAGGGGTTCGGACGGCAAAAAGGACATACTGAACTTTATCGCGGCGCCGAATACGTGGTTGATTTTCTGCCCAAGGTGAAAGTCGAGGTCGTGGTACCGGACAAGCTGCTCGACGCTGCGATTGATGCCGTGATCAAGGCGGCGCGTACCGGAAAAATCGGTGATGGCAAGATTTTTGTCAGTGATGTATCGCAGGTCATCCGCATCCGCACCGGCGAGACCGACGAAGCCGCCGTATAGAGGCGGCCGCTTCATTTTCAGTTTTTCAGCGCGCGCCGCCCCCCAAGGGGACTTGCTTCGCGGCGCCCCCCAAGGGGACTTACTTCGTGGCGCCCCCCAAGGGGACTTACTTCGTGGCGCCCCCCAAGGGGACTTACTTCGTGGCGCGCAATAACACCAGCACGGCGCCGCCGCCACCCTCGGCGCGTGGCGCCTGGCAATAAGCCAGCACTTCATCGCGCTGCGCCAACCAAACCGCCACTTTCTTTTTCAGTACCGGTTCGCGGTTTGGGGAGCTTAGTCCCTTGCCGTGAACGATGCGCACACAGCGCAGGCCAGCACTGACGCAATGTGCAAGAAATTCCGCCATCAAGGCGCGAGCTTCAGGCACGATTAAGCCGTGCAGATCAAGATGATCCTGGATTTTCCAATGGCCGCGGCGCAGTTTTTTCAGATGCTGTGCGGATAATCCGTTACGCAGGAACAGCAGTTCGTCACCGCTTTCCAGCCCTTGTTCCCAAGCAGGATGGTCGCTTAGAGTATCGCGTAATACTTCCTGGTCGTCCCGTTGCCGTTGTGCGGCTACCGGGCGAGGGCGGGAATGCGTAACGGGTGCGCGATTAGGTGGAATCAGCGGCGTGACATCAGCGAGTGCGGCGCCCCACAAGGGGACTTGCTTCGCGGCGCCCCCCAAGGGGACTTGCTTCGCGGCGCCCCCCAAGGGGACTTGCTTCGCGGCGCGCAGCAATTCTTTTTCTTCCGGCACGGCGTGATCAGTACGTGGTTTGCTCCGTTTCACGGTACATCTCCATCATCCGCTGCGAATCATTCAGGACCGAATCAGATCAGTTCTTTGCTTTCGAGATATTTCTGCGCGTCGAGTGCCGCCATGCAGCCGGTGCCGGCGCTGGTTACGGCCTGGCGATAGACATGATCCTGCACATCGCCTGCAGCAAAAACGCCGGGCACGGTAGTGGCTGTGGCATTGCCGTTGAGCCCGCTGTGGGTGAGGATGTAACCGTTTTTCATTTCAAGTTGACCGTCAAAAATATCGGTATTCGGCTTGTGACCGATGGCGATGAACACACCCTGCAATTGTTTGTCCGTGGTTGCACCGGTTTTGGCGTGCTTGATACGCATGCCGGTAACTCCCGTATTGTCCCCCAGTACTTCATCGAGCACATGATCCCAGAGAATGGTGGCCTTGCCGGCGGCAACACGCTCATTGAGTTTATCGACGAGGATGGCTTCAGCGCGGAACTTGTCGCGACGATGGACGACGGTCACATGCTTTGCGATGTTGGTCAGGTACAACGCTTCTTCAACCGCGGTATTACCGCCGCCGATTACTGACACGTCCTGGTTCTTGTAGAAAAAACCGTCGCAGGTGGCGCATCCGGAAACACCTTTGCCCATGAACTTTTCCTCTGAGGGCAGGCCGAGATACATTGCGGAAGCGCCGGTGGCGATGATCAGCGCATCGCAGGTGTAAGTGCCCTGATCGCCCACTACGGTGATCGGGGTTTCCTTGAGGCGCACGGTATGGATGTGATCAAACACCGTTTCCGTGTTGAAACGCTCCGCGTGTTTCTGGAAACGTGTCATCAGCTCGGGGCCTTGCACGCCGTCCGCGTCCGCAGGCCAGTTATCGACGTCGGTGGTGGTCATCAATTGACCGCCCTGGGCAAGACCGGTGATCAGCACGGGTTTGAGATTGGCGCGGGCGGCATAGACTGCTGCTGAATAACCGGCGGGGCCGGAGCCGAGGATCAGAACCCGGCAATGTTTGGGAGGATTTGTCATGGGCTTTAAGAGGTGAGGGCGTATTTAAAAAAAGCAAGAATGTAGCAGCTTGGCGCTGGCAGCGCGAATCGCAAGTTGCTGCTGCTGTATAACACGTAAGTCTTTGCCATATAATGATAAAGCTGGGTATTACCGGGCTATTTTCTGGTTGTTAAACCGGTAGTAAGTCGGTGGTAAGCAGCAACACAAGAGGGGATCAAATGATCCGCGTCAAAGGGGGTCCGCTTGGGGGAATGATTGCCGTGGCTGCGTTGATCGCGCTGCCGGCATTGGTGTTTGCGGCCGCCCCCGCAATCGATACGGGCGCAGCCCCGCGCGGATCAGTGCTGGCGCAAGCGGGCGCGGTAGTCGTTGATGATGCGCCTGGCGGCGCAGGCCTGAAATTCGAGATCCGTAGCTACCGTGTTGATGGCAATAAGCTGTTGCTGCCGGCGGATGTTGAAAATCTCCTGCGAGCCTACACCGGGAAAAGCCGGGATTTCGGCGACGTGCAACAAGCGCTGGAGGCGTTGCAGGCCCTCTACACCGAGCGTGGCTATGCCGGAATACGGATTACGCTGCCGGAGCAGGAACTCGAACGCGGCAACGTTACTTTTAAAGTCATCGAGCCGCGAATCGCGCGGGTGCTGGTCGAGGGTAATGAACATTTCAGCGCCGACAGCGTGCGTCGCAGCGTGCCCTCGCTGGTTCCTGGCACTACACCCAATACGCAGTTGATCGCGGCCAGCGTTAAAGTCGCCAATGAAAGTCCGGCCAGGCAGAGTGCAGTGCTGCTGCGGCCTGCCGCGACCGATGGCGAGGTCGATGCGGTGATCCGTGTGGCCGATGTCGAGCCGTTGCGCTACAGCGTCAGTCTTGACAACACCGGCAACAAGGAAACAGGGAAGTACCGGGTCGGATTCGCATTGCAGCATGCCAACCTGTTCGACCGGGAGCACATCCTGACGGCGCAGTACATCACTTCACCAGAGAACCCGAAGGATGTTTCGGTTGTCGGTCTGGGCTATCGCATCCCGTTTTATGCGCGTGGCGATTCCATGGATATGATCGTAGGTTATTCGAAGGTCGATTCCGGCACCGTGCAGGGACTCTTTGAGGTATCGGGGCAGGGCGCCATTTACGCGGTTCGTTATAACCAGAACTTCCGCAAGTGGGGCGACATGGATCATCGACTGGTCTATGGCCTCGATTACCGTGCGTACCAGAATCTGGTGACTCCGGTGGGCGGTACGTTCAATTTTGTACCCGACATCACGGTGCATCCGCTCAGCCTGACTTACAGTGGACAAATCCGCGGTGATCAGCGCGATCTCAGTTTTTATCTGGGGTACTCGCAGAATATTCCCGGTGGCAACGATGGTGGCGACGTTACGTTCAAGAATTCAAGGAGCGATTCGCGGGCGGCGTACCGGATTTGGCGTTTCGGCGCTACTCACTCGGCGTCGATCTTCAAAGAATGGCAATACCGCTTAAAACTCGATGCACAGTATTCACCGGATGCGCTGATCGCTGCCGAACAATTCGGCATGGGGGGGGCGGAGAGCGTGCGGGGTTTCAATGAACGCTATTCGGTGAACGACAAGGGCCATCGCATTAATTTGGAAATCTATACGCCGGAGGTGGGGGAAATGTTGGGCCTTGATACCGCGCGGGTGCGGTTACTGGGGTTCTACGACACGGGGCATACCAGCCGCAATTATCCGCAGCCGGGCGAATTGCATCGCGTGAGTCTCGACAGCGTGGGTATCGGCATGCGCATGAGCTATGGCATTCATCTGACGGTGAGAGCCGACTTCGCGCAAGTAATCCACGATGGCACGCAGACCAATACGCCGACCGGGCGCACTAATTCCAATCGCGTGCACTTCATGATGGGCTATGTGTTTTAGGTGAGTGGTTGATCATTGGTTTAATAGAAACAATGAGATATATAAATTTTCAGGACTGTCGGTGGACGTGACATATTGCGCGGCTGATCGATTGGCAAGGCATGCTCTCCCACGTCTATCCGCCTGCTTATGTCATCCTGAAGGGCGGTAATTTTCTGCTGAATGTGCTGGTCATCGGGTCACTGACTGTCGGAACATTCGCCGCCAACAGTTCTGGCGACACGGCAGCGGCTAATGCACAGACTCACTCGACCGGGGCATTACCGCCAGTGATCCAGAGTGACGTTGTGGCTGAGGGCTCCGGCAAAACGCCGGTGAATGGGGCTGCGGGAGGGGTATATCGTTGATTTAAAATGACTATTTTTCTGTAATCTGGCACAATCGGCACGGCTATAATAGTTACTGGTCACGGTTCCCACCGGGCCGCACAATAAGCCGGACAGCGACGATCCACATGCCAGCAGCCTTCACTCTCAATCCCCAAATCCTGAAGACGGTTCCGCTGTTTTCGTCTTTTTCGGATCAGCAGCTCGCGACGCTTGCGTCGTTCGTGCAGCATCGCAGTTATCCGCGGGGCGCGGCGATATTGCGTGCCGGGGAAGAAACTGAGGCGCTGTACATCATCCTGTCCGGACGGGTAAAAGTGCTGATCCCCGATGAAGAAGGACATGAGGTCATTCTGTCGATGATGGGTGTGCAGGATTTTGTCGGCGAGATGGGATTGCTTGATGGCCTGCCGAGCTCGGCGACCGTGGAAACGCTGGAGTCATGCGAGATGCTACGCATACCACGCACGGCGTTCCTGTCCTGCCTTGAAGAACACAGCGAAGTAGCCATGACGGTATTGCGCAACCTGATCAAACGTTTGCGCGATGCTGATCGCAAGATCGAGAGTCTGGCGCTGATTGACGTTTACGGCCGGGTTGCGCGTCTGATCATCGATATGGCCGAACAGATCGACGGTATCTGGGTGGTGCCGCGGGCACCGGCCAAGCAGGAAATTGCCCGCATGATCGGCGCGTCCCGTGAAATGGTCAGCCGCGTGATCAAGGATCTGCATGAAAAGCAGTTGATTCATGCTGACAAGCGAAAAATTATCGTGCTGGATCGCCAATCCATGGCCAAACGCGGGTCGGCACACTAACCTGTTGTCGGGCGCCCCTGAATATTCTACCGTGTGATTTATTGCACATTTTTGGCGGCTGTAAGCGATACTTTCTCTGGCAATTTCATGGACTTATGGTATAAAAACGCTCTTATCGGGATTTTTGTCGGCGGGTGCGGTTCGTGTGATCGATGGTATCGCGCAGAGGGGGGAACCAATCATGTATACATACAAAAATTTGCTTCAAGGTCTGGCAGGGGTTGTGCTGGCATTGGTAGCCACCAGTGTTTGGGCGGCCGGTGCTGGTGTCATCACCCATCTGAGCGGAACCATGTCGGTGCAAAGACTGGATGGCACAGTGCGCATCCTGTCGCAGAAATCGGAAGTTCAACCGGGCGATGTCTTGACTACCCAGCGCGACAGCTACGCACAGATCAACTTCACCGACGGCAGCGCCGCAACCATGCGACCCAATACGACGATGAAACTGGAAGCCTATTCGTTTTCCCAGGAAACTCCGCAGAGAGATTCCATGTTCATGAGGCTGCTCAAGGGCGGTCTCCGTACAGTCACCGGGCTGATCGGCAAGCGCGGCAATCAGGATGCCTACAAGATCGGCACGTCAACGGCGACGATCGGAATTCGTGGCTCTTCAGGTGACACGGTAGAGTGTCCGAGCGCAGGTTCTTGCGGCAATCTGGAACCGGGTTCGTATCACACGACCTACACCGGCAGCTACATCATGCAGAACCAGGGCGGCAGCCAGATCATCGGTGAAGGGCAGTTCGGCTTCGCTCAGGAGCCGGGCAAGCCCCCGGTGCTGTTGCCGGGCGACCCTGGACTGAATCTCAGTGAATTGCCGTTCACGCTGGGTATTGCGAGTGGGGCAATCCGCGGCGGCGCTAATCAAGAGTGTGTTGTGCGGTAACGCAACACTCATTCTGCTGACAAACCCCGCCGCATGGCGGGGTTTGTTTTTGGTGGGGAGAATGGGTTGGGCAAGTAGCATTGCAACTGGCACGGCGACCGCAATTTTTAATTTATAATCACTTGCTTAATGACTTGTTTACACAAAAATAACTGATGTTGGCCGGCGACAAAGCCCCCGTAGCGAAGGCCGCGCGCAATCCGCTGCCGCCGAAACTGGCAGCGCTGCTTCGCGAATCTTGGTGGCTCGCGTTCCTGGCGGGTGCCCTCTATCTATCCCTGATCCTCTATACCTACAGTCGGGGAGACCCGGGCTGGTCACATAGTGTTGCCGCTGTGCAGATAAGCAATGCCGGTGGACTGATCGGTGCCTACCTGTCCGATCTGTTGTTGTTCCTTTTCGGCGTATCGGCCTTTTGGTGGGTAGCGCTGTGCGGCGCTCTGGTGTTATGGGCATTCCGCCGCATTGAGACTGTTGGCAGCAACGACCGTCGCTCCTATGCGGTGGTGCTGATCGGTTTTTTAATGGTGATTGTCGCCAGTTCTGGTATTGAATCCCTGCGCCTGTACACACTGCAAGCTGAACTGCCGGGTGCGCCCGGCGGCATGCTGGGCGCACTGATCAGCAGCGGCCTCGGCGCACTGGCGGGGTTTACCGGGGCCACATTGCTGTTGCTGATGATGTTTGCCGCCGGCTTCAGCCTGTTTACGGGTGTTTCCTGGCTGGTGGTGATTGAGCGTGTCGGCGACTGGTCGGTGCTCTGCTACGAGTTTGTGCTGGCGAAATGGCAGGAGCGCGCTGACCGTAAAGTGGGCGCGGAGGCAGCGGTCGCGCGTGATGATGTCGTCAAGGACAACAAGAAAAAGATCGAGGCGCATGATCCGGTTCGTATCGAACCACCGCGCATCGAAATCCCAAAGTCAGTGCGCGTTGAGCGCGAAAAGCAGGTGCCGCTGTTTGGCGACTTGCCTGATTCACTGCTCCCGCCGCTGAATCTGCTCGACGAGGCCGACGGCAATATTGAAACGGTTTCCGCGGATACGCTGGAATTCACTTCCCGCCTGATCGAGAAAAAATTGCTCGACTTTGGCGTTGCGGTCACGGTGCTCGCTGCTTATCCCGGGCCGGTAGTGACCCGATTCGAAATTGAGCCTGCTGTCGGCGTCAAAGGCAGTCAGATCATCAATCTGGCGCGTGACCTGGCACGCGCGTTGTCGGTGATGAGCATACGCGTCGTCGAAACGATACCCGGGAAAAGCTGCATGGGACTGGAAATTCCCAATCCGACACGGCAGATCGTACGCTTGTCGGAAATCGTCAGTTCGCAGGTCTATGCCGACCTGAGTTCACCGCTGGCGCTGGCGCTCGGCAAGGATATTGCCGGAAATCCGGTGGTTGCCGATCTTGCGCGCATGCCGCATTTGCTGGTGGCCGGTACCACGGGATCCGGAAAATCGGTGGCGATCAATGCCATGATTCTGTCGCTGGTCTATAAGGCACCGCCCACGCAGGTACGGCTGATCCTGGTTGATCCCAAGATGCTGGAGCTATCGGTTTACGAGGGCATCCCACATCTGCTGGCGCCGGTGGTGACTGACATGCGGCAGGCTGCCAATGCGCTCAACTGGTGTGTCGGCGAAATGGAACGCCGCTATAAGCTGATGTCGATGTTGGGTGTTCGCAACATGGCCGGTTTCAACCAGAAAGTGCGTGACGCCATCAAGAAAAAAGCGCCATTGAATAATCCGCTGAGCTCCACACCGGACAATCCGGTGCCGCTGCACGAAATGGCGCTGATCGTAGTGGTGATTGACGAACTCGCCGACCTGATGATGGTAGTCGGCAAGAAAATAGAAGAGCTGATAGCCAGACTCGCGCAAAAGGCGCGCGCCTCCGGCATACATCTGATCCTCGCTACCCAGCGGCCATCGGTGGATGTGATTACTGGTTTGATCAAGGCCAACATTCCGACGCGAATCGCGTTTCAGGTGTCGGCCAAAGTTGACTCGCGCACCATTCTCGACCAGATGGGTGCAGAAGCGCTGCTGGGACAGGGCGACATGCTGTTCCTGCCCCCGGGGCAGGGATACACCCAGCGCATACACGGGGCGTTTGTCGATGATCATGAAGTGCACAAGGTGGTTAATCACCTGAAGAGTCTTGCCCAGCCCCAATACATCGAGGAGATACTCGAAGGTTCGGAGACTTCTGCTGATGGCATGGTGGAAGGCGCAGAGGGTAATAATGGTGAAGCTGATCCACTGTACGATCAGGCCGTAGCTCTGGTGCTGAAGACGCGCCGGCCGTCGATTTCTCTGGTGCAGCGCCATTTGCGCATCGGCTACAACCGCGCGGCGAGGCTGATTGAGCAGATGGAACGCTCCGGATTGGTGTCGCCCATGCAATCCAATGGCAACAGGGAAGTGCTGGCGCCGGGTTCTGCTGCGGACGCGGATTGACGCGGCGCAGCGTCGATCCAAACTTTTGAACTCGCGCGTGGTCTGAGTGGTAGCCATGAAGCTCCGTTATCTGATTCCGGTTGCAGTGCTGTGCGCTGCGACCGGGTTTGTGCAGGCCGCGGCTGTGCCGGATCCCCCACCCCGGGGCATGGCGTTTGAGGTGTTTATCCGTCTTGAGCACGGCATGACCGAGGGAGAGCTGGTATTGCGCGCCGGCAAACCGGATCACCATTCGCACGACAATCTCCACAAAGAACTGAAAACGCTGTATTACTACCCGACGCCGGCCAACCCCTTCCTGACGACGGTTTCACTGCGTTCAGGCCGTATCATCGATATCGAACGATTACGCAGGAACTATTGATGCGAACACTGCTGATACTCATGTGTCTGTTACCGGGGCTGGCGTCCGCAGCGGGTATAGACGCACTCAAGACGTTCCTCAACCAGACGCAGACGGTCAGGGCACGTTTCGCGCAAATGGTGCTCGACAAGAATCTGAAGCCGCTGCAACAGGCGCAGGGGGTTATGCAATTTTCGCGTCCTGGAAAATTCCGCTGGGATTACCAGAAGCCGTACGAGCAGGTCATCGTCGGTGATGGAGTCAAGCTGTGGATCTACGACAAGGATCTGAATCAGGTCACTGTGCGCAAGCTCGACCAAGCGTTGGGTGCGAGCCCGGCCGCATTGCTCGCCGGCAGTAACGAACTGGAGCGCGACTTCATCCTGACCAATAGCGGCACTGACAATGGCGTCGACTGGCTGGACGCGGTACCGAAGAGTAAGGACACTGCATTCGAACGCGTGCGCTTTGGATTTGGAAAGGCGGGGCTGCAGGCGATGGAATTGCGCGATGCATTTGGTCAGATTACGGTAATCACTTTCGCCGATATTGAACGTAATCCGCACATTTCGCCGGAGGTGTTCCGTTTTACGCCGCCCAAAGGCGTTGACGTCATCAGCGAATAGAGCGGACGTGCTAATGGGGCAAGCTGAGCATGAGCGACCTGTTCGGGAAACGTGAGCCTGACGCACCGCTGGCCGAGAGGATGCGGCCACGCACGCTGAACGACGTAGTGGGCCAGCAGCATTTGCTCGGTGCAGGCAAGCCGTTGCGGCTTGCCTTCGATGCGGGTAAACCGCATTCGATGATCTTGTGGGGTCCGCCGGGCGTGGGCAAAACCACGCTGGCGCGGCTTATGGCGCAGGCTTTCGATGCCGAGTTCATCGCCATCTCGGCGGTGCTGGCCGGCGTCAAGGAAATCCGCGAAGCCGTGGCGCGCGCCGAATCGGTACTGCAGCAGACCGGGCGCCGCACCATTCTGTTCGTCGATGAAGTGCACCGCTTCAATAAATCACAGCAGGATGCTTTTCTGCCGTTTGTCGAGCAGGGGTTGCTCACCTTCATCGGCGCCACCACCGAAAATCCGTCATTCGAAGTGAATGGCGCGCTGTTGTCGCGCGCGGCGGTGTATGTGCTGCAGCCGCTTAACGATGTGGATCTAACTGTATTGCTTGCACGGTCTGTCAGTAACGCATTGTTTTCATTGAATTTATCAGATAAAGCGCAGAGCGCGCTGGTGGCTTATGCCGATGGTGATGCACGCCGTTTGCTGAACATGATTGAGCAGGTGGGTGTTGCTGCCGGGCAGAATACGCAAACGGAAATCGATGAGGAGTTCATCAGGCAGACACTGACGCAAAGCCTGCGCCGTTTCGACAAGGGGGGGGACGCGTTCTACGATCAGATCTCGGCACTGCACAAATCGGTGCGGGGTTCGGCACCGGATGCGGCACTGTACTGGATGACGCGCATGCTTGATGGCGGTGCCGATCCGCTGTATCTCGGACGGCGGCTGATTCGCATGGCGGTCGAAGATATCGGACTTGCCGATGCCCGCGCGCTGCGTATGACGCTCGACGCCTGCGAAACCTACGAACGCCTCGGTTCGCCCGAAGGTGAGCTCGCACTGGCGCAGGCTGCGCTGTATCTCGCTGTCGCGCCGAAAAGTAATGCCGCATACGTCGCGCATAACCGCGCGCGTGAACTGGTGCGCAACGACAAATCGCGTCCGGTGCCGGAACATCTGCGCAATGCGCCGACGAAATTGATGAAGGACCTCGGTTACGGAAGTGCATACCGCTACGCGCATGATGAGCCGGATGCCTACGCGGCAGGTGAAAACTATCTGCCGGAC
Organism: Betaproteobacteria bacterium; assembly: GCA_032128415.1. Classification (GTDB taxonomy): domain Bacteria; phylum Pseudomonadota; class Gammaproteobacteria; order Burkholderiales; family SG8-41. The sequence goes on along the minus strand of JAQBGW010000147.1, from coordinate 1,991 downwards.
GGCATGCCGCCATTCAAACTCTACGAACCGACTGATCGCGGGATGGAAGAAAAAATCGCTGAGAAGCTCGCGCACCTGCGCGCACTGGATCGTGGCAAAAAATAGTACGCTATTGTTTTTCAACATTCCGACGTAGTCCGCGGTCAGGGCGTCTGACGGGATGTAAACGGCATGCGCTGCGTACGGATAACGTTCCTGCGGTCCGAACACATGGCCGTGACAGTCGCAGGCACCGGCAGGAAAGCGTGTTTGCGGCTTGCGAGTGACGGGGATGAAACCGGGAATATTGGGTGTGCGTATCGTGGACATGGCAGAGGCTGATTTGAGGAGGGGCGACTGTAGAAGGGCGCTTGTTGCCGTGTCAAGGACTGGCTGGGGCCCAAGATCTCAACGATAATGGCGACTCTTTTCAGAAAATTGATCTGGCCCACGCCCTGTTGTGTTCCTCAGGCGAGCGGCGCATGGTTAACGGTGACTTGAGGCTGACATGCTGGACATTAATGTATTGAGGGCGGATGTGCAGGCGGTTGCGACGCGTCTTGTTGACCGCGGCTACACGCTGGACGTAGCGCAGTTCGCTGAGGTCGAAAACGAACGCAAAATAATCCAGACTGAAACTCAGGAGCTGCAGGCGCGGCGCAATGCACTGTCCAAACAAATTGGCCAGCTGAAAGCAAAAAAGGAAGATGCCTCGGCATTGATGAGTGAAGTCAATGCCCAGGCCGACCAGTTGAAGCTGCTGGAAGCGAAGCTGGAAAACGTGCAACAGCGACTGAATGATTTTTTGATGAACGTGCCCAATGTAGCGCATGCCAGCGTGCCTGCAGGCGGGGATGCTGCAGCCAATGTGGAAGTGCGGCGCGTCGGCGAGCCGCGCAAGCTGGATTTTGCGGCGAAGGACCATGTCGATATCGGCGAAGGCCTGGGAATGCTCGATTTCGAGACGGCCACCAAAATTGCCAGCGCCCGGTTTGTCATCATGAAGGGCGGGCTGTCGCGGTTGCACCGCGCGCTGGCCCAGTTCATGCTCGACGTGCACACGCAGGAGCATGGCTACACGGAAATCTATGCGCCGTACCTGGTCAATGCGGATTCGATGCGCGGTACCGGCCAGTTCCCGAAGTTCGAAGAAGACCAGTTCGCAGTGACAGCCGACGGCCTGTTTTTGATTCCGACAGCCGAAGTGCCGGTCACCAATATGGTGCGCGGCGAGATACTCGCGGGTGCGCAATTGCCGATGAAATTCGTTTGCCATACGCCGTGTTTTCGGCGCGAGGCGGGCTCTTACGGCAAGGACACCCGCGGCATGATCCGCCAGCACCAGTTCGACAAGGTGGAGCTGGTGCAGATCATCCATCCCGAGCAGTCCTATGCCGGGCTGGAGGAACTGACGGGGCATGCCGAAATCATCCTCAAAAAACTGGCCCTACCGTATCGCGTGATGACGCTGTGTACCGGCGACATGGGCTTCTCTGCCGCTAAAACCTACGATATTGAAGTCTGGCTGCCGGGGCAGAATGCCTATCGCGAAATTTCCTCATGCAGCAATTTTGAGAGTTTTCAGGCGCGGCGCATGCAGGCGCGGTTCCGCAATGAAAAAAACAAGACAGAGCTGGTCCATACGTTGAACGGATCGGGCCTGGCGGTGGGTCGCACGCTGGTGGCCGTGCTGGAAAACTACCAGCGCGCCGATGGCGGGGTAGATATCCCGGCGGTATTACAATCGTACATGGGCGGCTCGAAGTCGCTGGAGCCCGTGCGCTAGGATCGCTGCGCTGGTAGAATGCGGCCCCTTGCCACGGGCGCGCAAAATTACCGGAGAGGTGGCAGAGTGGTTGAATGTACCGGTCTCGAAAACCGGAATACGCGCAAGCGTATCGAGGGTTCGAATCCCTCCCTCTCCGCCAGTCAAGCCCCCTAACTGATTGATTCATCAATCAATGGTTGCGGGGCTTCTGTTTTAACCCATACACCTTCCCATATTCGGGCAG
>JAQBGW010000146.1:0-10819 GCA_032128415.1 Betaproteobacteria bacterium | reverse complement strand
ACATGTTTGCCGAGGCGAAAGTGGATTTTCCGGCGACAGGCGCGGTGTCCTGGGCGCCGCTGTTCATGCGTTATGGCGACGATGCAGTGCGCTTCCAGTTGATTTTCGATTTATGCGAAGACCTGCGTGTGGATTTCCGTGTGCAGCGCGATGTGCCCAACTATCTCAGGCGCATGCTGCGCGCAGCGCGCGGACTGATCCGCAGCCATGCCGAAACCCAGGCCTATTACGATCTTGCGGCGGCCAGTCTGGAGAGTGCGCTGGCACACCACAACGACGGTGCGGCGGGTGGGCAGTTCGACGCCTTGTTTGACAACCGCGCTACCGTGGCTGACGCCTATCGCGTGGCGGCAAAAATATACAGTGCGACGTCACTGCCGCCGGTGACTGACCTTGAAGCTTTTCATGCGGCATACCTGCCGGGGCGCGGGCCGAATGCAACGCGCATGACGCATCCGCAGGAGAGCGACGACAACGAGCAGCAAACGCAGGCGGGCGCCGAGCAGCAAAGCCAGCAGCAGGAAGAGGGCGAGGAGCAATCCGAGCAGCCGCAGAACGCTGAATCGGGTGATCAGCGCGATGATGGCGAGAAACAGGAGATGCCGAGTTATGGCGACTCCTCCGGACAGTCGGCGCGCGCTTCTGGCCAGAGCGACAAGGATCAACCGGGCCAGGGCAGCAGCGACAAGGGTATTCCGTATCCGGAATGGGATTACCGTGAGTCACGCTACAAACGGAACTGGAGCTGGGTGCAGGAGAAGCGGCTTGCCGAATCGAACATGGGCGAGACCAACCGCCTGATGAAGCAGTATGCGAATGCGCTCAAGCGTTTGAAAAAGGCCATTCAATCGCAGAAGCCGACCCGAGCCGCGCCCCTGACGCAGCAGTTGGACGGCGACGACATGGATCTCAACGCGGTGGTTGCCTACGTCGCGGAAAAACGTGCGGGTCGCTCACCGCGCCCCAATATTTACAAGCGCCGTGAAATTCGACAGCGCGAGGTCGCGGTGACCCTGTTGGCCGACATGTCCACCTCGATCATGCAGCACCTGCCGGAAGGCGGCGGTAGACTGGTGGATCGTGTGCGCGCCGGTGTGCTGCTGTTCGCCGAAAGCATGGAGGAAGTCGGCGATGCGTATTCGATCGCCGGGTTCTGCTCTAAATACCGCGACAACGTCAGCTATTACATGTTGAAAGATTTTGACGAAAACATGTCGGAAGAGATCCGAGCCCAGATCGGCGGCATGTCGGGTCGCCTCGCGACGCGCATGGGGGCGGCGATTCGCCATGCCACGGCGCGCTTTGAAGGCGTCGAGAGCCGGCGCCGCTTGCTGCTATTGCTCTCCGATGGCCGACCCGAGGATTATGACGATGGCGGCGACCGGCGTTATCTGCACGAGGACACGCGCATGGCTGTGAAGGAGGCGGTAGCCAAAGGGGTGCATCCGTTCTGCATTACGGTTGACACCATGGCCAACCAGTACCTGCCGCAGATTTTCGGACCCGGACATTATCTGGTGCTCGATCACATCAACAGCTTGCCCAACAAGCTGCCGGAGATTTATCTCAGGCTGCGGCGCTGATTGGCGCGCCAAAGTTGCTGGCAGCAGTGTGTTGCATTATCTTTTTGATTTAATTAACTATTTTCAGATCGCCGGCGTGCGCAGAATAACTGCTGTGCTATCACCGCGTGGAACAAGTTCCTTGCTGTAAGGCTGTAGCCGCAGGGCTGACCAACCACAGACAGATCACCAGGCAGGGAGGGGCGCATGGCTGACCAACCGGCAGTGCGGCGACAAAGCGAATGGGTGCCGCTGACCAAAGAGCAGTTCCGTGATCGCTTTTACCAAAAGTTTTACGATCCGGAGTACGGAAAAGTTGCGACCGAGCTCGAAAAAGTTTTCGAGGTGGCCTGGGACGGTTATATCCAGTACCGCAAGTCGCCGCGCAAACAGACGGCCGGTGCAGGTTACGCCGATCCAAATATGCAACTGCCGGTGGAATGGCTGCAGGCGCGCGCTGCAATCGATGCAGCGGAAAAACGCCAGAAAAATCCCAATTCGCCGACACGCATTTTGATTGTCAACGGTTCCACCCGCAGTGAACATACCTGTCCCGGAGAGATTTCAAAAACACGCCGGCTTGCACAGCATGCGCAGAAAGCCATCGAGGCCATACCCGGGCACGAGGTTGATTTTCTAGACATTTCCACGCTGGCTGATGAACCGTGGAAAGTCATCCATCCCTGCAAGGCCTGCGTATCGACTTCGCAGGCGCTGTGTCACTGGCCCTGTTCCTGTTATCCCAATCATGCGGTCGGTCAGACCAACGACTGGATGGATGAAATTTATCCGCGCTGGACGGCAGCACACGGCGTTTTTCTGTTGTGCCCCGTGCACTGGTACCAGGCGCCGGCGAGCCTGAAACTGATGATCGACCGGCTGGTCTGCGCAGACGGCGGCAATCCGGATCCGACAACCACGCGCGGCAAGGATCCGGCGCTTGCAAAATCGCTGGAGTTGCAGGGTTGGGATTATCCCAAGCATCTTGCCGGTCGCGCGTTTGCTGTTGTGGCGCACGGCGATGCGGCCGGTCCGGAAAATCTTCGACGTATGCTGGCCGACTGGCTGACGGATATCGGCATGATTCAGGCTGGGCCGCAGGCCGTGCTCGATACCTGGATCGGCTGGTATAAGCCGTACGCAACCAGTCACGAAGATCTGGACGCCGATCCCGAAACTTTTACTCAAGTCCAGAATGCGGCACTGAGTCTGGCGGCCATGGTGAAACAGCTGCGCAGTGGTGAATATCGTGCGCCGAATGCCGGACTGCACAGTCCGCGGGAGAAATAGCCGGGCGGCATAAATAGCCGAGAGACTTTCCTGGTTCCATGGACTTGTTGCACAATGTCTCCTCGTTGCCAGCAGAAGAGGAGTCCATCATGGGTCATACACTCGAACAGTTTGCCGCACAGTGCCACAATTTCATCAAGGCCGAGCCGGGTCCGGCGGGTCGCAAGAAAGTGGCTGACCTGTTGCAGGAAGTGCTGAAGGATCGGCAGTTTATCGACAAGCATCTCGATGCCAGCGTCGGTGAACGGAAAATCATTTACGAAGATCCAGAATTCGGCTTTTGCATTCTGGCGCACGACTATAAGGACGCCAAAACCAGCGGACCACATGATCATGCGCATTCCTGGGCAATTTACGGCCAGGCCCGTGGTGAGACCGAGATGCGTGATTACCAGCTGCTGGAGCCGGCCAGCACTGACAAGCCGGGTAAGGTCAAACATACCCGTACTTACAAACTGACTCCGGGTGTTGCCCATGTCTACAACGAGGGTGATCTGCATTCGCCGAAGCGTGCAGGGCCAACCAGTCTGATTCGTATCGAGGGCACCGACATGTCGAAGCTCAAACGCTTCAAATACGAGCAGGCCTGACGCAAACGGCTCCACACAAAAAGGCTGCCCGCGGGCAGCCTTTTTGTGTGTGCGATTAGTTAATGGTGAGCATCTGCGGGAATCGTCGGCATCGGTCCGGTAGCGAGATTGCGCAAATGCCGATTGCGCACCAGCATCATCGACAGCGAAACAAACAGGCCAAACATTGTGACCACCCAGTAGATTGATATATCCAGCCAGATCAGCAGCGCATACAACCCGATCATGGCCAGGATCGACAGGTTTTCGTTGAAGTTCTGCACCGCAATCGAATGCCCTGCGCCCATCAGAATGTGGCCGCGATGTTGCAGCAGCGCGTTCATTGGCACCACGAAGAATCCGGCGAGGCCGCCGATCAGGATCAGCAGTGGAATGGCAAAGATCAGACTGGTGACGAAGTTCATGGCAATAACGATGATCCCCATGGCAATGCCGACCGGCACCACGTTGACCGCGCGATTCAGCGGTACGATTTTGGCGGCAACGACGGCCCCGGCGGCGATGCCTACGGCAGTAATGCCCTGCAGAAATGTGGCTTGCGACAGGGTATAGCCAAGTGCGACGTCAGCCCATTTCAGCACGATGAACTGCAGCGTGGCGCCGGCGCCCCAGAACAGTGTAGTCGTGGCCAGTGATATCTGCCCCAGTTTGTCGGTCCACAGAAGTTTTACGCAATGCGCAAACTCACTGATCAGATAGAACGGATTTTTACTCGGCGTACGGTGATCAACGCCGGTGTCCGGTATATACAGATTGAATACTGCGGCTATGGCGTAGAGCAGCATGATGATGGCCATGGCTGCTTCGGCCGGCGTATCGATGCCGGTGTCAAAAACCGGCAGATCGAATGAGAGCAGGCTGCTCGATACCGCGGTGCTGATCAGCGCGCCGCCCAGCAGAGTACCGAGAATGATCGAGCCGACGGTCAGGCCTTCGATCCAGCCGTTGGCGATGACCAGTTTTTGGTGCGGCAGATATTCGGTGAGAATGCCGTATTTCGCCGGTGAGTAGGCGGCGGCGCCGAAGCCGACCACGGCATAGGCGATCAGCACATTGACGTAAATCGGAAAATTCGGTAATCGCCACAGTTCGTGAAAGAACAGCATCAGGCAGCCGACAATCTTGATGGTGTTCGTCACGAACATCACCCGGCCCTTGGCCATCGAATCGGCAAAGGCGCCGACGAAGGCCGCGAAAACAACGTATGACACCGTGAAGCTGAACTTCAGCAGCGGCGTCATCCACTCGGGAGATTGCATCTGCATCAGCAGCGCGATGGAGGCAACCAGCAGCGCGTTGTCGGCAAGCGACGAAAAAAACTGCGCCGCCATGATGATGTAGAAGCCTAAAGGCATGGGTGCTGAATTTACTGCTTCAAAATTGCTGCGTATCTAGTAGTGCGTTCAAGGTTGACGGAGTCTCATGTTGGCGGCGGTTTGCGTGGTGCGGTCATGTATCCGGATTCCGCGCGGCGCATCCGTATTCGGCAGCGGGCGGCCTGCTGCAGAACGCGGCTTTATACCATAGTTCCCGCAGGGTTAATACGGGTTTCCCGGTGCGCAGATTTGGCGCTCATTGTTGCGCCATCCCTTTGCCAAGGGTTATCGCGTTGAACGATAACGCGCTGTATTGCGACATGGCTTTTTTGCAGGGTTGTTAACGGGTAGTATCGACATTCCTATTTATTCCACTAACGGTTTTTCCATGGCCGACCGCCGTCTGCAGGTTTTTCACGCCGTAGCCCGGCAATTGTCCTTTACCAAGGCGGCTGAACAGTTGTTCATGACCCAGCCAGCGGTAACCTTCCAGATCAAGCAGTTGGAGGAGCATCTGAATGTGCGTTTGTTTGAGCGCAGCCACAGTCGTATTGCCCTGACCCCTGCCGGAGAGTTGGTGCTGGGTTATGCGGAGAAAATTCTCGCGCTGTCCGAAGAGCTGGAAACCCGTGTCGGCGAATTGACCGGGGCGATCAGCGGGCCGCTGCTGCTGGGCGCCAGCACTACGATCGCAGAGTTCTACCTGCCGCAGATTCTTGGCGAGTTCAAGGCTATACATCCGCATGTCCGGGCGCACATGACGGTGGCCAATTCCGAAACCATCGAAACGCGGGTTGCTGATCACGCCCTGGACGTCGGCCTGATCGAATCGCCGTCTCACCTCCCAGGCGTTGCCACCGAGGTCTGTTGCGAGGACGTGCTGGTGATGATCTGCAGCCCGCGCTACAAACTGGCCAGCGCGAAACGCGTGTCGGCTGCAGACGTGGCGGGGGAACCGTTTATCAGCCGAGAAACGGGCTCGGGCACGCGCGAATTTGCGGATCATTATTTCGAGCAGAACAAGATATCGCCCGACGCCCTCAACATCGTCATGGAATTGGGCAGTCCAGAGGCCATCAAAGGCGTCGTCGCGACCGGTTTGGGGGTGTCCATACTTTCACGTACCACTGTGGCAAAGGAGATCAAGCTCGGCGTGCTGGTCGCCGTGCCGCTGCATCCCCCGTTGATCCGCACCCTGTCGTTCGTGACACCCAAGGATCGGTTCCGTTCGCGGCTGCAGACCACTTTTGTTGAATACGCAATGAGCCGCATGAAGGAAATGGCTGCTGCGCAATGACCGGGCAGTGTGGAATTCAAACCCGTTACCGGGCTGATGCCTGATGCCACGGCCGATAACCGCAACCATTGATCTTGCTGCGTTGACACACAACCTCGGCGTCGCGCGGGCGCGCGCACCCCATGCCAGGGTATTCGCGGTGATCAAGGCCAATGCCTACGGCCACGGCCTGCTGCGCGCCGCGCGGGCATTACAGGCGGCCGACGGTTTCGCCGTGGTCGAATTCGACGCCGCGATGCAATTGCGTGATGCGGGATTCCAGCAACGCATCATGTTGCTCGAGGGTTTTTTTGACGTGCGCGAAGCGGTTGCCGGCGCAGCCCGGCGTATTGCGACGGTGCTGCACGCGGAGGAGCAGTTGGCGTTGGTCGATCCGTTGGTGACCGGTGCGCGCCTCGACGTGTTGCTCAAGATCAACAGCGGCATGAATCGCCTGGGTTTTGCGCCAGATGCCGTGCGCGCCGTGCATGCGGGACTGCAGGACAGTCCCGGCATCGGCAAAATTACGCTAATGACGCATTTTGCAAATGCGGATGATGCGCGCGGCGTGGGCTGGCAGCTGGACAACTTCGAGCGCGCTGTGGCCGGCATAGCCGCGCCGCGCACACTGGCGAATTCAGCGGCGACGCTGCGCTACCCTGAAACACATTTGGACTGGATCCGGCCGGGCATCATGCTTTACGGTTCGTCGCCGTTCACCGATCAATCCGCAGCGGATCTCGGTCTGCGTCCAGTGATGACGCTGGCTACACGCATCATCGCGGTGCGCGACCTGCAGCCCGGCGACACTGTGGGTTACGGCGGCACTTTCCGCGCCGAGCGTACGATGCGCATCGGCGTGGCGGCTTGCGGCTATGCTGACGGTTATCCGCGCCATGCGCCCAGCGGCACGCCGGTGAAAGTGGGTGATAGACTGACTTCGACAGTCGGCCGGGTGTCCATGGACATGCTGTGTGTCGATATTACGGATATGCCGGATGCAGAGACCGGCACGCCGGTCGTGCTGTGGGGCGAGGGCAATCCGGTCGATGCTGTCGCGCAGGCGGCTGGCACCGTCAGTTACGAATTGCTGTGTGCATTAACGGCGCGGGTGCCGGTCATTGAAAAACAATAAGCAAATGGAGAGCAGACATGCCGTGGCGTGATTGGCAACTTGATCTCGAGCATCATTCGCGCGCGCTGCAGCAGGGTTGAGTCGCATGGCCAAAGCCAAAACTATCTATGCCTGCACGGAGTGCGGTGGTCAAACGGTCAAGTGGCAGGGCCAGTGTCCCCATTGCCAGGCATGGAATACGCTGGTGGAATCGGTGGCCGAGGCGGCAGCGACCTCATCCAACCGTTTTTCGCTGATCGCCGAAACCGGCAAGCTGCAGCGACTGTCGGAAGTCGAGGCGCGCGAAGAGTCGCGCGTTTCCAGCGGGGTCGCTGAATTCGACCGTGTGCTGGGCGGCGGGCTGGTTCCCGGTGCGGTGGTGCTGATCGGTGGGGACCCCGGTATCGGTAAGTCCACACTGTTGCTACAGTCACTGGCGACTATGGGCGCCGGTCGCAAGGTGATTTATGTCAGCGGCGAAGAATCGCCGCAGCAGATTGCGTTGCGCGCGAGGCGTCTCAATGTTGATGCCGAGCATGTTCATGTGCTGCCCGAAACGGCACTCGGCAAGATCCAGGCGGTGATTCAGTCCGAAAAGCCGGATATTGCCGTCATTGATTCGATCCAGACCCTGTATTCCGATGCGCTGACCTCTGCGCCGGGTTCGGTGGCTCAGGTGCGCGAATGTGCGGCGCAACTGACACGGTTGGCCAAGGCCAGCGGCACCACCATAATTTTTGTCGGACACGTGACCAAGGAAGGCACGCTGGCGGGGCCCCGCGTGCTCGAACACATGGTGGATACCGTGCTCTATTTCGAGGGCGATACGCATTCAAGCTTCCGCTTGATCCGTGCGTTCAAGAACCGCTATGGCGCGGTCAACGAATTGGGCGTTTTTGCCATGACCGACAAGGGGCTGAAGGGCGTGGCCAATCCGTCAGCACTGTTTTTGTCGCAACACGACACCGAGGTCGCGGGATCCTGCGTGCTGGTGACACAGGAGGGTACGCGGCCGCTGCTGGTGGAAGTGCAGGCTTTGGTCGACGAGGCGCATGCACCGAATCCGCGGCGATTGAGTGTGGGGCTGGAACAGAACCGCCTCGCGCTGTTGTTGGCAGTGCTGCATCGTCATTCCGGTATCGCGTGCTTTGATCAGGATGTTTTCGTCAATGCCGTCGGCGGCGTGCGCATCACCGAACCTGCCGCTGATCTGGCCGTGCTGATGGCGGTGGTGAGTTCGCTGAAAGACAAGCCGTTGCCGAAAAAGCTGGTGGTATTCGGCGAAGTAGGGCTTGCCGGCGAAGTGCGCCCAGTGCAACGCGGACAGGAAAGGCTGAAGGAGGCGGCGAAGCTTGGCTTTACGCATGCCATGATTCCTCATGCGAATCAGCCGCGGCAGGCGTTCGACGGACTCAAAGTGATTGCGGTCAAACGTATAGAGGATGCTGTAGTACATTTTCGCGACGGTTTTGGCTGATTCAGGGATTGATCAGTATTGTCAGGTAGCATGGTTTTGCCTCAGTGGCCATCGCGCAGTGTTTAGCGGATTGACTGACTGTCGGCGTTTACAAAAAAACAGGTATTAACCGCAAACCGGAGAGGAACATGTCCCCAACCGGCCCCTACGACACCGGCCTGGATCCGTGTCCGGCGCCTGACCTGGGGAGAGGTCTATACGCGTTGCCGGAGACTGGGCTCGGCGCTCCGCCGCGCCGGCATAGGCAGGAGTGACACGGTCGCGGTGATGTTTGGTGTTTTGCCCAAGACATCCACGTGGAAAATCCAGAAATTCATGTGGCGCGAGCGGGTACAGTCAGTCAAGGCGATTGAGTAGTATAACATGTTGATTTAATTGATATTTTAATAAATACCCCGCGTTCTTGAGCGGCAGCGGCGCCTTATTCCGAATACACGGAAAGGCCACCGGCTTCTATCTGCTGACCCATTTTCTTGCGCCAATACGTGGAACCCGGTTGTTCCGTGCCCGCGAGCACGTGTTTGAAATCGCCGTCATGCGGGTACTGGAATCCGTAAATGATGCAGTGATCATGGACATCATTTTTGTCGTATGCGTACTGGCCTTGCGCCACGAGTTCGTCGGCGAACTAGTGGTGCTATTACGGTCGTGTTGCGATTGATTGTTATACCGGCTGCAGTGCCCACAGCGTGGGCCGTTGAGTGACCCGGTTTGCCTTCCTGCGCTACAATCGACGCTCTTCAGTAAATCCCAAAATTCCGGAGCAACAATGAAAGTAATGGTCACCGTCAAACGCGTGATCGATCCCTATGTGAAAGTCCGGGTCAAAGCGGACGGCACCGGGGTCGAGACCACCAACGTCAAAATGGCGATGAATCCGTTCTGCGAGATCGCAATTGAGCAGGCGGTGCGTATGAAAGAGGCTGGCGTGGTCACTGAGATCGTTGCAGTGTCGATCGGCGTGACGCAATGTCAGGAAACGCTGCGCACGGCGATGGCCATGGGTGCGGATCGCGGCATTCTTGTCGAGGCGCCTGCCGATATTCAACCGTTGGCAGTGGCGAAACTGGTCAAAGCGATCATCGACAAGGAACAACCCAAACTTGTCATCATGGGCAAGCAGGCGATTGATGACGATGCCAATCAATGCGGGCAGATGGTGTCCGCACTTCTCGGCTGGCCGCAATCAGCTTTCACCTCGGCGATCACGGTCAACGGCGATAGCGCCGATGTCACCCGCGAAATCGACGGTGGATTGGAAAAAATGACCATCAAACTGCCGGCGGTGGTGACCACCGACCTCAGGTTGAATGAGCCGCGTTATGTAACCCTGCCCAACATCATGAAGGCGAAGAAAAAACCGCTGGAAGTGCTGAAGCCTGAAGCACTGGGCGTCGATATTGCGCCGCGGCTGAAGACGTTGAAGACCGAAGAACCGCCCAAGCGCAGCACCGGCGTCAAGGTTGCTGATGTGGCGGAGCTCGTTGCCAAACTCAAAAATGAAGCGCGGGTGATCGCATGAGCATACTGGTGATCGCCGAACACGACGGCAAACTACTCAAACCGGGTACCACCAACACCGTTACCGCCGCAGTGAAAATCGGCGGCGATATTACCGTGCTGGTTGCCGGCCAGCAGTGCGCCGCTGCGGCGCAGGCGGCAGCAAAGATTTCCGGCGTCAATAAAGTGTTGTTGGCGGACGCGCCGCAGTATGCCGGTGCGGTTGCAGAGAACATCACCGCGCTGGTACTGACCATCGCTGAGCAGTACACGCATATCCTCGCGCCGGCTACCGGCTTCGGCAAGAACTTCATGCCGCGGATAGCAGCACTACTCGACGTACAGCAGATCTCCGACATCAGCGCCGTGGTCTCGGCCGACACTTTCGTGCGCCCGATTTATGCCGGCAATGTCATGACCACCGTGCAGTCGTCCGACAAGGTCAAGGTCATTACCGTGCGCGCAACCGGTTTCGACGTTACGGGTGAGGGCGGCAGCGCGCCGGTGGAAAATCTGGCAGTGGCGCCAGATGCCGGGTTGTCTAAATTTAACGGCCAGGAATTGTCCAAGTCCGACCGGCCGGAACTGACGGCGGCGCGCATCATCGTCTCCGGCGGGCGCGGCGTGGGCAGCGGCGAGAATTTCAAGCTGCTCGAAGCGCTGGCTGACAAGCTGGGTGCTGCGGTGGGGGCTT
>JAQBGW010000145.1:0-10443 GCA_032128415.1 Betaproteobacteria bacterium | reverse complement strand
GGGGCGGTTCACGACCTGCTGACGCCGTTGGCCCGTCACGGAGTCAGCATGACGCGGCTGGAGTCGCGTCCGGCGCGTACCGGGTTATGGGAATACGTGTTCTATGTGGACATCGAGGGCCACCGGCAGGAGGCGCGCGTGGGCAGGGCGCTCACCGCATTGGCGCGCAAGGCGTCATTCCTCAAGGTGTTGGGCTCTTACCCTGCCGTACGGTAAGAAGTCATTTTAATAAAATACTGTAAGCCATTGTTTTTAATAATAAAATAGCATGAGCGCCAGCGACCTTGCGCCGGGATATATCCGGGCCATTGCGCCCTATCAGCCGGGCAAACCGACCTCCGAACTAGCGCGTGAACTGGGTCTTGAAGAATCGACCATCGTCAAACTGGCGTCGAACGAGAACCCGCTGGGCGTCAGCCCCAAAGCGGCGCAGGCGATGCGAGCGATACTCGACGGCCTTGCGCGTTACCCCGACGGCAATGGTTTTGAACTGAAGCGGGCGCTGGCGCGGCGCTTTGGCGTTGCGCTGGACAGCATCGTGCTCGGCAATGGCTCCAACGATGTGCTGGAACTGGCGGCGCGCTCCTTCCTGACGCCAGGGCTGTCGGCTCTTTATTCTCAACATGCCTTTGCGGTGTATCCGCTGGCGGTGCAGGCGATGGGTGCGCAGGGCATTGCGGTGCCGGCGCTCGAATATGGCCACGATCTCACAGCAATGAAACGTGCGGTTCGTCCGGACACGCGCATGGTTTTTATTGCCAATCCCAACAATCCCACCGGCACTTATATTCCTGGCGTCAAGCTGGAGGCGTTTATTGCGGGTCTGCCGCAACATGTGCTGGTAGTGCTCGATGAGGCTTATAACGAATATCTGGAGCCGCAATTCAGATATGACAGCATAGCCTGGCTGAAAAAATATCCGAACCTGCTCATTACCCGCACGTTCTCCAAAGTGTATGGTCTCGCCGGCCTGCGGGTGGGGTATGCGCTGGCGGCACCCGGCGTTGCTGATCTGATGAACCGCGTGCGCCAGCCGTTTAATGTCAACAGTCTGTCGCTGGCGGCGGCAGCAGCGGCGCTCGAAGATGATGTTTTCATGCGCGAAAGTTATGAACTCAACCGTCGCGGCATGCAGCAGATCGTCGCTGGCCTGCAGCAGCAGAGGCTCACACATATTCCGTCGTACGGCAATTTCGTCAGCTTCAGAGTGCCGGGTGCCCTGGCCGTGTTCCAGAAACTGCTGAAGTCCGGCGTCATCGTGCGCCCCATCGCCAATTACGGCATGCCGGATCATCTGCGGGTGTCGATCGGGCTCGAATCCGAAAACGCCCGCTTTCTGGATGCGCTGCGGCGCGCACTCACCGGGTAAATGCCGACGCAGTTGCTTAGTCGCAAGAATCAAGTAAGGTATTGATATTGCGCAGATCATCCATATCAAAACCCCATGCCCGCTAAATTTCGCATCAATAAACTCGTCGTCATCGGCGTCGGCCTGATCGGGGGATCGTTCGCGCTGGCGTTGAAGAAGGCGCGCATCGTCAAGCAGGTGGTCGGAGTCGGTCGCAGCCGCAAGAATCTGCAGGTGGCGCTGCGCCTCGGCGTGATTGATCGTGCAGAAACGGATGCGGCGCGCGCAGTAGCTGATGCAGATCTGGTGCTGGTCGGCGTGCCGGTCGGACAGATGCCCGGTGTTTTTGCGCGCATTGCACCGGCATTGTCGCCGCACGCAGTGATCACTGACGCTGGCAGCACCAAGCAGGATGTGATTGTTGCCGCTCGGCGCCACCTGGGGGTACATTTTCCGCAATTTGTGCCGGCGCATCCAATCGCAGGTACCGAACACAGCGGCGCTGCAGCGGCATTCCCTGAGTTGTTCCTCGACCGTAATCTGATTCTCGTGCCGCAACCCGAAACACGTGCTGTCGCAGTGCGGCTGGTGCGTGCGGCCTGGACCGCCTGCGGTGCACGTATCGTGAGATTGCAGGCGGCGGAGCACGACGCCATCTTTGGCGCGGTCAGCCATTTGCCGCATGTGGCGGCGTTCGCGCTGATGAATTTTCTGGCGCAGCGGCCCGATGCAAAACGGCTGCTGGGTTTTTCGGGCGGAGGTTTGCGCGACACCGTGCGCATTGCCGGCAGTTCACCGGAAATGTGGCGCGACATCTGCACCGCCAACCGCGCAGCCCTGGTACCGCTGCTCGACAGCTACATCGGTGAACTCGAAGCCGCGCGTGCCGCACAGGCCGCCGGCGACGGTGAGGCACTGGAGGCCATGTTTAGCGCCGCGCAGCGGGCGCGGGCGCGTTGGTTGCTTAAACAAATATGAGGCACAACGGAGAGGCGACTGTGGCGTGGCTGACGTGAACGCGGTGAAGCGCGAGTATCTGGATCTGCCGCCGATTCGTACCGTGTGCGGTACGGTGCGTTTGCCTGGCTCCAAAAGCATTTCCAACCGCACGCTGCTGCTCGCCGCACTAGCCCAGGGCACGACCACATTGCGGGAAGTGCTGGATTCCGACGACACGCGGTACATGCTGACTGCGCTGCGCGCGTTGGGGGTGCATTGCGTAGATGCGGGTGAGCGCGCCGTTGCCATTCATGGCGTCAACGGGGTGTTTCCAACCAAGAAGGCGGAGTTGTTTCTGGGTAATGCCGGCACTGCCGTGCGGATGTTGACTGCCGTGCTTGCATTTTGTGGCGGTGAGTATCGCATTGACGGCGTCGCGCGTATGCATGAGCGACCGATCGGCGATCTGGTGGATGCCTTGCGCCAGCTCGGGGCGAAGATTGACTATCCAGCCAATACGGGTTTCCCGCCATTGGTGATTCATCCCGGCGAAATCAAATCGAATGGCTCCGCCAGTATCCGCGGCAATGTATCGAGCCAGTATTTGAGCGGATTGCTGATGGCGCTGCCTTTGCTGGGCTGCAAGACCGTGGTGCATGTTGAGGGTGAGCTGATATCCAAACCGTATATCGAGATTACGCTGAATGCGATGCGCCGGTTCGGGGTGCGGGTCGAACAAGAGGGATGGACAGCCTTCACGGTACCGGCCGATGCGCGTTATGTCAGTCCGGGGGAGTTGCACGTTGAAGGCGATGCCTCTTCCGCTTCCTATTTTTTGGCGGCGGGTGCAATCAGCGGGCTGCACGGCGGCGGCCCGGTGCGGGTCGAGGGTGTCGGGCGCAACAGCACACAGGGTGATGTGCGGTTTGCCGAAGCGCTGGAGCAGATGGGTGCATCCATCGGCATGGATGAACACTGGATCGAAGCAGCGGCAGGTGCTGATGCGCAACGACGGGGCAAATTGCGCGCCGTGGATCTGGATTGCAATCATATTCCGGATGCGGCAATGACCCTGGCAATGGCGGCGCTGTTCGCCGACGGCACGACCACGCTGCGCAATATCGCCAGTTGGCGTGTCAAGGAAACCGATCGTATTGCTGCCATGGCTGCCGAACTGATCAAGCTGGGTGCGACCGTGGAAGAGGGCGCAGATTATCTGCGGATTACGCCGCCGGCTAAGTGGCGCCCGGCAACCATCGATACTTATGATGATCACCGCATGGCCATGTGTTTTTCGCTGGCGGCTTTGGGTGGCGTTGGATTGCGCATTAACGATCCGGATTGCGTGACCAAAACATTTCCGGACTATTTTCAGGTATTCGCGGGGATTTCTCGGCCATGAGCGCGGTTACGACGGTGCCGCCGGTGATTGCCATCGACGGCCCTTCGGCATCGGGCAAGGGAACCATAGCCGCTGCCGTAGCGCAGCATCTGGGATTTCATTATCTCGACAGCGGCGCGTTGTATCGCGTGGCGGGATTGGCGGCAGCGGAGCAAGGCATCGATCTCGACAACGATGCAGATGTAAGTCGTATCGCATTGAATTTAAAGGTAAATTTTAATGGAGATTGTATAATCTTAGGGGCTCGGGACATCACTGATGCCATCCGTGGCGAGGCTGCCGGCGCAGCGGCTTCACGGGTCGCCGCGCTGCCGGGGGTGCGCACCGCACTCATGACGTTGCAAAAGGGCTACCGGCACCCTCCGGGATTGGTCGCCGACGGCCGCGATATGGGGTCCGTGGTATTTCCCGATGCCGTGCTGAAAATCTACCTTACAGCCACAGCCGAGGAACGTGCCCAAAGGCGACATAAGCAGTTGATGGAAAAGGGGCTCAATGCTAGTATGGCGACCCTTTTGCAGGACATCCGCGACCGCGATCTGCGTGATACTACGCGCGCCACGGCCCCCCTGAAGAAGTGCATCGATGCCGTTGAAATCGACACCACCGGGATTTCGGCAAGCACGGTGGTTGCGCAAGTACTGGATTTATACCGAAAACTGCAATAACTAGCGTTACTAGGCACCATAGGCCGCCACAGCCTGTGGTTTTATAACCCCACTCCCGTTTCTGCGACGGGTGTGATAACCTGCTGATTCCAATGATGAAAACATCTCCCCAGACCGCTGTTATGGAAGTTACGGAAAGTTTTGCTGCGCTTTTTGAAGAGAGCCTGTTGCGCAAGGAAATGCGCATCGGTGAAATTATCACTGCTGAAGTCATCCGCATGGACGACAATTTTGTGGTGGTCAATGCTGGTCTGAAATCTGAAAGTTATGTTCCGGCCGAAGAATTCCACAACGAACGCGGCGAAGTTGAAGTCAATATCGGCGACTTTGTCAGTGTCGCCATCGAATCTCTTGAAGACGGCTACGGCGAAACCCGCCTGTCTCGCGACAAAGCCAAGCGCCTCGCTGCCTGGCACGCACTCGAAGACGCCCTCGAAAAAGGCAACATCGTATCGGGCATGATCAGCGGCAAGGTCAAAGGTGGCCTGACGGTGATGATCAACGGCATACGCGCATTCCTGCCGGGTTCGCTGGTTGATACGCGGCCGGTTAAAGACACCACGCCGTACGAAAACAAAGAGATGGAGTTCAAGGTTATCAAGCTGGACCGCAAGCGTAACAACGTTGTGGTCTCACGCCGCGCTGTGCTTGAGGCGAGCCAGGGCGAAGAACGCCAGAAGTTGCTGGAAAACCTGCACGAAGGCGCAACCGTCAAGGGCATCGTCAAGAACATCACCGACTACGGCGCGTTTGTGGATCTCGGTGGTATCGACGGCCTGCTGCATATCACCGATCTGGCCTGGCGCCGGGTCAAACATCCTTCCGAAATGCTCAATGTAGGTGACGAAGTCACCGCCAAGGTGCTCAAGTTCGATCAGGAAAAAAACCGTGTCTCGCTGGGTATGAAACAGCTGGGCGAAGATCCGTGGGTCGGCCTGTCACGTCGTTATCCGGCTAACACCCGCTTGTTCGGTAAGGTGTCCAACCTGACCGACTACGGCGCGTTTGTCGAAATCGAGCCGGGCATCGAAGGTCTGGTGCATGTCTCGGAAATGGACTGGACTAACAAGAACGTACATCCTTCGAAAGTCGTGCAACTGGGTGACGAAGTCGAAATCATGGTGCTCGAGATCGACGAGGAACGCCGCCGTATTTCGCTCGGCATGAAGCAGTGCATGGCGAATCCGTGGGAAGAATTCTCGATGAACGCCAAGAAGGGTGACAAGGTCAAGGGCCAGATCAAATCGATCACGGATTTTGGTATATTCATCGGACTTGCCGGTGGCATTGACGGCTTGGTGCATCTGTCCGACCTGTCATGGAATGCAACCGGCGAAGAAGCCGTGCGCAATTACAAGAAGGGCGAAGAAGTCGAGGCACAGGTGCTGTCGATTGACGTCGAACGTGAACGCATTTCGCTGGGCATCAAACAACTGGAAGGTGATCCATTTACCAACTACGTCGGCGGCCATGACAAGAATTCAGTGATCACTGGCACCGTCAAGTCGATCGATGCCAAAGGCGCCGTGATCCAGCTTGATGGCGATATGGAGGGTTATTTGCGTGCCTCCGAAGTTTCGCGGGATCGCGTCGAGGATATCCGTACCAAACTGAAAGAAGGCGATTCGGTGACGGCGATGATCATCAATGTTGATCGCAAGAACCGCACGATTAATCTTTCGATCAAGGCGAAAGACCTTGCGGAAGATACCGATGCCATGCAGAAGATGTCGTCGGACAAGCAGGCGAGTTCAGGAACAACCAGTCTGGGTGCGCTGCTCAAGGCCAAGCTGGACACAGCCAATACTCAACAATAAGGGAGCATCATGACCAAGTCGGAGTTGATTGCGAAACTGGCGGCACGCTATCCACAGCTGGTCGCCAAGGACGCCGAACTGGCAGTGAAGATGATTCTCGAAGCGATGGGGAAAAGTCTGTCACAGGGACAACGCATCGAAATCCGTGGCTTTGGCAGTTTCGGACTCAACTACCGACCGCCACGCACGGGACGCAATCCGAAGTCCGGCGAGCGGGTGCAGGTTCCTGCAAAGTATGTGCCGCATTTCAAGGCAGGTAAGGAACTGCGCGAACGCGTTGATATCAAGAAATAACGAACGAAGCATCGTTTCCTTCGGCGGCATGGCTCTGGCCATGCCGCCTTTTTGTTTCCGCGGTCACCGCAGTGGTGATATTCTCAAGGTGCTATGCGATACCTGTCGTGGATCATCAGTCTGACGCTGTTCGTCCTGATCCTGTCTTTTGCGCTGGTGAACACGGATCCGGTAACGGTGCACTACTACTACGATTACCGCTGGGAGGCACCGCTGGTGCTGGTCCTGCTGGTGACCGTGTGCGTCGGCGCCGTTGCCGGCGTACTGGTCGGCTTACTGAAGACGTTGCGTCTGCGTCGGGAGATCGCTGTGCTGAAACGCGAGCTGGGCAAATCCCGCGGCTCGGTAAATACGACTACCCCGGCAATTATGCCGCCGGCAGACCTGCCGTGACGGGCTGATCGCCATGGAACTCGAACTGTGGTGGTTGCTGGCGTTGCCGCTGTTTTTCGCTCTGGGCTGGATGGCGGCGCGGGTCGATATTCGCCAGATCGTTTCTGAATCACGATTGCTGCCTTCATCCTATTTCAAGGGCCTCAATTTCCTGCTCAATGAGCAGCCGGACAAGGCCATCGAAGCGTTCATTGAGGTCGTGAAAGTCAATCCGCAGACGGTGGAGCTGCATTTTTCGCTGGGCAGTCTGTTCCGCCGCCGCGGCGAAGTCGATCGAGCGATACGCATGCACCAGAATCTGTTTGAACGCGAAGATCTCGCGCAAGAGCAGAAGTTGCAGGCGTTGGTCGAACTGGCGCAGGATTATCTGAAAGCCGGACTGCTCGACCGTGCGGAAGAACTTTTTCTGAAGCTCGATGCTACGCCGCATGCCGAGAGTGCACTGCGTTTTCTGCTGGAAATCTACGAGCAGGAGAAAGACTGGCGCAAGGCCATTGGTACGGCGGAAAAGCTGGAGGGACTGACGGGCCGATCATTCCAGAAAGAGATTGCCAATTTCTTTTGCGAAATGGCTGCGCGCGAGCTGATGCAGTCCCGGCCTGCGGAGGCCCGCCCGCATCTGCTGGAGGCTCTGGCGCATCACCGGCTGTGTGTGCGTGCCAATATGCTGCTCGGTGATATGGAGCGCGATCTCGGTAATCAGCCCGCAGCTATTACGGTATGGCAGCGCATCGAATCGCAGAATCCGGCCTATCTGTCGCTGGTGGCGGAACGACTGCTGGGCGCTTACCGTAGCGGGGGCCGTGCGGAGGAAGGATTGAATCTGCTGCGCGGGTTCCTTGAAAAATATCCATCGCTGGATCTGCTTGATCTGGTGTATCAGGAGCTGGTGGCGACCAGTGGCGCGCCAGCGGCGTACCGGCTGGTGCGCGACGAGGTGCGGCGCACCCCGACGCTGCTCGGACTCGACAAATTGCTGGAAGCGCAATTGCTCGATGTGCCTGCCGAGCGCCGCCATGATCTGGAGATGATCAAGCAGTTGATACATCAGCACACGCGCAGCCTGGCGATGTACAAATGCGAACATTGCGGTTTTCGCGCCCGGCAGTTCTACTGGCACTGTCCGGCCTGCGGGGAATGGGAAACTTACGCGCCGCGGCGCACCGAGGAGAAGGGAATTCCGGCATGAAACGTGCCGGAGAGAAAGAGCAATACCGGCATGAATACGGGTAACAAAAACCCGCGGGTCATCGTGGCGCTGGACTACGCATCCGCTGCCGAGGCGCTGGCGATGGCGGGCCGGCTGGATCCTGCGCAGTGCAGGGTCAAGGTGGGCAAGGAATTATTTACTGCCGCAGGGCCTGCACTGGTGGACGGTTTGGTCCAGCGCGGCTTCAGCGTATTTCTGGATCTCAAGTTTCATGATATTCCCAACACCGTCGCGGCCGCGTGCAAAGCAGCTGCCGGACTTGGCGTGTGGATGATCAACGTGCATGCCGGTGGCGGTCGCGCCATGCTGCAGGCGGCGCGGGAGGCGCTGTCCGGCGCGGATCACGCGCCAAAACTGATTGCGGTTACGGTGCTGACCAGCCTGGGTGCGGAAGACCTGCGCGAGGTGGGTTATGCCGAATTACCGTCGGTGCTGGCGGAGCGCCTGGCGCGGCTCGCTGCGGACAGCGGCATGGACGGCGTGGTTTGTTCAGCGCAGGAAGCGCCGGCACTGCGCCGGGCCTGTGGCGCGGCGTTCTGTCTGGTTACCCCGGGGATTCGTCTGGCCGGGGCAGTACAAGACGATCAGAAACGCATCGTGACGCCGGCGACAGCAATGGCCAACGGTGCCGATTATCTGGTGATCGGCCGTCCGATTACCCGTGCCGCGGATCCGTTGGCCGTGCTACGGGCCATCAATGTGGAAATCAGCCGCTGAAGCGCGCGCCTGTGGCAGGTCACCGGTAAAATAGTCTGATGAAAAACGCACGTTCCACAAAAAGCCCGACCAGAAAACCGGCGCCAAAGACGTCACGTCCATCCAGCCTGGCGCAACAGATACGCCGTGGCCGGGTGCTGGTGGTCGGTGATGTCATGCTCGACCGCTACTGGTTTGGCGAGGTGAGCCGGATTTCACCTGAAGCGCCGGTGCCGGTGGTCAAAGTTGACCGGGTGGAAGAGCGTCCGGGCGGTGCGGCCAACGTCGCTCGCAACGTGGCAGCACTCGGTGCGAAAACGGCGCTGCTCTCGGTGATCGGACGTGATGACGCAGGGCGACGCTTGCGCCAGTTATTGCAGCAGGACCGGATTACCGCAAGCCTGCATGACGATGCAACCGTGAGCACTACGGTCAAGCTGCGCGTCATCGGGCGCCGCCAGCAATTGCTGCGGGCTGATTTTGAAACACTTCCCGGTTACGAAGTGCTGGCCTCCAAGCTGCAAGACTACCAGCGGCTGCTCAAGGCCTGTGACGTGGTGATTCTGTCCGATTACGGCAAAGGCGGGCTTACGCATATTGCAAAAATGATTGCGCTGGCGCGCCGCGCTGGCAAACCGGTATTGGTTGATCCCAAAGGCGAAGATTATTCACTGTATCGCGGCGCAACTCTGGTCACACCGAATCGCGCCGAGTTGCAAGCGGTCATTGGCGGCTGGAGCAACGAGCAGGCGTTGACGGCGAAGGTGCAGCGGTTGCGTCAGAATTTGGGTCTGGGCGGTGTGCTGGTGACACGTAGCGAGGAAGGCATGACGCTGTTCCGGCGCGGCAGTCGGCTGCATGTACCGGCGATTGCACGCGAAGTTTATGACGTCAGCGGCGCCGGCGACACAGTAATTGCCACGATTGGCGTAATGCTTGCGGCTGGCGAGGATCTGGAAAGCGCTGTTCGCGTCGCCAATCGCGCTGCGGGCATCGTCGTCGGGAAATTCGGCGCTGATGTAGTACATCCTGCGGAATTGTTTGTGGCGGTAGGGGAGCGGGCATGACCATCGTGGTCACCGGCGCTGCCGGATTTATCGGCGCAAATCTGGTCAGGGGGCTCAATGCGCGTGGCATTGAAGACATCCTTGCTGTCGATGACCTGACCCAGGGCGATAAATTCCGCAACCTGGCCGATTGCCGGATCAGCGATTATCTCGACAAGGATGAATTCCTTGCGCGTGTGCGTGCCGGACGTTTCCGCGGCGCAGTCAAGGCGATATTGCACCAGGGCGCCTGCTCGGATACCACGGCTAGCGACGGGCGTTATGTGATGGATACCAATTACGCGTATTCGTGTGCGCTGCTGGAATTCTGCAGGGCCGAAGGCGCAGCGTTTATTTACGCTTCGTCGGCGGCGACCTATGGCGCAAGCAAGGAATTTCGTGAAGAGCCGGCCTGCGAGGGCCCGCTGAATCTGTACGGCTACTCAAAGCTGCTGTTCGATCAGCGTGTGCGCCAGTTGTCCCCCGGCGCTGCGCAAGTGGTGGGCCTGCGTTATTTCAATGTGTATGGTGACCGCGAGCAGCATAAAGGGCGCATGGCTTCTGTGGCTTTCCATTTTTTTAACCAGTATCGCGCTGAAGGTCATGTACGCCTGTTCGAAGGCAGCGGCG